>CAYZUY010000188.1:0-4192 GCA_964481495.1 uncultured bacterium
CCGCCACGCCGTGGTCAAGGCGATGCGCCGCTTCCTGGAGGATGAGGAGGGGTTCGTCGAAGTCGAGACCCCGATCCTGACCAAGTCCACCCCCGAAGGCGCCCGCGACTATCTGGTGCCCTCGCGGGTCAACCCCGGCGAGTGGTTCGCGCTGCCCCAGTCGCCCCAGTTGTTCAAGCAGCTGCTGATGGTGAGCGGCTTCGACCGCTACTTCCAAGTGGCGCGCTGCTTCCGCGACGAAGACCTGCGCGCCGACCGCCAGCCGGAATTCACCCAGCTGGACATGGAGATGAGCTTCATGTCCCAGGACGAGATCATCGACCTGAACGAGCGGCTGATCTGCCGCATCTTCAGCGCGGTCAAGGGCATCGAACTGCCCCGGCCCTTCCCCCGCCTTAGCTACGCCGAGGCCATGGACCGCTACGGCAGCGATCGCCCCGATACCCGCTTCGGCCTGGAACTGGTGGATGTCTCCGATGTCGTTGCCGACATGGGCTTCAAGGTGTTCAGCGGGGCCGTCAAGGCGGGCGGCAAGGTGAAGGTGCTGCCGGTGCCCGGCGGCAACGATCTGATCTCCAACGTCCGCATCAAGCCCGGCGGCGACATCTTCAGGGAAGCCACCGAGGCCGGAGCCGCTGGTCTGGCCTACATCCGGGTGCGCGAGGACGGCGAGATCGACACCATCGGGGCGATCAAGGACAACCTCACCGAGGAGATGAAGGCCGAGATCCTGCGGCGCACTGGGGCTGAAGCCGGCACGCTGCTGCTCTTCGGCGCCAGCACCACCGAGATCGTCAACAAGTCCCTCGACCGGGTGCGCCTCTACATCGGCCGGGAACTGGGCCTGATCGACCCCGACCAGCTCAACTTCCTCTGGGTGGTCGACTTCCCGATGTTCGAGTGGAACGCCGACGAGAAGCGCCTCGAAGCGCTGCACCACCCCTTCACCGCCCCCAAACCCGAAGATATGGGCGATCTCAAGACCGCCCGGGCTCAGGCCTACGACCTGGTGCTCAACGGCCTGGAGATCGGCGGCGGCAGCCTGCGGATCTTCCAGCGGGACATCCAGGAGCAGGTGTTCGAGGCCATCGGTCTGGCCCCCGAGGAGGCTCAGGAGAAGTTCGGCTTCCTGCTCGAAGCCTTCGACTTCGGCACCCCGCCCCACGGCGGTCTGGCCTTCGGGCTCGACCGGCTGGTGATGCTGATCACCGGCGAGGACTCGATCCGCGACGTGATTGCCTTCCCCAAGACCCAGCAGGCGGGCTGTCTGCTCACCGACGCCCCCTCCGGGGTTGACCCGAAGCAGCTGAAGGAACTGCAGGTGGCCTCCACCTACAAGCCCAAGAAGCCGAGCGAAGAGGCCTAGGCAGGAAATCGGCCGAATCCCGGAGGGCAGCTTCCGGGGTTCTCGGTCATACTTCAGGTCAGTTTGTTCCGCGGGCCTCTGATGTACGGTCTCGTCAACAAAGCCATCCGCGACATGGTCTGCAGCGGCTTCGGCGAGGAGACCTGGCAGCGGATCCGGGCCCGGGCAGAGGTGGTCGAAGACCACTTCCTGAGCCTGGAGTCCTACCCCGACGACCTCACCCACCGGCTGGTGATGGCCGCCAGCCAAGTACTGGGGCTACCTCCGGCGCAGATCATGGAGGAGTTCGGGCAGTACTGGGTGCGCTACACCGGCGAGGAAGGCTACGGCGAGCTGATGGCCATGGCCGGGGATACCCTGCCGGAGTTCCTGGGCAATCTCGACGAACTGCATGCCCGCGTCGGGGTGAGCTTTCCCCAGCTTCAGCCCCCGGAGTTCGACTGTGAGACCGCCGCCGAGCAGGAACTGACCCTCCACTACCGATCGCTTCGACACCGACGTCGATGTCACCCAGACCGCCGACCGGGAGCAGGGCGCCGACCACGACATCTTCCGGATCCGGTATCAGGAACGCCTGAGCGATAGCGAGGCCTAGGACGATGCAGCGCTGGCAGCCGAGCGCCGCGGCCTTCGATCGCCTCTTCCCGTTCCATCTGGTGCTGGACCGGGACTGCTGCCTGCAGCAGGTGGGTCAGGCCCTGGCCGGACTGCTGCCTGCCGACGCCCTTGGTCGGCCCCTGGAGGATCTGTTCGAGGTCAAACGGCCCCGACTGGCCCGGGTGGACTTCCCGACCCTGGCCGCACGGCAGCAGTCCCTGGTCTTCCTGCGGGCCCACCACTCCAGTCTGCAGCTGAAGGGGCAGGTGCTGGCGGAGGCGGCCGTGCTCGTCTTCGTCGGCTCACCCTGGGTGACAGAACTGGCGGAGCTGCGCCCCCTCGGTCTGCACCTGCAGGACTTTGCACTGCACGACCCGGTCAGCGACTATCTGGTGCTGCTGCAGACCAAGAGCACCACCCTGGCGGAACTGCGGCAGCTGAACGCCGATCTGCAGCAGGCCCGGGACCGGGCCCTGGAGGCCAGCCGCAGCAAGAGCGAGTTTCTGGCCAACATGAGTCACGAGATCCGCACGCCCCTGAACGCGGTGATCGGCCTCACCGACGTGCTCGAGGAAACGCCGCTGGATGCCCAGCAGCGGCCGCTGGTGGAGACGATCCGCAGCAGCGGCGAGATTCTCCTGAACGTGATCAACGACATCCTCGACTTCTCGAAGGTGGAGGCCGGGCAGCTGGAACTCGAGCAGCGCCCCTTCGACCCACGCCGCTGCCTGACGGACTGTCTGGCGATGCTCGAACCGAAGGCGATCGCCCAGGGGCTGCAGCTGCGCGGCGAGGTGGCGGCCGAGGTGCCCAGCCAGTTGCTGGGAGACAGTCTGCGGGTGCAGCAGATTCTGCTCAACCTGATCGGCAATGCCGTCAAATTCACCCCTGCCGGGGACGTGAGCGTCCGGCTCGGCGGCCAGCCCGACGAGACGGTCTGGTGCCTGGAGGGGGAGGTGCGCGACACCGGCATCGGCATGTCGGCCGATCAGCTCGACGGCCTGTTTCAGCCCTTCCGCCAGGGGGACAGCTCCAACACCCGCCGCTTCGGCGGCACCGGTCTGGGGCTGGCCATCTGCCGACGCCTCTGCGACCTGATGGGGGGCAGCATCAGCGCCGAGAGCCAGCCCGGCCGGGGATCGGTGTTCCGCTTCCACCTGCTGCTGCGTCCGGTCCTGCGCCCGGACCCGGCCGATCCCCCCATCGGGACGCTAGCACCGCCCCTCTCCGGCGGGCGATCGCTGCACATCCTGCTGGCGGAGGACAACCCGGTCAACCAGCGGGTGATTCAGGCCCTGGTGACCCGGCTCGAGCACCGGCTGACTACTGTCACCAATGGTCGCGAGGCACTCGAGGCTCTGGATGGACAACCCTTCGATCTGGTGCTGATGGATGTGCAGATGCCGGAGATGGATGGTCTCACCGCCACCCGGCTGCTGCGGCAGCGCCATGGCACCGGCCCCTACGTGATCGCCCTCACCGCCCGCGCCCTGGACAGCGATCGCCAGGACTGCCTGGAGGCGGGCATGGATGATTACCTCTGCAAACCGCTGCGGCGGGAGGATCTACTGGCGGCCCTGGGGCGCTTTGCCCAGGCCCGACCCGGGACACCCCGTTAGTCCACCGCCGGGGGCGGACTGTTGCGACAATGGAGGTTGTGTCGTTTTCTGCTGCCCTCCCCAATCCCATGGCCCAGCTACAGCCCAACGCCAGCTACAGCGTCGCGATCCGGTTCGCGGCCCCCGACAGTTCCGAGGTTCTGGCCATGGTGATCGGGGCGATCGCCGTCACCGGCGGCAACGTCCGGCAGGTGACCCTGGTCGGCCAGGAGGGCGAACGGATTGTGCGGGAACTGACGGTGGATGCTGCCAGCGAGGAGCAGGCCCAGCGGATCATCGCCGTGGTCGGCGAAACCGAGGACGTGGAACTGCTCGATTCCTACGACCGCACCTTCCGCCTGCATGCGGGCGGCAAGATCACCGTCGATCCGAAGCTGGAATTCACCAGCCAGTCGGACCTGGCCATGGCCTACACCCCCGGCGTCGGTCGGGTCTGCAAGGCGATCGCCGCCGATCCCGAGCGGGTCTACGACCTGACGGTGAAGGGCAACATGGTAGCGATCGTCACCGACGGTAGTGCGGTGCTCGGCCTCGGCAACCTCGGCCCCGAGGGCGGTCTGCCGGTGATGGAAGGCAAGGCGATGCTGTTCAAGGCCTTCGGCGGGGTCGA
>CAYZUY010000189.1:0-332 GCA_964481495.1 uncultured bacterium
CACCACCGGGCCGCTGCGGCGCACCCCTCGGTCCTGAATGGTTGCCCGCAGCTCACCCTGGCGGGCTCTCACCTCCGGCAGCAGGCGCTGGGGAACGGCGAACTGCAGCTCGATCGGGTTGAGCTGGTTGATGCGCAGCAGGGGCTGGGCCTCGTTCTCGCGCACCAGATTGCCGACCGTCAGCTGCAAGCTACCCGCCCGGCCCGTCAGGGGGGCCCGCACCACCGTGTAGCCGCGCTGCAGACGGGCCGTCTGCACGGCAGCCCGGGCCGCCGCCAGCTCCGCTCGGGCACTGGCGATCACACTGTCGCTGCTCAGGGTCGCCGCCTGCA
>CAYZUY010000189.1:342-986 GCA_964481495.1 uncultured bacterium
GCATCACTGAAGAACTGCTCCGCCTGGTCGCGGCTGACGCCGCCCTCGCGCAGCAGTTGCTGGTAGCGCTGGGCCTTGGCCCGGGCCGTGCGGGCCTGCACACGACTGCGGCGGGCCTCCGCTTCGGCCTGCAGCACCCGCGCCTGGGCCTGCCGCTCGCGGGCGATCGCCTGCTGCAGATTCGCCTCGAAGGGAGCCGGGTCCAGTTGCAGCAGGGGCTGACCCGCCACCACCCGCTGTCCTTCCCGGAACAGTACCGCCCGGATCACCCCCGACACCTGGGGGCGCACCGCCGCACTGTTGATCGCCCGGATCTGGCCGGTCACCGCCAGTTCCACGGGCAGATCACCCCGCACCACCGGCATCGTCTCGACCAGCACAGGCCGCTGGCGCGGCGGCGGTTCGGCATTGCGTCGCTGCCACTGCCAGATGCTCAGCCCCCCCAGCAACAGGGGGGCAGCAATCAGCAGCGGCCGCAGCCAGGGTCTCGACCGGGTGGGCACGGGCAGGGGAGGCGGGGCGACCATCAGACTCCGACAGCGTCAGGGACAGGAGAATGCCCTACCAGCCTAGTCAACGGGGCCGACCGGAGGGCGGTGTCCCAGACGACCGGACGCAGGATCGAGTTCCGCCCCACCTCACAA
>CAYZUY010000189.1:996-4163 GCA_964481495.1 uncultured bacterium
GGCAGCCCAGTGGACCGCCCGGCAGCAGGATTGAGGTTTAAGCGATGGCGAGAATCGACAGCTTATTGCAGCACCAGTTTGACGTTGGCATTGCTCAGCCCGGGGCGGCGGACATCGGCCAGGGTCTTGTTGACGGCGTACTTCTGGTTGATCGAATTGATCAGTTCCGTCTGGTTGTGCTTCTTGGCCACGCCCCAGAGATCGGCGATCAGGTCGAAGGACCCATCCGCGTTCCGGGACCAGCCGAGGTCGTAGTCACCGTCCAGTTCGGCCACCAGATCGGCCCGCAGCCGCTGGCCGTTGTAACCCCGGATCTCGGCATCCGTTCGGACGGTAATCCCCAGATCCCGCAGCGACTGCTTCAGGACTTCGGCATCGGTGATCTTGGTGCGCAGGGTGCTGAAGTGGGACATCGGTTATTCCTCCATTGCCGGAAGAGAAGGGTTTGAGCTTAATGCATTGAGAGAGGCGGTTATGGATACAACACCGGTTGTTTACCGGTTGAGAAGACGGCTCCGTAGAACCGCCCTTCCTACCCGACCGGGATCGGGCAGAGAAGCCTGTCAGAACTCCAGTCGCTGATATTCGGCGACGGAGGCCGCAGCCGGTCGGGCCCGCTGGCGCGCCCAGTCCCGCAGAGCGGTCACCTGCTCATGCATGGTGCGGGAGAGAGGCAGGGTCGACTTGATGGCGGCAATGATGTCGAACTGGCAGAAGTCGCGGTCCTGGGCGAAGGCCTCGTACATGGCCGCGATCAGGGCCTGCTCGATTTCGGCCCCGGAGAAGCCATCGGAGACCTTGCCCAGTTCCTCAAGCTCGAACCGTTCCGGGTCGCGACCGCGCTTCTGTAGGTGGATGCGGAAGATGTCCATGCGCTCCGCCAGGGTGGGCAGATCGACGAAGAAGATCTCGTCGAAGCGACCCTTTCGCAGGAACTCACCCGGCAGCCGTTCCACCCGATTGGCCGTGGCCATCACGAACACCGGCGACTGCTTCTCCTGCATCCAGGTGAGGAAGGAGCCGAAGATACGGCTGCTGGTGCCACCGTCGGAATCGGCACTGCCGGCACTGCCCGCAAAGGCCTTGTCCAGCTCATCGATGAACAGGATCGCCGGGGAGATCGACTCGGCGGTCTTCAGGGCACTGCGCAGGTTGGCTTCGGATTTGCCGACGGTGGAGCCGTCGTAGACCCGCCCCATGTCCAGACGCAGTAGGGGCAGCCCCCAGAGCCGGGAAGTGGTTTTGGCGATCAGGGACTTGCCGCAGCCGGGCACGCCGAGAATCAGCATCCCCTTGGGCTGGGGCAGCCCGTAGTCGCGGGCCCGTTCACTGAAGGCGCCGGAGCGCTGGTGCAGCCAGTGCTTCAGTTCCTCCAGGCCGCCGACGCTGTCGAGGGTCTGGTCCTCCTCGATGAACTCGAGGATGCCGTTGCGGCGGATCAGCTGCTTCTTCTCGGAGAGGACGATGTCCACCTCCCGTTCCGTCAGCCGACCAGCGGTCACCGTGGCCTTGCGGTAGACCTTCTCGGCCTCATCCCGGGTCAGCCCCAGAGCAGCCTTGAGCAGGTGTTCGCGGGCCTCCTCGCCGAGGGAACGGCCGGGCAGGCGCTCCATCTCCCGATCCAGCACCTGACCCAGTTCCGCCAGGTCCGGCAGCGGGAAGTCGAGCACCACCACCTCTTTCTCCAGCTCGATGGGGATCGACTGCAGCGGCGACATCAGGATGATCGTCTTGTCGGCTCCCTTGAACTGGGCGATCGCATCGCGCAGCCAGCGGGTCACCTCGGGAGACTCGATGAAGGGATGCAGATCCTTGAAGACGAAGATGCCGGGATCTTTGTGGCGGATTACCCACTCGATCGCCGCCTGGGGCGACACGGTGGAATGGTGGGTCACCTGACGCGGCTGGCCATACTCCACCAGACCATGGGTGACAGTCCAGATCCAGAGCTTGCGGGGGGTTCCCGTCTGGGTGAGCAGGGCGATCGCCCGCTCGCTGCGCTCCTCCTCGGGAGTGACGAGGTAGATCAGCGGGTACTGAACCTGAAGCAGAATATTGAGCTGCTCGCGCATCGGGATCGACCTCCCAGACTGGAGAGAACGGCGAATCCGGGAATGGGGCGAAGCGCGGGCCCGCCTCAGCAGGGCACGAGTTCTTCGCCACTGGCGGGCATCGTCAGCGATGCGTCCAGCTCGGACAGATCGTCGACCAGCACCGCCGCCTGCGTCTGGGACTGACGCAGGGAAACCAGCTCACCGGAGCGGAGCACGACCGGGCTGGTGCAGTCGGGACAGGCGTAGACCCGATGGGTATTGGCCTGACCGGCCTCCACCTCATCCACGATCTCGGCGTGGTCAAGATAGAAGCGCAGTGCCCGTTCAGCCAGGGTGGACATCGGTTCGGCATCGACCGCAGCGCGGATCTTCAGCTGCCGATGCAGCTCCGGGGGCAGATACAGCGTGACTTTGTACTTGTCTTGCATGGACGTCCGGATGGCTTTCCGGTGGTGAGCCTACCATAGACAGCTTGCCCGAAAAGCGTCAAGCAATCAAAGCGTCATGACGGTTTTTTGTTTACATCTTGAAACAGAAAACCGCGATTCTGCCCCGGCTCGGGAAGCGGATAGGCTGGCAGAACAATGACGGTGCCGGATCGGGTCATGCAGATCTACCTCGACCACAGCGCGACCACGCCGGTGCGGCCGGAGGTGCTGGCTCGGATGACGGCGGTGCTGGAATCCGCCTGGGGAAATCCGTCGAGTCTCCATGCCTGGGGTCAGCGGGCCGCCCTGGCGATCGAGCAGGCGCGGCTGCAGGTGGCCTCCCTGATCGGTGGCGAGCCGGAGGGGATTGTCTTCACCGCCGGAGGCACCGAGGCGGATAATCTGGCGCTGTTCGGCGTCGCTGCCACGGTTCCGGTGCCGGGGCACTTGATCGTCTCGGCCGTTGAGCACGCAGCGGTCCGGGAACCAGCTCTGACTCTGGAGCGCCAGGGCTGGCGGGTCACATGGCTGGGAGTGGATCGGCGGGGTCAGGTATCCCCGGAGGCGCTGCGGGAGGCGATCGCCCCGGATACGCGGCTGGTGTCGGTGATCTGGGGCCAGAGCGAGGTCGGTACGCTGCAGCCGATTGCGGACCTGGGAGCCCTCTGCCGGGAGCGGGGCGTAC
>CAYZUY010000190.1:0-4145 GCA_964481495.1 uncultured bacterium
CGGTCCAGCCCGCCGGGTGCGCTGTCAGTCGGTTGAGGGTGACACCCCCGATGGTCACTCCCATGTCGCCGCCGTTGTTTCCGTCACGCAGAAGATGCCGCCCGCCGCAGCTGGGCCCGGGCGTTGAGCAGGGCTCTCGGGCAACTGGGCGTGGCCGAGAAGACCACCTGGCTGCCGTTCGGATGGCGCCACACCTGATGCCGTCGGCAGCGCACCAGCTCGAACCCCAGCGACCGGGCCAGCTCCGTCAGCTGACGCTGCTCCGCTGTCCGTCTCATGGCTGTCGCCGGGCATGGATGACCAGCGATTCTCCGGCGATCGCCGCGATGGTGGCCCCGAGGCCCCCGGCGCCGTAGGGCAATCGCACCGACTGCACCGTCCCGGCCCAGATCGTCGCTTCATCGTCCAGCTGGATCTGCACCGGCGTGGTTTCGATGACTGTGGCCGGGATCGCCTCTGTGGCTCGGCCCTCGAAGACCGTCGTTACTTCCGGCGTCCCCAGCTGCTGCGGCTCCCCGGCCGTCTTGCGGAACTTCAGGAAAGCCCGCACCGGTACAGGGTCGATCACGGGCCGCTGGTTGCCGGTCGTGGGGTCTGTCACCAGTGTTGCGGTCGGAATCTGGAAGATCACCGTCGCGTTGGAGTAGGGGTGAAAAGCAGTGGCCATAGAAAAAAGCCGCCCCGTTCGGAGCGGCTGCCAGGAGATTGGTCACCGGAAGATGCCTGCGACCCCCTACGTGGCCGCGGTGTAGGTGAAGCCGTCATACCCGGCCAGGGTGAAGGTACAGGCGGCAATGCCTCCAGCCTGGATCGATTCCTTGAAGTCCTGCACCGAGGCGATGCCAGCGTGGGCCTCGCGGGTGGTGCCCCCCGCCAGCGGGCTGAGGCGATACCACTTGATGTAGGCGCCTTCAACCGCATTCTTGCTGGCTTCCTTGAGCAGCTGGTACCCCTCGTCCGCCGGGTCGATGTTGACGCTCACCTGAAGCTCGTAGCTCTGGCCGGTCACCAGCGACTTGGCGAAGCCACCACTGCTGCTGTAGTCCACTACCTCGACCGTCTTCGACTTGATGTGGATGCCGCTGTCAGTGCAGTTGAGCAGTTCCTTCAGTCCCGTGCTGGTAGTTGGATGCGTGTCTGTCGCGGAGGTCGCGTCAGCGATGTAGAGCTGGTAGCCGAAGGCCTGGGTGAAGCTCATGGCAGGAGTCCGGTTGCAGTACCGGAAGATGCCTGCAGCACTGCCCGCAGATACCGGAAGACCGGCCTACCTGCAGGAGAGCCGGTCCCAACAGTGGCCGCCCGGGCTCAGCGGGCCAACCAGGTCTCCAGGTCCGTCACACCGCTGAAGTCCAGTAGGGCATCACCCAGTTCCTCCAGCTGCTCCAGGCTCAGGGCCTGGACCCGGGCCAACAGAGACGGCGACAGTGTGCCGCAGCGGCGTGTGAGTTGTCGGGTCAGGACAGTCAGTTCACCTTTCTGCTCCCCGCGGCGCATCAGTTCCATCGCCAGGGGGGAGTTCTCAAGCATTGCCATATCCCACCTCAGAATCCGTTGGACGATCTGCTGCTCCAGCACAAAGCTAGCAAACAGCGCCAGCATCGACTCGAGCTCCTGTAACCGTTCATCAGCCCGCAGTTGCCGAGCGGCCTTTTCCAGACAGGCCTCCGTGTCACCCCCCGCCATCAGCGGGGTGAATGGCAGCAGCGGGAGCAACTCCCGCTCGAAGACCTGCTCCACCGGCACCTCCCAGAGGTTGATCACCCGGTAGTCCTGGCGGCTGTGGAGCCCCAGCAGTTCCGATTCGTACCGATCCGGAATCGTCGGGTTCTCCGACACCTGCAGCAGATTGATCAGCACCGGAAACACCGGCAGCCCATACTTCTCCTCCGCCAGAGCCGGATAGGCCCGCATCCGCTGCGGCATCCGGCTCTGGTAGCGCAGCTGCACTTCCGTCAGGACAATAATCTCCCCGCGCTGCGGGTGACGAACCTTGATCAGCGCATCGCTGTCACGACCAACCCACTGGAACTCTCCACTGAGGAGTTCCATCACCTCCAGAGTCGGATCAGCAGTCACCCATCGAGCCCAGCCCTCGGGGGCAAGACTGATCAGGCGCTTGCTGCTGAGATCTGCATTCTTCGCCATCTCTCTATCCTCCTGCACCCAGGAGCCGGAACTGAATCTCATGCGCCGCCGACCAGAGCAGCAGCACCCTGCGGTTCCGATAGCGGGTCCAGCAGAACTGCTCGGGCAGGAGTCTGGAACGGCAACCGGACTCCCGCCCTCATAGACCAAAAGACCGGCCTACCGGCAGCAGAGCCGGTCCCAGAAAATCGGTACGATGGCCGCTCGGCTCAGCGGGCCAGCCAGGTCTCCAGGTCCTCCACACCGCTGAAGTCCAGCAGGGCATCGCCCAGCTCCTCCAGCTGTTCAAGGCTCAGGGACTGGACCCGGGCCAGCAGAGACGGCGATAGTGTGCCACAACGGCGGGTGAGTGGTCGGGTCAGAAGGGCCAGTGCTCCCTCACGAAAAACATCCCGAAAGAAACGGGTCTGTCTCAGTTCATCGGTGATCAGGCCCAGCATGGGTCGACCTAGCCCAGACGATCCAGCCCGGCTTCCAGATCTGCGATGCTGCCCAAATCGAACACAGCATCACCCAGGGCCTCTAGTTGATTGATGTTCAGACCCTTGAGACGGCTGAGAAGCACAGGAGTGAGGGTGCCACAGCGTCGGCTGAGCTGACGAGTCAACAGAGCCAGTTCCCCCTCAGCCATCAGGTCCTGGGCGAAGCGGGTCTGCTTCAGTTCTTCAGTAACGAGTCCCAGCATGGCCTGAATCTCCTCAGGAGACAGAGTCGGCATTCTGCCCACCACTATAGTCTCGACCAGCCCCAGCAGTTGGGATGGATCCAGATGGCGGGCCGGCGCTGCCAGTACCCGTCTGCCGAGCTCCCCAACCTCCTCAGGCTCAGCGGCGATCAGCAGCAGCAGGAGCAACTCAGCAGACAGGTCGGACTGCTCGCGCAGCTCATCCAGGTAGACCCGAGTCACTCTGCCATCCAGCAGCTCGGTGCCGATGCCCTCCAGCCCCAGATTCATCCCTTGCTGCCTGACGACCAGTAACCCCCGCCAATTCCGCTCCCAGGCGTACTCGTGCAGATAGGTAAACACCTCGCCAAAGTAACGGCTGTAGAAGCGGGGATCCGGGAACATCTGCACTTCGATGAAGACCAGCGGCAGATCCGGGTCTTCGGGCGTCAGCAGTCCGTCGAGGCGGAACTCCGATTCCTTGACCACGGGAGCACTGAAGTCGTAGACCGCATCGATCGGCAGATCCGGGAGCAGGGTCAGTGCCACCGCTGGGCTCTGCTGGAAGAGTGCGTAGAACAGTTTGTCGGTCTTCATCGACGTCCCCGTGAGCCCTGCCCATCCTACTGGGATGCTTTGCTGACATCGCCACGACCCCGGAACTGGATCTCATGCCCCGCCGACCAGAGCAGCAGCACCCTGCGGTTCCGATAGCGGGTCCAGCAGAACTGCTCCGGGTGGAAGCGGTGCTGGCCCATCTCCCGCAGCAGGTCCTCCGCATTCTCGGGGATCGGTTCCGGGGTCAGTTCCCGGGTCTGGAAATCCCACTCCCAGGCCACACCGGTGACTACCAAGTGCGCGACATCCTCCGGCTTCAGACGCAGTCCCGGTTGTTGAACAGGGACCTGCCCTGTCAATTCAGTCGGATCAGTGACTGGCTCGACAGGGACTTCGGCCGCGGATTTCCGCAGCTTCGGACGATCGGGGCGCTGCAGAGCATGACCGCAGGGCGAGGATGGCACCAGCTCCACATCCTCGGGACTCACCCGCACTACCGCCCAGTCATTTCCGGGCAAGGGCTGGGGTGTCGGAAGAGCCGTTTCCGTGACGCCACGGCGGACTGGGGGGTGTTTAACAGAGATATCAACCTTTTTCCGAACCTCCGAACCCCGATCCGAGAGTGTGTCCGATCCAACCGGACCACCACAGCCCCCACCAGTTATGGGGGTGGTACAAACTTTTTCCACAGCCTGAACTTGCGCCGTTGTGGAAGTCGTCGCGAGCGACTGCTGCAGCTCTGCGGGTATCGCTTCACCGGTGACCAGCCAGGGCCGCC
>CAYZUY010000191.1:0-4132 GCA_964481495.1 uncultured bacterium
TACCCGTTCCTGTCCGCTTGTCCCCGTCCTGCTTTCCCTGGCACGTCGAGCGTCTGATCACCGACCTGCTGCCTGTGCATCAGCGTCGGGTTCTGGACGCGGCTGGAGTGCGGGAGCTGGTGATTGCCACCGATGAACTGCATCAGGCCGCAGCCCTGAACCGCCTGTGCGGGCACTGGATCTGGATCTGCCGCGAGAGCTTCGGCAGCCTGATGCACTACAACTGGATTCGCTTCCAACTGGGGGCGCAGGTGGTGCTGCGGGTGCGCCCCGACTGGGCCTGGCAGCCCCGGCGGCAGTTGTCGGATGCCATTCAGCCCTGGCGGCCGGACATCCTGCGGGCGACGCCGGCCCAGCATTGCGCCCTCCTCGAGTTCCAGCAGCGGGTGGCCCCCTCGGCCCTATCGACGGCGATCTGCGATCTCCCCCCCTACGGTGGTGCCATCCACGCCATGTGCTCCCACGACAGCGGGGAGGACTGGCCCTGGCCGAGTCCGAGCGGTGTCAGCCGTTACAGCCTGGAGGAAACCAGCCCGCGGCGGCTGCCCCCGGAATACGCCCGGCGGCGGATGCCCTGGGAGTACATGATCGAATTCGTGAGCATCCTCGAGCGGGATGGCGAAGTGCGGGACTTCTACTACGAGACCTTCCAGCCGGAGGCAGGGGTACTGGTCTGGTCCAACTGTCAGGCGCGGGTGGTACGTGGCTGGGGTGAGGACCCGGACCGGCCGGTGATTCTCACCTCCGTGGCGGCAAACGACTGGGGACTGATTCTGCCCTGAGCCGGTTGGGTTCAGGAGTGCTCCGCCGCTGCCGACTCAAACCGGCGCTGCAGCAGTGCGGTGGTGGCGGTGGCATCGAGGGGGCGGCTGAAGTGGTAGCCCTGGAAGGCCGAGCAGCCGAGGGCGGTGAACATGCGCACCTGGAACTCGGTTTCAATCCCTTCGGCCAGGGTACGTAGTCCCAGCCCCTGGGCCAGGAGCAGGATGGTGCGGACGATGGTCTGCAGGGAGTGGTCCTGTTCGAGGTTATCGACGAAACTGCGGTCGATCTTCAGGGCCTGGACCGGCAGGCGGTGGAGCACCTGCAGGGAGGAGTAGCCGGTGCCGAAGTCGTCGATGGCCAGAGAGACTCCCAGGGCACGCAGGCGCTCGAGTTCACCATCGACGTGGATGCCACTCTCGGGTAGCAGGCAGGACTCGGTGATTTCCAGCTCCAGGTCACCGGGGCGGAGGTTGTGGGCCTCGAGGATGGGTTCGAGCCAGTGGGAGAGGGGGGTAACGCCCTCCTGCAGCTGCAGCGGCGAGAGATTGACCGCCAGAGTGGGCGGTTCCAGGCCCTGGCGTCGCCACTGGGCCAGCTGGGCACAGGCCTCGTCCATCACCCAGCGACCGAGGGAGTGGATCAGACCGCAGCGTTCGGCGGTGGGGATGAACTCTCCGGGGGACACCAGCCCCCGTTCTGGGTGCTGCCAGCGGACCAGGGCCTCAAGGCCGATCAGCTCTCCCCTGGGGTTCACCTGGGGCTGGTAGACGAGGAACAGTTCACCCCGGGACAGTGCCTGACGCAGCTCGACCTCCTGCTGCAGTTGGTGGCGCAGCTGTTCGGTCAGGGCCGGTCGGTAGACTGCACAACCGTTGGCCCCCTGCAGGCGAGCCTGCTGCAGGGCGGTGGCAGCCATCTGCAGCAGGGGCTCGGGGTCGGTGCCATGCTCGGGGCTGCAGCTGATGCCGGCACAGGCGGTGATGCTGATGGCCTCGGTCAGATTGCCGCAGGTGGTGCGGGTGATCAGCGGCTGCAGTTCGGCCACAAGGGCGATCGCTGCTGCCGTGTCGGCCTCGGGGCGGACGATCAGGAACTCGCCGCCACTGAGGCGGGCCAGCCAGTCCTGGGCGGTGAGAAACCGGTGCAGAGCTTCGGCGATGCAGCAGAGCAGCTGGTCGCCGGCCTGACGGCCGAGGCTGTCATTGACGCGACGGAAGCCGTCAAGGTTGAGCAGGATGACAGCCTGCCGGGGGTGCTGCTGCAAGGTCTGCAGCAGATGGCGCAGGGTCTGCTCCCGGTTGGGCAGGCCGGTGAGGGCATCGGTGAAGGCCAGGGTTTCGAGTTGCCGTTGGGCCCGGGCCAGTTCGGTGATCTCCTGGACGGTGCCGTAGGAGCGGAGCGGTTTCCCCTCGGGGGAGTAGTCGGTGCGGCCCCGCTCGAACACCACCTTTTCACGGCCATCGGGGAAGCGCAGGCGGTGCTTCAGCTCGTAGGGCAGGCGCTGCTCCACCGAGCACCGGTAGGTCTCGTCCACGCGGGCCCGATCTTCGGGGTGAATGTGTTCCAGAAAGCTGGCGTAACTGGGAAGGTCGGTCTCGGGGTTCCGCTCGAAGATGCGGTAGGTCTCCAGGGACCAGATCAGCTCCTGGCTGGTCAGATCCAGCTCCCAGCTGCCGAGGTGGGCGAGGGCCTCGGCCTGCTCAAGCAGGGCCTGGCTCTGTTCGAGCAGGGTGAGGTCGCGCACCACCGTGGCCACGTAGGGCCGGGAGCCTTCGTCCAGCAGGCGATTGCTAACCCAGACCTTGCGGAGGCTGCCGTCCCGGGCCCGGTGGCGATTCTCGAATTCCTCGTGGCCCTGTTCCCGGAGTACCCTGACCCGCTCGGCCAGCCAGTCCGGGTCGGGCTCGGCCTGTAGATCCATCACCGTCAGCCGGGCGAATTCCTCACGGCTGTAGCCGAGGGGCTCATGGGCGGCGGTGTTGAACTCGACGAAGT
This sequence comes from uncultured bacterium, assembly GCA_964481495.1. Classification (GTDB taxonomy): domain Bacteria; phylum Cyanobacteriota; class Cyanobacteriia; order Synechococcales; family Synechococcaceae; genus CAWUMD01. The sequence continues at coordinate 2,761 of CAYZUY010000191.1, forward strand.
GCAGGGTATCGGGGTCGATAATGAACAGCCCGTCACTGGAGCGATCGAAGATGCTGCTGTAGAGCTTTTCCCGGGTCAGGAGCTGTTCGCGCTCGGTCCAGAGGTCGCGGATGTCGCGGGCAATGCCGAAGCTGCCCACCAGTTCTCCCCGATGATAGAGCGGCCCCTTGACCACCAGCAGGGGCAGAGGAGTGCCGTCGACTTCCAGCCACTCGAGCAGGGTGCAGGGCTGGTGCCGCTCTATCGCCTGCAGGTCGTCCCGGCGCAGTGCCCTGGCAATCTCGCTCGGCCAGAGGTCCTCGGCACGCTGCCCGATCAGGCTATTGAGGGGGCGCTTCACGAGGTCGGCGTAGGCCTGGTTCATCCAACGGTAGCGACCCAAAAGGTCCTTGGTGAACATCAGGTCCGTCGTCTGCTCCAGCAGCAGTGCCCGCCAGTCCGGTTCGGACGCCCGGAGACCGTCTGCCATCGCCGAGAATTCAGGATGTCTGACGTCGTCAGCGTTCACACCAGCCTCGATGTTGCATCGCGGATCACCTGCCGCTGCTCCGGTGCGAGGGGGCAGAGACCTTAACCAGAGTAATACCCCTATCGGAGCTGGGTATTCCTGCTGCAGCCGGCTTTCTCGGCCGTCAGGCCAGCAGCAGCAGGCTGACTGCCATGGTCACCATCCCGCCCACCGTGCCGTAGATGGCAAGGTGGGGGTGGCGATCGCTGCGGGCGGCAGGCAGCAGTTCATCGAGGCTGAGGAAGACCATGACCCCGGCCACCAGGGCGAAGAGCACGCCGAATCCGACCGGGCTGATGCGGCCCCCGAGCAGCAGCCAGCCCAGCAGGGCTCCCAGGGGTTCGCTGAGTCCGGAGAGCAGGGCCAGCCCGAAGGCCCGGGGCCGTGACCCGGTGGCGTAGAAGATCGGCACGGCCACGGCGATGCCCTCGGGGATGTTGTGCAGGGCGATGGCCACGGCGATCGCCACCCCCAGCCGGGGATCGCTCAGACTCGACAGGAACGTGGCCAGCCCCTCGGGCAGGTTGTGCAGTGTCAGAATCAGGGCCGTAAACAGCCCCACCCGTCGCAGCTTCTGGCGGCGCTTGCCGCGTTCCAACTGCGGATTCGGCAGCAGGCGATCCACCAGAGCGGTCAGAAGCATGCCCCCGAAGAAGGCGGCGATCGCCCAGCGTTGGGCGACCAGTGGTGCCAGCTCCTGGGCGAGGGCGCGTTGGGCCTTGGGCAGGATTTCGACGAAGGAGATGTAGATCATCACCCCGCCGGAGAAGCCGAGGGCAGTGCAGAGAAAGGCCTCGTTGCTGCGGCGCACACCCCAGGCCAGCAACCCGCCCAGGCCGGTCGACAGACCGGCGGCGAGGGTGA
>CAYZUY010000192.1:0-4070 GCA_964481495.1 uncultured bacterium
ACAGGAAGACATCCTGGCTGACGAAACCAATAGCTCGGCGCAGGTCGCGCAGGTCCAGATCGCGGATGTCGACACCATCGAGCAGAACCCTACCCTGCTGCGGCTCGTAGAAGCGCAGCAGTAGCTTCACCAGCGTGCTCTTGCCGGAACCGGTGGCCCCCACCACACCGATGGTGCGACCCGCCGGGATCGTCAGGTCCAGCTGCGGCAGAATCGGGGGCCGCTGGGGATAGGCAAAACCGACCTGCTCGAACTGCACCGTCCCGCGCACCTCGGCCCGGGGCAGCCGCCGCTGACCCGTAGGAATCGCCACCGGCGTCGCCAGCAGATCGAGCACCCGCCGGGTGGAAGCCATGGACCGCTGGTACTCGTCGAGCGTGCGGCCAAGGGTGGTCAGGGGCCAGAGCAGCCGCTGGGTGATGAAGACCAGGAAGCTGTAGGTGCCGATGGCGATCTGGCCGCGCAGCGCCTGTTCACCGCCAACGTAGAGAATCGCCACGAAGGCGAACAGGATGGCGAAGCGAATCAGGGGCACGAAGGCGGAACTGAGGGCGATCGCCTGCCCGTTGGCGCGGCGGTAGGCATCGCTTTCCTCGGCCATCCGCTGCCGCTCGAAGGCCTCGGCGGCGAAGCTCTTGATCGTCGCCATGCCGGTGAGGTTATTGGCCAGACGGGCATTCACCAGTCCCGCCTGATCACGCACCGCCGCGTAACGGGGCGCCAGCCGCCGCTGGAAGCGCAGCGACCCCCAGAGGATCACCGGCATCGGCAGCATCGCCAGACCGGCCACCGCCGGAGACAGCCAGGCCATGGTGCCGCCGATCACCAGCACGGTAGTCACCACCTGCAGCACCTCATTGGCGCCGTGGTCCAGGAAGCGCTCCAGCTGGTTGATGTCGTCGTTGAGCACTGAGAGCAGCTGCCCCGTGCTGCGCTCCTCAAAGAATCCCAGCTCCAGCTCCTGAAGGTGGCCGTAGGCCTCCAGCCGCAGATCATGCTGCACCTGCTGGGCCAGATTCCGCCAGAGCACGCCGTAGAGGTACTCGAACAGCGACTCCAGACTCCAGATCAGGAAGGAGAGCAGCACCAGCACCTGCAGTTGCTGCACCGGCGCGGTCAGCCCGAAGCCCGCCAGCCAGGAGTCCTGACGGCGCACCACCACATCCACTGCCATGCCGATCAGCACCGGCGGCGCCAGGTCGAAGATCTTGTTGAGGATGGAGCAGGCGATCGCCGCCGCGATCCGGGGACGGTAGCGGCGCTCGTGGCGGTAGAGCCGGAGCAGCGGGTGCGGGGCCCGGGCCATGGACTAACCCACCGCCGCCAGGGAGGCCAGCGGATCGGGGATGGAAACGCTGGGGGCCTCAAACTCACCCAGGAGCACGAACTCCATGCGTAGCTTCAGGAAGGTCTGGAAGGTCTTACTGGTGGTCACCACCGCCGCGGCAGGCTGGGGCACCTTGGCCTTGGCCGCCGCCAGTTCCGGCGCTTCTAGGAAGGCGGGCTGCCGCACCAGCCAGAAGTCGATCTCCAGACCCTTGTCCTGGTAGTGACGGGTCCGCTCGCGGAGCACCTCATCCAGGGGCTCTTCCTCGCAGAAGAACTTCTCGCTGCCCGCCACAAAGTAATAGGTCGTCATCGCTCGATCGCTCCTAACTGCTCTCAGATTATTCGGTCTGCCGCCCTAGAAGGTCTGGCCCAGCATGGCCAGCTTCATCTCCCGCACAGCCCGCTCCATACCGACCAGCACGGCCCGACTGATGATCGAGTGACCGATGTTCAGTTCCTCCATGCCGGGCAGCAGGGCCACCGGCCGCACATTCCAGTAGGTGAGGCCATGGCCGGCATTCACCTGCAGACCGGCGGCGATCGCCCGCTCACAACCTCGACGCAGCACATCCAGCTGGGCAGCTACGGCCGCTTCCCCCTTGGCCTCGGCATAGGGACCGGTGTGCAGTTCGATGAACTTCGCGCCGCTGGTAGCTGAGGCCTCAATCTGGACCGGGTCCGCATCGATGAACAGACTGACGGGAATCCCGGCCGACTGCAGGCTGGCCACCACCTCATCCATCCGCGCCTGCTGGCCGGCCACATCCAGACCGCCCTCGGTGGTGATCTCCTCGCGCCGCTCCGGCACCAGGGTGACGTAATCCGGTTTGACGTCGAGGGCGATCGCGATCATCTCGTCGGTGGCCGCCATCTCCAGGTTCAGATGGGTGCGCACGGTCTGGCGCAGCAGGCGGATGTCCCGGTCCTGCATGTGGCGACGGTCCTCCCGCAGGTGGGCGGTGATGCCGTCGGCCCCGGCCAGTTCCACGAGCACCGCCGCCGCGACAGGATCCGGCTCCACCGTGCGGCGGGCCTGACGGATGGTGGCCACATGGTCGATATTGACCCCGAGCGTTAGCACGGTCACTGCCCTCCACGGCATGGCTGAGCTTCCGATCTTAGGCTGGGGTGACCGCTGCCGAAACTGTCCGTCCTGCTCCGGCCCCGACGGGAGGGTTCCGTAGGATGGTGAAGCTCAACCTCGTGACCGTCCCCGCCCATGGTTGCCCTTCGCTCCACGACGCAACCCGACCCGGCGGGCGCCGCCTCCACGCTGCCGACCCTGAAGTCCGAGCAGTCGCGCATTTCCCCCTGGCTGATGCCCTTGGCCTACACCCTCGGCCGTCGGCTCGTCCTGCCGCTGATGTTCCGCCGCATCGACGTGCAGGGGCTCGAGCATATCCCCCGCCGGGGGCCGGTCCTGCTGGCCCCGACCCACCGGGCCCGCTGGGATGCCCTGATTCTGCCCCGCACCGCCGGACGCCCCGGCACGGGGCGGGATATCCGCTTCATGGTTTCCGCCAACGAGATGCGCGGGCTCCAGGGCTGGTTTATCTGGCGCTGCGGCGGCTTCCCGGTGAACACCGATCAGCCGGGCATCGGCAGCGTCCGCTACGGCGTGGATCTGCTGGCCAGCGGCGAGATGCTGGTGGTCTTCCCCGAGGGCGGCATCTACCGCGATGAGCAGGTACATCCGCTTAAGGTCGGTCCGGCCTGGATGGCGATTCAGGCCGCTACCCAGAGCGATGGGCCGGTTCAGGTGGTGCCCGTAGGCCTCGCCTACAGCCAGCCCTACCCCCGCTGCGGCGGCCGGGTCGCTGTTCGCTTCGGGCCACCCCTGAGCACCGATGACATCGCCCCCGGGGCCGAGAAACAGCGGGCCCGGGACCTGTCCCGGCAACTGCGTCAGCGTATGGACGATCTGCACCGCCAAGCCCTACGCGTCGTCGGTCGCAGCGTCCCTCCGACCACGTCCGGGGCCGCACCCGGATTGGGGTAGACTGCTGAGACCGCGCCGCCGGATCCACCTTTTTCTGTCGTTACTTCTGCGAAGCCCATGCGCTCTAACCTCCTCTCCGCCCTGCTGCTGGCAGCCCTGACGACGGCGGCTCCGGCGATCGCCCAGACCTCCGCAAAACCGAAACCCGCCAAGCCAGCCACCGCGCCGGTAGTGGCCGAGAAGGTCGCCGCCGACACCGGTCTTACCCTGGCTACCGCCGCCCAGCTGGTCGAGGAAGCCAAACAGGCGGTCAACCAGCAGAACTACGAACTGGCGGAGCAGAAGTTCCTGGCGGCCAAGAAAGCCTATGAACTGCTGGTGCAGTTCCACTCCGACCTCTCCGGGGCCTTCAGCGGCATCGACCTGAAGATTTCCGCCGACCAGCGCAAGAAGGTGGTTGAAGCTGCCCAGTCCCGCGACAACGCCAAGTACCGCCTCGGTCTGGTCTACCGCGCCCTCAACCAGCCCTCTGTCGCCCTGCCGCTGTTCGTGCAGGTGGTGCAGTCCCAGAACCCGACCACGGAACTCGGTCAGGCCGCCTACGCTCAGCTGGTGGAACTGGGCTTCGCCAGCACCCCCTACCCCCGCCCCGCCGTGGAAGGGGCCACCCCCGCTCCGGCACCTGCCACCCCGGCCCAACCCGGCAGCAAGTAGGTCAGTCGTTAGACTGATCAGCAGTGCTTCGGTTTCACCGACTATGGTTACGCCCGAACAAGTCTCCACCTGGATCCGGGCACAGCTG
>CAYZUY010000193.1:0-4024 GCA_964481495.1 uncultured bacterium
CCTCCGCTCGCCACCTACACTAAAAACCGCCTAGCTACTTTAAATCAGCCCTGCCCGGCACCCCCAGCCGCGACTACCTGCACTGCTACGGCGATCGCCTCACCGCCGTCGAGGGCAACACCACCTTCTACGCCATCCCAGGACCGGAGCTTGTTCAGCGCTGGTGTGCCGAAATGCCCGAGCGCTTCCGCTTCTGCCCGAAGCTGCACCGCAGCATCAGCCATGACCGACCCTTGGCGGCGGGGCTCGATGATGCCGCCGCTTTTCTGGAGCGACTGCAGCCCCTGGGCGATCGCCTCGGTCCGCTGCTGCTGCAGCTCTCCCCCCGCTACGGCCCGGATCGCTTCGATGACCTGGCAAAGTTTCTGCGGGCCTGGGGCGATCGCCATCCCCTCAGCCTGGAGGTCCGCCACCCGGACTGGTACGGTGCGGCCGCAGCTGCCCGCCTCAACGAACTCCTGGGCGCACTGGGGCTGGGCCGGGCCATCCTGGACACCCGCGCGATCTACAGCGGCTCCGACGACCCCCAGGTGCATAGCCGCAACCGCAAACCAGCACTGCCCCTGGCCGCCACCCTCACCAGCCGCTACGCCTTCGTGCGGCTGATCACCCATCCCCACGGACCCCGCAACCGGGGCTACCTGCAGGAGTGGTGCGAACGGCTGGGGCGCTGGCGGCGCGAAGGCATCGAACTCTTCTGCTTCGTCCACTGCCCCGATGAGCGCTGCTCCCCCGCCAACCTGCAGGCCCTGCAGCAGCAGCTGCGCGACACCCATCCCGACTGGCCCGCCCTGCCGACCCCGGCCCCGCCCGAGCAGCAGCTGAGCCTGGGGCTGGGAGCCCCGGTGCCGTGAGCGTGCGCTATAGTGGGCTGACGTTCCCCGGGGATCACCACCCCGAGGCGGCTGACTGAACTGCAGACAGCCACCGGGAACGAGGAGTGGGTGACAGCCCACTTTTTTTATTGGATTTCCGTCCCATGGCCCACCCCCTCATCCCCGAGATTCTGGAACTGGCCCGGCCGGTTGCCGAATCACTGCGGCTGGAAGTCGTTCACGCGGTCTTTCACACCAACCAGAGCCCCCCGAGCCTGCGGATCGACGTCCGCAACCTGGACGGGGACACGGGTCTGGAGGACTGTGAGCGGATGAGCCGGGCCTTCGAGCTGGTGCTCGACGAGTCGGGTCTGCTGCCGGATGCCTACGTCCTCGAAGTGTCCAGCCCGGGGATTCCCGAGCAGCTGACCACCGACCGCGAGTTCATCTCCTTCAAGGGCTTCCCCATCTGCGTCACCACCCACGATCCCGTGGAGGGCCAGAAGGAGAACGTCGGCACCCTGATCCGTCGGGACGAAACCCACGTGCATCTCAACAAGAAAGGGCGGACGGTGAAGATCGCCCGCGCCGCGATCGCCAGCGTCCGGCTGGTCGATCTCGCCTAGTTCCCACCCCCGCATCGCTTACGCAAGGAGACAAGCCCCATGTCGATGGTGACCCTGCCCGGTCTGGAGCATCTGATCGCCGCCATCAGCGAACAGAAGAAACTGCCCACGGCCGTGGTTGAAGCCGCCCTGCGCGAAGCGCTGGAGAAGGGCTACGAGCGCTATCAGCGCACCCAGCGCATCGGCGAACAGTTCGAGGAGGATTACTTCGAAAACATCGAGGTGGAACTGGACGTCGAGGCGGAAGGGTTCCGGGTGCTGGCCACCAAGACCATCGTCGAAACCGTCGAGGACAGCGACCACGAGATCGCCCTTGAAGATGTCCAGGCCGTGGCTCCCGATGCCCAGTTGGGCGACTCGGTGCTGCTCGACGTCACCCCGGCCAAGGATGACTTCGGCCGCATGGCCGCCATCCAGACCAAGCAGGTGCTTTCCCAGAAGCTGCGGGATCACCAGCGCAAGATGATTCAGGAGGAATTCGCCGACCTCGAAGACCCGGTGATGAACGCCAAGGTGCTCCGTTTCGAGCGCCAGTCGGTGATCATGGCCGTCAGCAGCGGCTTCGGCCGTCCCGAGGTGGAAGCGGAACTGCCCCGCCGCGACCAGCTGCCCAATGACAACTACCGCGCCAACGCCACCTTCCGGGTCTTCCTCAAGGAAGTCTCCGAAGTGCCCCGTCGCGGTCCCCAGTTGATCGTCTCCCGGGCCAACGCCGGGCTGGTGGTCTATCTGTTCGAGAACGAGGTGCCGGAAATCCAGGACGGGATCGTCCGCATCGTCGCCGTGGCCCGGGAAGCCAACCCGCCCTCCCGCAGCGTCGGTCCCCGCACCAAGATCGCCGTCGACACCCTGGAGCGGGATGTGGACCCGGTCGGGGCCTGCATCGGCGCCCGCGGCTCCCGGATTCAGGTGGTGGTCAACGAGCTGCGCGGCGAGAAGATCGACGTGATCCGCTGGTCACCCGACCCGGCCACCTACATCGCCAATGCACTCAGTCCCGCCCGGGTGGAAGGGGTGCGGCTGATGGACCCCGACGGTCGCATCGCCCACGTACTGGTGCCCAACGACCAGCTCAGCCTGGCCATCGGCAAGGAAGGCCAGAACGTGCGACTGGCGGCTCGCCTCACCGGCTGGAAGATCGACATCAAGGACGCCGCCCTCTACGACAGCGAGGCCGAGGATGAGCGCATGGAAGTGCTGATTGCCGAGCGACTGGAGCAGGAAGCAGCCCAAGCGGAAGCCGAGGCGGAAGCTGCAGCCCTGGCGGCTGCGGAAGCGGAGGCCGAGGAAGCCGAAGCGATCGCAACGGACGACACCGAGGTCTAGACCCCGGTGCAGCCCAACCACCGACGCTGCATCAGCTGCCGTCGCACGGCCCCTCGGGAGGAATTCTGGCGGGTGGTGCGGCGGCATCCGGATCGACAGATCTGCCTGGATCAGGGTATGGGGCGGTCCGCCTACCTCTGCCCAAACGCGGACTGTCTGAAGCTGGCGCAGAAGAAGGGGCGCCTCGGTCGCGCCCTGCGCGGTGCAGTTCCCGAGGAAGTCTTCGGACAGCTGCAGCAGCGGCTATCGGGGTCGGGCGATCGCCCGACCTCCCCGACCGACGGGATATTGATGCAAGATTGATAAGGGACAAGCCGCTGGCTTGCCCTGAGTGCTGGAGCAGAACCTCTGTTTCGGCCCGAGCGGAACGAACCGGCTACGCCCCGCGGCAATCCGGTGTCCCGGGTGCAGGAGACGCGCAACGGGAACCGCAATGTACCTGAAATGACCGCAGGCGTGTGCCGAGGCAAGAGGGAGACTGGATGAACGGTAAGGTCAGAATTTACGAGTTATCGAAAGAGCTACAGCTAGAGAACCGAGACATACTCGCCGTCTGCGAGCGACTGGCGATTCCCTGCAAGAGCCACAGCAGCACCATCTCCGACGACGAAGCGGCCCGCATCCGTACGTCCATCCGGGACCAGGGACGGCCCACAGCCGCTGAGGTCTCCAAGGCCGTCGCCGCCCAGGAAGCTGCCGAACAGCAGCAGAAGGCCGCCGAGGGAAAACCCCAGCAGATTCTCGGTCTGCGTCGTCAGACCGGCGGCGATGCCGAGACTGCGGCCGCTCCGACGCCTCCGGCTGCCCCGGCCAAGCCGGCCCGTCCTGCCCCCCCGGCCCGTCCGGTCGCGACCAAGCCTGCCACTCCGGCCAAACCGGCTGCTCCGGTGGCCCCAACCGCCGCCAAGCCCGCTGCCGCCCCCAAACCGGCTGCCGCCGCTCCGATTGCCCCGCCTCAGCCTCCTGCCGCTCCCAAACCTCCCGCCCGGGTCGTCGCCAAGCCGGCCCCCAAGCCGGTCGCGCCCACCCCGGTTGCCAAACCGGCCGCCGCTGCTCCGGCACCACGCCCGGCACCGGCAGCCGCTCCCAAACCGGCACCCAAGCTGGTACGGCCCCAGGGTCAGCAGGCCGCGCCCAGCCCTGCCGCCCCGGCCAAGCCTGCCAAGCCGGTGAAGCCGATTGAACTGGTCGGCCCCCCGATTCGTGCTGGTCAGACCCGGCCCCCGATCAACAAACCGGTTCCGGTCGGTGCGCCCG
>CAYZUY010000194.1:0-4019 GCA_964481495.1 uncultured bacterium
CGCTCCCGGCCCTGCCGAAGAACCATCTGCAGAACACCTGGATCGGCGCGGAGTTCGCCGTAGCGCTGCTGGATCGGTCGCAGCGCCTCCACCACGGTTTCCGCCAGCAGGGGTTTGAACTGCCCCCAGCCCATGTCGGCACACTCGGCGGCCACGTCCTCGCGGCTGCGGCCCGAGAGCAGAGCATAGAGTCCCAGCAGATTGCTGCACTCCGGACGGTCCGGGTTATCGAATTCCAGGCCCCGCTGGGGGTCCGTCTTGCACTTCTTAATCTTCTTGAGCAGTAGATCCGGGTCATCCAGCAGGTTGATCCGGCTCAGTTCCGAGGGGTCCGACTTGGACATCTTGCGGCTGCCGTCGGTGAGGCTCATTACCCGGGCGCCTTCCTGGCGGATCAGCGGATTGGGTAGTTTCAGCACCGGCTCCTCCTCGCTGCCGAAGAGGTGGTTGATCCGCACGGCGATGTCACGGGTCAGTTCCAGGTGCTGCTTCTGGTCCTCGCCCACGGGCACCTGGTCGGCGTCGTAGAGCAGGATGTCGGCGGCCATCAACACCGGGTAGTCAAGCAGGCCCAGGGAGACGTTCTCGCCCTGCTTGATCGCCTTCTCCTTGAACTGGATCATCCCTTCGAGCCAGTTGAGGGGGGTGATGCAGTTGAGCAGCCAGGCCAGCTCACTGTGGGCGGCGACGTGGGACTGGACGAAGATGCGTGAGCAGCTGAGGTCGATGCCGCAGGCCAGGTAGAGGGCGGCGGTGGAGAGGGTGTTCTCTGCCAGTTCCTTGGGATCGTGGGGCACGGTGATCGCGTGCAGGTCGACCACACAGAAGAAGTTGTCGTAGGCGTGCTGCCCGTCGACCCAGTTGCGGATCGCGCCGAGGTAGTTGCCGAGGTGCAGATTACCCGTCGGCTGAACGCCGGACAGAACGCGCGGTTTACCCATGGAACGGATGGAAAGCCGGAAACGGAATTCTTCAATTGTGCCTGACCGGCGGGTCGCGCTCCGGGGTGAGCCCGGGAATGCCGTGGCAGTGGAACAAAAATGCTAGATCAGTACTCTATGTCTCCAGCAGCCGCCTGCGGGTGCTGCGGAATCCCTGACCTCCGTCCCGGCCGCTGGCCGATCAGCCATGGTTCGCCGCCCGCCCCGCGATCGCTACGCCGACACCGACCGTGCCCGGGAGCGGGATTACGGCTGGCGTGACCCGGCCCCCGGCAGTCGCCGTCCCCCCAACGGTCCGCCGCCGTCGAATCCGGGCGGGGGTGGCCGCGGCCGCAACTTCGACCTCACCACCCTCTCCGTTCTGGCAGGGGTGCTGGTGCTCGGGATCGGTGTCGGGGTGGGGTTCACCTCGATCAGCAGCGGCACCAACAGCGGCAACGTCGCCACCCGGGAAATGATTGACGCTTCCTCACCGGATCCGGAGATCTGCGTCCAGTACGGAGCCAGTGCGATCGCCATGGACATGCGTGTGTTCATGACCCTAAACCCCTTCAGCGTCTACGTCTCCCAGCCGGTGATGCAGCCTGGCTGCGTGATCCGGCGCAACAACTGGGCCGTGCTCGAGCAGCAGGGGGCGATCAACGGCGATCAGCAGCGGGAGTGCAAGAACCGGATGAACACCTTCGCCTACGTCGGCTCGATCAAGAGCAAGCCCGAGGTGAACTGCGTCTACCAGAACGATGCGGCTCAGAATCTGTTCGTGCGCGGTGGTGCTGACACCAAGGGCCTGACGGACGAAGCCGACAAGTTCTAGCCGTCGTCTACCAGCCGCTCAGCAGGGTCACAGCTACCGTCTGATTCGGCTCCAGCCGGGTTGCCAGGCTGAGGGGCCGGTTCGAACCGGGGGTGAGATTGGGGTCGCTGTCGGCGGTGAGAATCACGTCGCTGCTGCCGAAGACTGGGCGGGAGCTACCGCTCAGCAGCAGACGCTGGGCAATGAAGCGGCTGCCCTCATTGGCGCTGGTTTCGAAGCGTCCCACCAGCTTCACCCCGGCGGGCAGAATCACCTGTCCCTGGGCATCCGTGACGGGATCGGCCAGCACCAGCACCTCCTGTACCATCTGGCCGCTCTGGAAGCTGAGACCGGGGCCGTTGTAGCGGAAGCTGAGGCGACTGCTGTTGCCCAGACTGGCGAGGCTGGGGGGACGGACTGAACTGCGTCCGCTGCCACCTCCCAGGGGCGGCAGGGTGGCCGGGGCCGGTTGCACAGCCGGGGCCGGAGCGGGGAGTGGCGCCTGGGCCCGCAGCGGTAGAGAACCGCCCAGGGAACTGAGCAGGGTGAGCAGACCGGGCAGCAGGGGGAGGGCGCGCATGGGAGCAGTTCCGCTGGCAACGCCCAACAAAATAGCGCAACCCCTGCCCGGAATCAGCCGGACCGGCGTTCGGCGGCGGTCCGGCGGGGGGGCAGCCGCAGCGGCGTGGCCGTCGGTAGATCCTCCCGGGCGGCGGCCAGCCCCAGACTCGGCTGCAGCCACTCCAGAGCCGCTTCCCGGACGCGGCTGTCGGTTTCGTCCTGGAGCAGCAGCCGTACCGCTTCGTCTCCCAGCTGCACCTGGGCCGGGGCCAGCAGACCCGCCTGCCGCTGCTGCTGCAGCTGGCGCAGGGCCAGCCAGCGATCGAGGCTGCGGCTCTGACCAAGACGAGCGAGCAGATCGTCGAAGTCGAGGCTGCGATCGCGACTCTCGGGGCTGCGCAGCAGCAGGGCCAGCAGGGCGATCAGACCGAAACTCTCCAGCAGCAGGGCGGTGGCAGTCCAGGGTTGTCCTTCCTCCAGCCAGATGCCCCCGGCCAGATAGACGCTGACCATGGCGGCTCCGCCGACGGCGGCTGTCGACAGGAAGCGACCCTGGGTGCCCTGGAGCTGGCGGCGCAGCCGCTCCAGCCAGTGCTGTCCCCGGCGCGACTGCAGTTGGCCGAGGGCCAGCATTGCCCCGGCCCCGGCTGCCAGACTGCTGGTCAGCTGCCAGTCGAGCAGCAGCAGCACCAGCCCCGGCCCGGCCACCAGCAGCCAGGGGCGCAGACGCAACCAGGCCCCGCTGCCCGGAAGAGAGGCAACGGGGCCGGACGTACGGCGGGAACGGCGACGGGGCATGAAGTGACCCTTAGTAGGCGTCCTGGAGCTCGAAGAAGTCCGGTTGCACGTAATCCTTGCGCATCGGCCAGCCGACCCAGTCCTCGGGCATGAGGATGCGCTTCAGATTGGGGTGGCCTTCGTAGACGATGCCGAACATATCGTAGGCTTCCCGCTCCTGCCAGTCGGCCCCCTTCCAGATCCAGTAGACCGAGGGGATGCGGGCATCGTCCCGGGGCACCGAGACCTTCAGCCGCAGCTCCGCCGGTCGGTCGGCATCACTGTCGACCTTGACCAGATGGTAGAAGCTGACCAGCTCCTGCCCGGGACCGTTGTCGTAGGCGCCCTGGCACTGCAGGTAGTTGAAGCCGTAGGCGTAGAGGGCGGTGGCCAGGGGCACCAGGAACTGGCGATCGCAGGCAATCATCTCGACGCCCAGGTGGTCACGCTCGAGCACCTGATGGTCGAAGCCATTGCTGCTCAGCCACTGGGAGACCGGGCCGGGTTCGAGGGCGATCGCGGTTTCGCCGCCGGGCTGCAGGTTCGTCTCGTCTGCCACTTACTGCTTCTCCTTCTGGGATGCCTTCAGGGCCGGGGGTACCGGCAGACCCATGGCCTCCACCAGCTGGGCCGGGGGCTGCTGACGGCTGTCGGTGTTCAGGTAGGCGCCGGTGAGGATGGCCGGCACCGGCTTCATCTGGTGGGTGGTGCTGTAGTAGCGGTGGGTCTGCAGCAGCTTGCCGCGTTCCTGCAGGGACTCGTTGGCCACCTTCTTCCGCAGCTTCACCACGGCGTCGATGATTGCCTCGGGCCGGGGCGGGCAGCCGGGGATGTAGAGATCGACCGGGATCAGCTTGTCGACGCCACGCACGGCGGTGGTTGAATCGGCGCTGAACATGCCGCCGGTGATCGTGCAGGCACCCATGGCGATCACGTACTTGGGCTCC
>CAYZUY010000195.1:0-3988 GCA_964481495.1 uncultured bacterium
GGCTTCGTCGATGAACTGGGTGAACCTCTGCAACGCTGCCTGAAAAGCGTCGAAGTGATCTCAGCAGAGCTGATGCCCGCCGTCCCGGTGGAGGTCTTCAGCCAGCGCAGCCTCAGCGACCTGCAGACCCTGACTTCCCAGGAGGCGGATCGGCTGGGTCGGCTCAGTCACCCGCTGCTGCTGCGGGGCGGGAGCGACCATTACGAGCGCATCGGCTGGGATGACGTGTTCGAGCTGGCGGAGCAGGCCCTGCGGCGATCGCCGGAGCGGATCGCCTCCTATAGTTCGGGCCGCTCCTCCAATGAGGCGGCCTTTCTGCTGCAGCTGATGCTGCGGGCCCTCGGCTCCAACAATCTGGCGGACTGTTCCGACCTCTGCCATGCCCCGTCCACCCTCGGGCTGCGGGAGGCCTTCGGCTCCGGCACCTCCATGGTCAGCCTTGAGAGCCTGCAGCAGGCAGACTGCGTGGTGCTGATCGGCTCGAATGCCCCCGCCAACCACCCGCGCCTGATGAATGAGCTGATCAAGCTGCGGGAGCGGGACGGCACGGTGATCGTGATCAATCCGGTGCTGGAGGTCGGCCTGCGGCGCTTCGGCTCACCGGCCTTTCCAATCAAATCGATGCTGCAGGGCTCGGATATCGCCTCACTGTTCCTGCAGCCGGTTCCCGGCAGCGACACGGCGGTTCTGCTGGGCATCCAGAAAGCCCTGCTGGAGCAGGACAAGGTGCGCTGGGACTTCCTCAAGAGCCACACGGAGGGCTGGGAGGCAGCGATCGCCCAGCTAGAAACCACCGGCTGGGAGGCCATCTGCGACAGCTGCGGCCTCAGCCGCGAAGAACTGACCCTGGCCGCCGAGCGGATCGCCGCATCCCGGGGCGTGGTGTTCGCCTGGGCCATGGGCATCACCCACCACGTCAACGGGACCGACAACGTCCAGGCGATCGCCAACACCGCCCTGCTCAGCGGCAACGTCGGCCGCCCCGGATGCGGCACCATGCCAATCCGTGGTCACTCCAACGTCCAGGGTTTCGGCTCGATGGGGGTAAGCGTGCAGCTGCGCCAGGATCTGCAGCGGGCCCTCGAACAGCTCCTGGGACGGACCCTCAGCAGCACACCCGGCTACGACACCCGTGCTCTGATTGAGGCGGCGGAGGCGGGCCGGGTGGACACGCTGATCTGTCTGGGGGGCAATCTCTACGGCGCCAATCCCGACCTGGAGCAGGCGAAACGGGCCCTGGGCCGGATCGACACCATCCTCTATCTGTCCACCAAGCCCAACCCCGGCCACTTCCACGGCCTGGGGGCCCGCCAGACCCTGGTGCTGCCGGTGCTCGCCCGGTTCGAGAATCCGCATCGGACCACGGTCGAGTCCGGCAACAACTTCGTCCGGCTGAACGAGCCGGGTCAGACCCACCTGCAGCGGGCGGATCTGATCAGCGAAATCGACTTCCTGGCGGAACTGGCCCGGCGACGGCTCGGCCAGGACCCGATTGACTGGGGACGGCTACAGGACCCGGCCTACATCCGCCAGCTGATTGCCCGCACCGTACCGGGCTACGCACCAATGGCCCGGATCGACGAGACCCACCAGGAGTTCATCGTCGAAGGGCGGGTCTTCAGCGAACCGCAGTTTTCCACGCCCAGCGGCCGAGCCCGGATGCGTCCCACACCCCTGCCGCAGCTGACC
Source organism: uncultured bacterium (assembly GCA_964481495.1). Lineage (GTDB taxonomy): Bacteria > Cyanobacteriota > Cyanobacteriia > Synechococcales > Synechococcaceae > CAWUMD01. The sequence goes on from CAYZUY010000195.1 coordinate 1,690, forward strand.
CTGCCGGACCCCACCCACTTCGGCCAGCCACCGGAGCAGCCCGGACTGGTGCTGGCCCTGATCACCGCCCGCAGCTACGGCCAGCACAACACGGTGGTCTATCACGAGGGCGATCGCTACCGGGGAATGCCCCACCGCAACTGCATTCTGCTCAATCCCGAGGACATCACCCGCCTGGGTGTGCGCGCCCACGACCGGGTGCAGGTGCGCGGCGAAGCCGGAACGCTGGCGGACATCGAGGTCATCCCCGGCGAGATCCGGGCCGGGGCCGCCCTGATGTTCTACCCGGAGGTGAATGCAATCATCCGGGGCCGCACCGATCCCCGCGCCGGCACCCCGGCCTTCAAGCGGATGCCGATTCTGGTTCACCCCTGAGGCGTCAGAGCACCGCTCAGGAGAGCCGCCAGTTCCTGAAACCCGCCCACCTCCGGCGACCGGGTCACCCAGCGGGGCAGGTGGGGCAGCACCTCCCGGTAGTGGGTCACATTCGCCACCCCGACCGAGCCCGGAAACTGCTGCGGGTCGAACAGGCCGGCATCGTTGGGGCTGTCCCCCACCGTCAGCACCTGCGCCGGGCCCAGAGTGGGCCAGCGGCTCGCCAGCAGTTGCCGCAGCCCGGGCGCCTTGTCCTGCCCCGGCGGCTTGATGTGGCACTGGACGGTGCTGTAGCAGAAGGACCAGCCATCGTCCCGGCAGCGGCGATCCATCCGCTCCAGCACCGACCGGCTCAGGCCCGCCACATCGAAGGTCCAGTCGGTGAGGCGGAAGTCGTTGTCATCGGAGACCCGCAGCGGTCCGAACGCCGCCGTCAGCCGCTCGAACTGGGCCGCTAGCCGTTGGCGGTGCCGGGTCAGGTCAGACAGATCCACCAACCACTGGCGGGAGCCATCCGGCCAGCAGACCAGACCGCCGTTCTCGGCGATCGCCCCGGCCACCGGCAGGTAATGGACCAGAGCCGAGACCCAGCCCGCCGAACGACCGGTGACGATCAGCACCGGCAGACCGGAGCGCTGCAGCTGCTCAAGGGTAAGCAGCAGGTCCGAGCCGAAGCGCCCGTTGCGGGTGAGGGTGCCATCCATATCCGTGGCAATCAGGCGCACCCCGTCGAGGTCCCCGGGCATGAGGGCCTGCAGACGGGGCTCAGACATAGGCAGGGGTACGGGCCTGGGTGGCGAGGCAGCCGTCCTCCATCTCCACCAGGCGGTCGGCGACGTCGAGAATCCGATTGTCGTGGGTGACGAGCAGAATCGTGCTGCCCTGCTCCTTGGCCAGACGCTGCATCAGGTCCACCACATCCCGGCCCGACTGCTTGTCGAGGGCCGCCGTCGGTTCATCCGCCAGCACCAACCGGGGCTGGGCCGCCAGGGCTCGGGCGATCGCCACCCGCTGCTTCTGACCGCCCGACAGGTTTTCGGGATAGTAATCGACGCGATCGCCCAGACCCACGGCTTCCAGCATCCGGTTGGCCTGCTCCCGCCGCTCCAGGGGATCGATGCCGTGCAGGTCCAGGGCCATCTGCACATTCTGGGAAGCTGTCAGGGCCCGCAGCAGATTATGGGCCTGGAAGATGAAGCCAATGCGGCGGCGGACCTCCACCCGCTGACGCTGGCTGGCGCCGTTCAGCTGCTGACCGAGCACCTCCAGGGAGCCCTTCTGCGCCGAACGCAGCCCCCCGAGCAGCGTCAGCAGGGTCGTCTTACCGCAGCCGGAGGGCCCCATCAGCAGCACAATCTCGCCGCTGTGCAGTTCCAGATTGATGTCGAACAGCACCTGCTTGCGCAGGCTGCCTTCCCCGTAGACGTGCTCCAGGTTGCGGATGGAGACCACCGGTTCCGTCATCGCGCCCGCCCTCGGAAAACCCCTCGATTCTAGTGCAGGGATTTCCCTCCCTAGAATGGGCAGGTGACGACCCGGACCGTGCCATGCGCCTGCTTCTGCTCTGCTTCTGTCTGCTGTCGCTGCTAGTGCTGCCCCTGCAACCGGCCCTGGCGGCGGATGGGTCTCAGCTGTTCGAGCAGCACTGCGTCGGCTGCCATCCCGGGGGCGGCAACATCATTCGCCGAGGTAAGAGCCTGCAGGCCAAGGCCCTGGCGAAGAACGGCTATGCCGAGGTGGAGGCGATCGCCACCATCATCCGCAACGGCAAGGGCAACATGTCCGCCTTCCGCGATCGCCTCGACTCCCCGGAGATCGACACCCTGGCGGTCTACGTGCGCGAGCAGGCCGATCGCGGCTGGAAAGCTTAACGTCAGGCCAACAGACGATCCCAGGCCAGCCGGGCTGCTCCCACCCGCCCGGC
>CAYZUY010000196.1:0-3979 GCA_964481495.1 uncultured bacterium
ACCTGCGGCCCCTTCGTCCCGAACGAAGTGCGCTACCAAGCTGCGCTACATCCCGGTTGCCCAATGGGCAGATATCACTATACCGCAGCCCTCCGGAAACCGCATCCAGGCTGCGCGATAGCATGGGGAAATTCAGCCGTAGCAGGAATGAGCCCGTGGTCGTCAAGCCGGACTGGTTGCGCGTCAAGGCTCCCCAGTGGGAGCGGGTCGGCGATGTCAAGGACATCCTGCGGGACCTGAGCCTGAACACCGTCTGCGAGGAAGCCTCCTGCCCCAACATCGGCGAGTGCTTCAATGCCGGGACCGCCACCTTCCTGATCATGGGTCCGGCCTGTACCCGAGCCTGCCCCTACTGCGACATCGACTTTGAGAAGAAGCCGGTCCCCCTCGACCCGACTGAGCCCCTGCGGCTGGCGGAAGCCGTGCGGCGGATGAAGCTGCGCCATGTCGTGATCACGTCGGTGAACCGGGATGACCTGCCGGACGGTGGCTCCAGCCAGTTCGTGCGCTGCATCACGGAGACCCGCAAAGTCTCGCCGGACACCACCATTGAGGTGCTGATTCCTGACTACTGCGGCGACTGGGGCGCCCTGCAGACCACTCTCGACGCGGCCCCGGAAGTGCTCAACCACAACACCGAAACCGTGCCCCGCCTCTACCGGCGCACCCGACCCCAGGGCGATTACCAGCGCAGCCTCGATCTGCTGGCGCGCACCAAGGACAGAGCCCCCTGGATTTACACCAAGTCGGGGATCATGGTCGGCCTGGGAGAAACCGACGAGGAAGTGCGTCAGACCCTGCGGGACCTGCGGGCCGTGGACTGCGACATCGTCACCATCGGCCAGTATCTGCAGCCAACCCAGAAGCACCTGGGGGTCGCGCGGTTTGTGACCCCGGATGAATTCGAGGCCTGGCGGGTCTACGGCGAGGAGTTGGGCTTCCTGCAGGTGGTCTCCAGCCCGCTCACCCGCAGTTCGTACCACGCCGAAGAGGTGCGACGGCTGATGCAGGAGTATCCACGCCAGCGCCCGGCGATCGCCCAACCCTGAGACCAGGGCCCGCTGAGTCATCCAACGCCCGACCTCCGTGTCGGGCTTTTTCATGCGACCGGAAGCCGGAAACGAAAAAGCGCCGCTCCGAAGAACGACGCTTTTCAGTGGACGGGCCAGGCAGGACTCGAACCTGCGACCACTTGATCCGTAGTCAAGTGCTCTAATCCACTGAGCTACTAGCCCGTGACAAGAAACCAATGTAGCAGTGTTTACCGGAATCCGCTAGCCCCTGGGCTGATTTTTTTACATCGCTCCCCGGACCTGCCCCTCAGTCGTCTGCTGCCCGTCGCTCAGCCACCCGCAGCTTGGCTGAGCGGGCCCGGGGATTGGCCTCGCACTCGTCCTCCGTGGGCAGCAGCGGCTTCCGGGTGATCACCCGCAGCCGCTCGTCGTTCTTAAAACGGTGCTTGACCAGCCGGTCCTCAAGGCTGTGGAAGCTGATGATCGCCAGGGCACCCCCGGGCTGGAGCCAGTCCGGGGCCCGGTCCAGGAGAGTTTCGAGCACCTCCAGCTCCCGGTTGACGGCGATGCGCAGGGCCTGGAAGGTGCGGGTGGCCGGATGGATGCGACCGTAGCGGGCCTTGGGTGGATAGGCCCGGCTGCAGATCTCCGCCAGCTGGGTGGTCGTGGTCAGGGGACGATGCTCACAGACCCAGGCAGCGATTTTCCGCGACAGGCGCTCCTCGCCATACTCGTAGAGAATGCGGGCAATCTCCTCCTGCTCGGACTCGTTGATCAGGTCGGCGGCGGTCCAGTCCGCCTCCGGGTTCATGCGCATGTCCAGCGGGGCGTCATGGCGGAAGCTGAAGCCCCGCTCCGGCGTGTCGAACTGGGGGGAACTGACGCCCAGGTCAGCGAGAATGCCATCGAAGCGATGGGCCCCGGGGTCGAAGTCGGCGAAGTTGGTACGGACCGGAGTGAAGCGATCGCCGAAGCGGGCCAGGCGATCGCCCGCCGCCGCCAGGGCTGCCGGGTCCTGATCCAGCCCCCAGAGGCGGCTGCCGGGAATGCGCGACAGCAGGTATTCGCTGTGACCACCGCCGCCGAGGGTGCAGTCAAGGTAGGTACCACCCTCGACCACCGGCAGGCTGTCCACGGTCTCGGCCAGCAGAACCGTGCAGTGGTCGAAGGCAGGGTGATCTGACATCCGTTCCGTCCGAAGCGCAACCTCCATTGTCGGCGGCGAACCGACCGACCGGCTCGTCCCCCTTTCGTCGTAGGTTGGGGAGACGCCCCAGGAGCCTGACCGTGAACCACCTCCGTCCCCTGATCTGGCCGCTGCTGGCCTGCCTCGCCGGCCTGGTGGCCGTGATCGCCGGATACGGGGCTGAGGCAGGCTTCATCACCCTGATCCTGCTGGTACTGGAGATTTCCCTGTCCTTCGACAATGCGGTGGTCAACGCCCGCGTTCTGGAAAACCTGAGCCCGGCCTGGCAGCGCTTCTTCCTCACCTGGGGTCTGGTGATTCCCGTGTTCGGGGTCCGCTTCCTCGGCCCGCTGCTGATTGTCAGTCTGAGCAGCGGCAGCAGTCTGGCCCAGGTGCTCGATTGGGCCCTGCACGACAGTCATCGCTATGCGGAACTGCTGGAGCAGGCCCACCCGCGCATCCTCGCCTTCGGCGGCATGTTCCTGCTGCTGGTCTTCCTGAAGTTCTTCTTCGACAAGGGCAAGACCGTGCACTGGATCGGGCGGCTGGAGCGCCAACTGGTGCGGGCGGGCAAGTTCGAGTCCTTCGAGATCGCCGTGGCCCTGGTGATTCTGATGGTGACTGCCAGCCTGACGGCACCGGCCATCCGCGCCGACATTCTGATCAGCGGCCTGCTGGGCCTGACCCTGAATCTGATCATCACCTCCGTGGCCGAAGCCTTCGGGCCGGAGGACCACAGCGCCATCGCGGTGCAGACGGGGAAGGCGGCGATCGCCAGCATCCTCTACCTGGAGCTGCTGGATGCCTCCTTCAGCCTCGATGGTGCCGTCGGAGCCTTCGCCATCACCCAGAACGCCATCCTGATTCTCGTGGGGCTGGGCCTGGGCGCCCTGTTCATCCGCTCCCTGACGGTGATGCTGGTACGGGGCCGGATGCTGGAGACGCTGGTCTTTCTGGAGCACGGTGCCCACTACGCGATCGGCAGTCTGGGCCTGCTGATGCTGGTCTCGATCAACCTGCCCATGCCGGAAACCCTGACCGGCTGCGTCGGCCTGGTGCTGATTGGCCTGGCCCTGGCAGATTCCTGGCGGCACCGCCGCCGTCAACGCCCCGGAGCGACTAAGTAAGACTCCCTATAATCGACATCAGCCCAGCGCATTGAGCGTTACCCGGAGAGCTTGGATGGCCACCCTGGAGACCCGCACCGAACCGATGGTGCTGAACATGGGGCCGCATCACCCGTCGATGCACGGGGTGCTGCGCCTGATCGTCACCCTCGATGGCGAGAACGTCATCGACTGTGAACCGGTGATTGGCTATCTGCACCGGGGGATGGAGAAGATTGCCGAGAACCGGACGAACGTGATGTTCGTGCCCTACGTCAGCCGCTGGGACTACGCGGCGGGCATGTTCAACGAAGCGATCACGGTCAATGCTCCCGAGAAGCTGGCGGACATCCCCGTCCCCAAGCGGGCCAGCTACATCCGGGTGATCATGCTGGAGCTGAACCGGATCGCCAACCACCTGCTCTGGCTCGGCCCCTTCATGGCGGACGTCGGCGCCCAGACCCCGTTCTTCTATATCTTCCGGGAACGGGAGATGATTTACGACCTCTGGGAAGCAGCCACCGGTCAGCGCCTGATCAACAACAACTACTTCCGCATCGGTGGTGTAGCCGCAGATCTTCCCTACGGCTGGCTGGAGAAGTGCCTCGACTTCTGCGATTGGTTCGGCCCCAAGATCGATGAATACGAGAAGCTGATCACCAACAACCCGATCT
>CAYZUY010000197.1:0-3978 GCA_964481495.1 uncultured bacterium
GGCATCCACATCGCTGGTGAGGCGGGTGAGCAACTTGCCCACCGGCGTGCGGTCGAAGAAGCGCACCCCCAGGGAGGTGACGTGGGCGAACAGGTCCGCCCGGATGGCGGCGGTGACCCGCTGGCCCACCTCCTGGACCAGATACCCCTGGGTGCCCCGGAAGGCCAGCTTCACCAGCACCGTCACCAGCAGCAGGCCGGTGAGCCAGTTCAGTCCCTGACTCTTGGGCATCGTGCTGAGAAAGCCCCAGGTGGGCTCGTCCTTGAGCAGCGAGATTGGCTGACCGACGATGATCGGCTGCAGGGCCCCGGCGAAAGCCAGGGGCAGCAGCAGCAGCAGCGAGAGCAGAATCAGGCGACGGTGACGACCCAGGTAGGGCGTCAGCTTGAGCAGCAGGGACCAGTCGCTGACGCGGGTGGCGGTCATAGGAGGTGACAGGGGAAGGGAATCAGACGGCGGCTTCGGCCTGGACCTGGGCACGGATGCCCTCGATCACGCCGGAGAGGTTGTCGGGATTGATGCGGTAGCTGAGGGGGTTGGCGATCCGCCGGGCGGTGCTTTCGAACAGCACCTCGATCTCCGTCAGACCGTTCTCGCGCAGGGTGGTGCCGGTGGCCACGAGGTCGACGATCGCCTCGGACATGCCGGTGATCGGCCCCAGTTCCACGGATCCGTAGAGGGGGATGATCTCCACCGGCAGGTCCAGGTCGCGGAAGTACTCGCGGGCGCAGTGGACGAACTTGGAGGCGATGCGGCTGTGGGCGGGCAGATCCAGAGCCCGGCGGTAGTCGCTGCTCTGCTTCACCGCTACGGACATGCGGCAGCCGCCGAAGCCGAGGTCGACCAGCTGGGCTACCTTGGCCCCCTTCTCCCGCAGCACGTCGTAGCCGACCACGCCCAGGTCCGCCTGACCGTACTCGACATAGACCGGCACATCGCCGTTACGCACCAGCAGCGCCCGGGCCCGACCGGTGGGTTCGACGATCTGCAGCTGGCGATTGCCCTTGTCCAGAAAGGCACTGAAATCGAGGCCGACGGCCTGGAACAGCCGGATGGTGTCCTTGAGCAGGGCGCCTTTGGCCAGGGCAACGGTGAGCATGGAGTGGGGCTGGCAGAACCCAACGATTCTATCAACCGGCCGGAAGCCCGCTTCCCTGCGAAGACAGAGCCTCCGGAGGCGATCGCCTCCGGAGGCTCCGGCGGGATTGGAATGGGGCTCTAGCGACCGACGAGGCTGAAAGCCTGGGCATCGTCGGGCTCGGGCAGACCGAACACCCGGCAGAAGGTCTTGACCACCTTGAAGCCGCTGTCGACGGACTCGAGCGGGTCCTTGCGCAGACGGTGACGCAGGCAGACAGCGATGATCCGCTGGATGTCCTCGAGGGTGACCTCGGTGCGGCCTTCGTAGGCGGCGATCGCCTTGGCAGCCCGGTTGGTGACGATGTCGCCGCGCAGACCGTCGATGTCCAGCTCAGAGCAGACCTCGGAGATCTTCACCCGCAGGTCATAGTCGAGGTTCACCTGGGGCAGCCGGTTCTGGGCTTCGACGATACGGGCCTGGATGGCGTCCTGCTCGGCCTGGTAGCGGTTGAGGAACTCCAGGGGGCTCTGGTCGAAGGTGGAGCGCTGCTCCACAACCTGCACCCGCAGTTCGGGATCACGGACGGTGCGTACTTCCACGCTCATCCCGAAGCGGTCGAGCAACTGGGGACGCAGCTCGCCTTCCTCGGGGTTGCCCGAACCCACCAGCACGAAGCGGGCCGGGTGGCGGATGGAGACGCCTTCGCGCTCCACGGTGTTCCAGCCGGAGGCGGCGGAGTCGAGCAGCACGTCCACGAGGTGGTCGTCGAGCAGGTTGACCTCGTCGACGTAGAGAATGCCGCGGTTGGCCTTGGCCAGCAGGCCGGGTTCAAAGGCCTTGACGCCCTCGGAGAGTGCCTTCTCGATGTCGATGGTGCCGCAGACGCGGTCTTCGGTAGCACCCAGGGGCAGGTCCACCATCTGCACCTTGCGCTTGGCCAGATGCACGCCCTCACCGCGGGCAATGCGTTCCCGCACCTCGTTGCTCATCAGTTCGGGGTCGCTGGGGCTGCTGTTGTAGGGGTCGTCGGCAACGACGTCGATTTCCGGCAGCAGGTCCGCCAGAGCGCGGATGGTGGTGGATTTGCCCGTGCCGCGATCGCCCATGATCATCACGCCGCCCAGTTTCGGGTCGATGACGTTGAGGATCAGGGCCAGCTTCATTTCCTCCTGACCGACGATGGCGGTGAAGGGGAAGACGGTCCGGCGAGTCGCAGTTGCGGTCACGGGGATTCCTGCTGTTTTCAGGCGGGCAAAGCAATATTCTGCCACAGCCCAGACCGGCCTCCCGGACGGCAAAGCAGCCCGCCGCCTAGGATCGGGAGACCCCTTCCGTCCCCGCCGATGCCCGACCAGCCCTACCTGCCGCCCACCCCCCTGCGCAACGGCTGGGTGATGACCGTGCACGCAGCTCTGCGGGCCGGCCGGAACTGGGAGCAGACGCTGCAGGAGCCGGAGCCGTTCCTACAGCCCCACATCTTCCGGGGCCACGACGGCGTCCCCATTGCCGGCCGCTGGGGCGTTCCCGCAGGGGCCCGCGGCACCTTGATCGCCACCTACGGGATTACCGGCGACCTCGACAACCAGTGGCTGCTGCGAATCCAGGCCCGCAAGGCCTTCGCCCGCGGCTACGCCCTGGTGCTGTTCGACTGGCGGGCCCACGGTGAGACGCTGCGCCTGTCGCCGGTCCTGACCAGCGATGGACTGCATGAAGGCCGCGACTACCTGCAGCTGGCCGCCCAGGCCAAGGCCCTCGGCTGCCCCGCCCCCTACTGGTTCTGCGGCTATTCCCTGGGGGGGCAGCTGGCCCTCTGGGGCGTTTACGAGGCCCAGCGGCAGGACCTCGCCGCCCTGGGGCTACGACCCGAGGAGATCGGCGGCGGCGCCGTCCTCTGCCCGAATCTCGACTCGAACCGCTCCCTCACCTACCTGACGAACCATCCCTGGGGGCGGCAGTTGGAGAAGGCAATCGTGCGGCAGCTGAAGCTGCTGATCCGCAGCTACCACCAGCAGCACCCGGGTCAGGTCGACCCTCGAGCGGTGCACCGACTGCAGTCGATCGCCGACTTCGACCACGAGTTCGTGATCGGACGGCTGGGCTTCGCCAGCGTGGCCGACTACTACGCAGCCAGCAGTGTGCTGCCCTGGCTGGAGCGGCTGCAGCGGCCGACCCTGATCATCTACGCCGAGGATGACCCGCTGTTCTCGCCCGAGATTCCGGCGGAGCTGGCGGCGATCGCCCGGGAGCATCCCCACCTCCACCTCCATCTGACCCGCCACGGCGGCCACCTCGGCTACATCAGTTCCGGGCGGGGGCAGCGGGCCTGCGGCGACCCCGACCGCTGGTGGGCCGTCAACCGGATGCTCGACTGGCTGGATGCCCGTACTCCCAGCGCCGCTAGGGCGTTGGCTTCGGCAACGATGTCAGGGTGATCACCTGGGGCGGCGTGGCATCCGCCGGGTAGAAGAGCCGCACCCGCACCCGCCGGTTGCCGTAGGGGGGCAGCGTCAGGGTGGCTAGCGGTTCCCCCTGCTGGCCGCGCCGCTGCACCAGATGCCAGTCCCGGGTCTGGGGCAGGCCCTGGTCGTCGGTGTACTGCACCCGCACCGTCCCCCGGAAGAACACCTGACTGAGGAGCGACGGTGGCTCCAGGAAACGCAGCCCGCCCTGGCTGAGCCGGTCCTCCTTGATCGGCGTCTCGAACCGGATCTGCACCGTCTGCGCCCAGGGCTTGAGGTTGGTCAGGGGCAACTCCAGGTCGTACTCGACCCCGTAGTTGCCGTTGGCTTCGTAGGCGGTGTCGGGGTAGCGGACCCGCATCGGCGCCGTCTGGTTCTGACCGGTGCCCAGCCGCCCACCCCGCAGGGTACTGATCGGCCAGGAAACCGACTGTCCCG
>CAYZUY010000198.1:0-3921 GCA_964481495.1 uncultured bacterium
TGTCAGGGCGGACGCTGTGGAACGAATCCGTCCCTGCCTGACCAGAGCCTGGGCCACCGGGAGCGGGCAATGGGGCGTCCGTTTCTCCATGGCGTCAGATTAACCTACTTGGTTAATCTGACACCATCGGTGTCTGAGCAGGTCCTTCTACCGGAACCTCTTAGCGACGACCTCGGTCGAGGCGATCGCGCCCTCGTGCAGCCCATCCCCCAGGTAGGCGCCCACGAACCAGGTGTAGCGATCGCCGTTGATCGACTCGATCAGTCGACGCTGCCGCAGGGCCGCTACGGTGTAGAGCGGACTGTGGTGGTGAAAGCGCTGCAGCACCCGGGCTGGGTTCAGCTGTGGCTCCAGGCGCATGGCGATACCGTAGCCCGCGTCTGGAGGCAGGTCGCAGAGCCGGGTCAGATCGGCGTTGTAGCCCCAACCGCCTTCCCCGGGGAAGAAATCGAATTCCGCGGCGGTGTTCAGGTGATGGCGCCGGTAGAACTGCCGGTCCCGGTGCAGCACCGTAGTGGCGTAGTTGGCCTGCCAGTCGCGGAATCCCTGCCACTCAGCCTCACTCGGGTCCGTGAGAATCCGCAGCACCTGATCCGGGGGGGTGGCCAGCACCAGCCGGTCGAAGCGCTGCTCCGAGCCCCCCTGCCGCCGCAGGACCACGCCCCGGTCGTCCCGGCGGGCGTGAAGGCTGCCGCAGCTGAGTTGAACCTCACCTCCGAAGCGCTCCAGCATCCGGGCCATGTAGCCGTAGACCCCACCCGGGATACGCAGCCAGTTCACGAACAGGTAGTCCCGCAGCACCGGCACCGCCAGCGCCGCCGGAAACGCCTGCACCGCTTTCAGGGGCATTGAGAAGGCATAGCCGATCAGCAGCTTCAGCCAGAGGTGCAGACCTTCGTTGCCCGGCAGCAGGTCCGCCAGGGTGCGATCGCCCAGTTCCTCGGGCCGGAAATGGTGCCAGCGCCAGGCCAGGGAAAGCGATCGCAGCTGCAGTGCCGCGAAGCGCAACGACTGCCAGCCCCAGGCCAGACCCCGGAATTCCTGATCGATGCGTCGCTGGGAGTACCAGGCAGGCCCGTTCTCCGGGAACACCCCGGATCCGATCGTCACCGGCTCCAGGGGGATGTCCAGTTCGGCCATCAGGGCCCGGAAGTGATGGAACCTATCCGGGAACTCGAGCACCCCGCCCTCGAGCACCAGCGACAGCTGCGGGTCCGCCGCCGGGATGTTGCGGTTGAGGGTGCAGACGTGGCCGCCAAGCCGGGACTGCTGCTCGAACAGCGTCACCCGGTGTCCCTGCCGGTCCAGCCGGTAGGCGGTGGTCAGACCGCTGGCTCCGCCGCCGATGATCGCCACGTCCATGCCCGTACCCTCCCGCTGTCAGGTTGGGGTGCTGTCGAGGCGATCGCCCGTCAGCTGCCGGTAGAGTCGGGCCCCGGTCCAGAACGTGCCGGCAAAGCCCGGATAGCCGGAGGAGGCGTTGCAGAAATGGAAGTGGGGCAGACCGCTGCGGTGGGTCAGTCGCCCCCAGCCGAACTGGGCCGGTGTCAGGCATGAGCCGTAGGAATTGCCCCGGGGGCAGCCGCAGAAGCGTTCATTGGTGACCGGTGTGCCGCAGACCTGCAGCACCAGATGCCGCCGCAGGTCGGGGATGTAATGGGCTTCCACCGAGTCGAGCAGCCCGTCCAGGACCTCCTGCTTCTGCTGGCGGTAGGCGGCCCGGTCCCGATCCCACAGCTTTCGGAAGTGGTCATAGTTGGCCACGGTCAGCAGGTCCAGCAGTTGGCAGTCCGGGGGGCAGTCGCAACTGCCCTCCGCCTGCAGCGTGGGCGAACTCATCGCATAGCTGGGACGGCGATAGTCCCCCTGCCCGACCATCCGCTCAAAGCAGACGTTCAGATCTGCCTCCTCGCTGTGAAACAGATTCCAGAGACCGAGGCCGTAGTCGCGCAGGTCCAGGCCCTGCACCACCAGATAGGCCGCGAAGTTGGAGGCCGAGTAGTCGTAGCGCAGTTGCTGGCGCACCCGTGCCGGAAACCGATCCCAGCCGATCATCGTCGCTGCCCGCTGGGGATCGAAGTTGCAGACGATCTCGCGGGCCTCGAACCGCTCCCAACCGGAGCGATCTCCGCGCCCGGCCAGGACCGCGACCGGTCGGCGGCCCTCAAGGACAAACGCCTGCACCGGACAGCGGGTGAGCAGCTGGCCACCGTGGGTCGTGATCACCTCAACCAGCGCATTCACTACCGCCGAGAACTGATGACGGGGTACCCAGGCACCGCCCTGGTAGCCGGTGAACAGGGCCACCCAGGCCAGGAAGGAGAGCTGGGCCGGGGGCAGCATGAAGTCCGGCCACTGCAGGGCCAGCAGCGTCTGGGCGGGGGTGGGCAGACCACAGTGATCGAAGGCCTGCTGCAGGGTGAGCCGCTGACGCCGGGCCAGCCTCAGCAGTGAGGGCAACTGTCCCAGCCACCCGGTGCGGGAATCCATTCGGGTCCAGGCGCCCAGGTCCCGGCGGGTCTCCTCCACCAGGGCCAGGAAGGCGGCGATCGCCCGCTGGGCGTCGGGGAAGATCGTCACCAGCCGTTCCTGCAGTAGAGCCGGGTCTGCCGGGATGTCGAGGGCGTAGCCGGGCATGCGCATCCGGTCGAACCCCAGCGGGTCGAGCCGATCGAATGGCAGCTGCTCCGCCAGCCCCAGATGGGTCAGCACCTGATGCACCGGTTCGCCGGGGCCGCAGCCCCAGACGTAGTGCAGCTGGGCGTTGAAGTGGTACCGACCGGCCAGGGTGAAGGTGTGGCCGAACCCGCCCGGACGATCGTGGGCTTCGAGGACGATCACCCGGGAGCCCCGCCGGGCCATCAGGGCCGCGAACACCAGTCCGGCCAGGCCGCTGCCCAGTACCAGTACATCCGACTCCGCCACAGCCCTCTCCGGCGCTTCCGCTGCCGTCAGTCTGGTCGGGCCCCGCCGCTGACCGCCAGGGATCCTGAGGCCCGGCATCGACTCTTCAAACGGACTGTCGACGAACGGCTCAGCGTCCGGGCTGTGACAGGGGAACCCCCGTCGGGACGCAGACGATCACAGTCAGCGGCACCGTCGGGGCGGAATTATGAAGTCTGGGCGAGCACCCGGCCCCGCAGGCCATGGCCCAGCAGGTGGGTATTGCGGGCGGCCGTGGGCAGGGTCGCTGCTTCCGCTGTCCAGGGCTGGGCAGGGTCGAAGAGAATCCAGCCGCAGGGCTGAGAGGGCACAGCGGGCTGCAGGCAGCGCTCCGGCCCGACCGTCAGAGCCCGCCACAGCTGCAGGGGTTGCCAGCCCTCCCCGCCGACCAGGGTCTCCCAGAGACAGCTGAGGGCGAAGGGATAACCCAGGGTCCCGCTGGGGGCTTCGCCGAAGGCGACGGTTTTCTCCTCGTAGCGGTAGGCGACATGGTCGACGGCGATCGCATCGAGCACGCCGTCGCGCACCGCCTGCCGCAGGGCCTGCCGGTCCTCGGGATTGCCCAGGGGCGGGGTCAGACGCAGGTTGGGGTCGTAGCTGCCCAGTTCCGCCGTGCTGGCGATCAGGTGCAGCCAGGTGGTGCTGGCGGTGACCGGCAGACCCCGGTCCTTGGCCGCCGCAATCAGCTCCACCGAACGGGCGGTGGAGATCCGCATCAGGTGCACCGGCGTCGGAAACTCCGCCAGCAGCTCCAGCAGCCCCGCCAGAGCCTGGGTCTCGGAAGCGTAGGGATCTTGAGGCAGGCCCAGCTGCAGGGCCAGGGCACCGGGACGGGCGGTGCCGCCCCCCGCCAGCTGGGGGTGGCGCGGCCAGAGCAGCAGCGGTAGTCCCAGGGGCTGGGCGTACTCCAGCAGGCGGCGCACCAGACTCAGACTGGGCAGGGGACCACCATCGCCGAAACCGAGGGCTCCGGCCTGG
>CAYZUY010000199.1:0-647 GCA_964481495.1 uncultured bacterium
CGGTGGACGTCAAAGGACTGCAGTTCGCCTGGCTGTTCACCTATCCCGAGGCGGGCATCGTCTCCGGGGAGCTGCACCTGCCGGTCAATCAGGAGGTGCTGCTCAACATCGAGGCGATGGATGTGATCCACTCGTTCTGGGTACCCCAGTTCCGTCTCAAGCAGGATGCCATTCCCGGCGAGCGGACCCAGTTGCGCTTCCAGCCGACCAAGACCGGCACCTACCCGGTGGTCTGCGCCGAGCTCTGCGGCAGCTACCACGGCGGCATGCGCACCAGTGTGATTGTCCAGACGCCGGAGGAGTACCAGACCTGGCTGCAGGACCAGATTGCCCAGCAGACCGCCAGCCTGCCGGTGACTCCCAACCGACTGGAACGGGCCGTGGCCGCCCATGGTCTGGGGGTTGATCCCCACCATCTCCATCACCCCGGGCCGGAGCATCTGGCCCAGCTCTCCGTGAGGACCGCGTCATGACCAGCACCGTCGTCACTCCCCAGCCCGAGCAGCAGCGCCCGGCCTGGCTGGAGTATTTCGGCTTCAGCCTCGACCACAAGGTGATCGGCATCCAGTACCTGGTGCTGACCTTCATCTTTTATCTGATCGGGGGTGTGCTGGCTGTGATGGTCCGCGCTGAGCTCTACACGCCCG
>CAYZUY010000199.1:657-3877 GCA_964481495.1 uncultured bacterium
CTTCCGACTTCGTCAGCCGTGAGCTCTACAACCAGTTGTTCACCGTCCACGCCACGGTGATGATCTTCCTCTGGATTGTCCCGGCGGGCAGCGGCGCCTTCGGCAACTACCTGATTCCGCTGCTGGTGGGGGCACGGGATATGGCCTTCCCGCGCCTGAATGCGATCGCCTTCTGGCTGCTGCCTCCGGCGGGCCTGCTGCTGATCGGCAGTTTCTTCTTCCAGGCCCCCAGTGCGGGCTGGACCAGTTACCCGCCCCTCAGCCTCACCTCCGGCAAGACCGGCGAGCTGATCTGGATTCTCAGCGTGCTGCTGCTGGGGACGTCCTCCATCCTCGGCGGCATCAACTTTGCCACCACGATTCTCAAGATGCGGCGGCCGGGGCTGGGACTGAACCAGATGCCCCTGTTCTGCTGGGCGATGCTGGCCACCTCGGGGATGATCGTTCTCTCGACGCCGGTGCTGGCCGGGGCCCTGATTCTGCTCAGCTTCGACCTGATGGTGGGCACCAGTTTCTTCAATCCCACCGGCGGCGGCAACCCGGTGGTCTACCAGCACCTGTTCTGGTTCTATTCCCACCCGGCGGTCTACATCATGATCCTGCCGATCTTCGGGATGATCTCCGAAATCCTGCCGGTGCATGCCCGCAAGCCGATCTTCGGCTACAAGGCGATCGCCTATTCCAGTCTGGCGATCACCGTCCTCAGCCTGATCGTCTGGGCCCACCACATGTTCACCAGCGGCACGCCGCCCTGGCTGCGCATGTTCTTCATGATCGCCACGATGGTGATCGCCGTCCCCACCGGCATCAAGGTCTTCAGTTGGATCGCTACCCTCTGGGGAGGCCGCTTCCGGCTCACGAGTGCGCTGCTGTTCGCCGCCGGGTTCATCAGCATGTTCGTGATCGGCGGTCTGAGCGGTATCATGCTCGCCTCGGTGCCCGTCGACATCCACGTCCACGACACCTACTTCGTGGTTGCTCACTTCCACTACGTGCTGTTCGGGGGCAGCGTCTTCGGTCTCTACGCCGGGATGTACCACTGGTTCCCGAAGATGACCGGTCGCATGCTCAACGAGACCCTCGGCGCCGTTCACTTCTGGATGACCCTGATCGGCTTCAACCTCTGCTTCCTGCCCATGCACTGGCTGGGGCTGCAGGGGATGCCGCGGCGGGTGGCGGAATACGATCCCCAGTTTGCGGGCATTAACCAGCTCTGCACCGTGGGATCGATCATCCTGGCGCTCTCGACCCTGCCCTTCCTCTGGAACGCCGTCTACAGCTGGATTGCCGGTCCCAAGGCTCCAGCCAATCCCTGGAACGGCCTCACCCCGGAATGGCTGACCAGTTCGCCGCCGCCGGTGGAGAACTGGCCTGGGGAAGCTCCCCTGGTGCTCAAGCCCTACGGCTACGGTGAAGCGGAGACGGTCGTCGAAGCCTGAGCCCCCGTCAGCTTCCAGGCCGGACCTGACGACTCAGGTCCGGCCTCATCAGGCGGAGATCAGCGGATAGACCCGACGCTGATACAGCGCCTCGTGCAGGGCGCCATCCTCCATGTAGTCGAGGATGCGACGGGGATAGTCGGCCTTGCCGTTATGCAGCAGGGCAATCAGGGCCAGACGCCGCCCATCCCGGTAACTGCGGCTGAGGGAGAGGTTCTGCTCCTGTGGGATGCCCAGCATCCCCTGGATGCGCACCACCTTCCCGGCCAGGGTGCGGATGTTGTTCTCGGGGTCGGCAAGGTAGGCCTTGGCCCGGGCCTGGTAGTCGGGGTCACGCTCCGGGTCTGCGGCCAGACGCCCCTGCTGGCGCAGTTCATCCACGCTCAGCTGGGCCAGCCCGATGGTCTTGCCGAGGCCGAGGCTGACCAGCAGGTCATCCCCGGGTTTGACATGGTTGATCTCATCAAACAGGATCGCCGCCAGGAAAACCGGATTGACGCGGGTCTCGGTAGCCACTTCAAGAATGGTGGCCCGGTGACTGGCGATCAGATCGAGGGTCTGCTGGCGCCGGGGCGGGAAGCGATCCAGCTGCTCGGTCAGCCACTGGGCCAGGGGGGCCTGGGGCCCATGGACGCCGAAGCGCCGCTGCAGACGGGCCAGATCCTCCTCGGTGAAGGTGGCAGGGTGACGACGTAGCTGTTCGGCCGCGGCTTCGGCCTGGCGCAGATGGGGCGACAGAGGCGGCGCACTGGCAGGACGGCTGATCAGGCCATAGCCGATCCCCAGCAGGCTGGCCAGAGTGACCAGGCGCAGGCGGCGGGATTGCAGCAGAGTGAAGGGCATCCGAGCGAGGGGGCTGATGGAAACGGAGGGTTCGGAGCCGGAGCAGGTCAGCACCAATTCTAGAGGGGGGAGTCGACCGAAGTGTGCAGCCGGGGTCCGTATGTCAGCGTTGCTAGACTGAGCCTTACGTTCCCTGCCAGAAGACTTCTCCTATGGTGATCGCGCCGCCCCGGGCCGCCGCCCTGCTCGAGAACACCACCATTCCCGGCAAACAGCGCCTGGATGCCGCCTGGGCGGACAGTCTCTCCCAGCTCCTGGGGCTGGGTCGGGCCGCCGGGGCCGACTTCGTTGAATTCTTCCTCGAGCGCAGCAACTACATCAGCTGCATGGCCGAGGACAACGCGATCACCAGCCTGTCGCCGCGGCTGGGAACCGGCGCCGGGGTGCGGGTCTTCCTGGGTAAGCAGGACTGCTACGTCAGCACCAACGATGTCACCCCCCGCGGGCTGCGGGCTGCCCTGGAGCAGGCCCTGGGAATCCTCGGGCTCCTGATTCCCGGGGGCCAGTCCTTCGTGCCGCCGGTCTGTCTCGAACCGCTGCGGGATTACGCGACGCTCAGGGGCAAGGAGACCTGGCTGGAGCGCTGCAGCCCGATGCGGGAGATGAGTGATCTGCTGCTGCGGGCCAACGACCGGCTGGCCCATCACGCCAAGCACGTCCAATCGCGCCGCGCCATCTACTTCCGCGACTGGCAGGAGGTGCTGGTGGCCGCCAGTGACGGCACCTTCGCCCGGGATATCCGCCTCACCCAGTCGGTGGGCTACAACCTGCTCTGTGCCGATGGTGAGCAGCGAGCCAGCATCGGCAAACGGGTGGGCGACAGCAGCAATCCCGACTTTCTGCGCCAGTGGGACAGCGAAGTGGATGCGGCCGAAGTGGCCGAGTCCGCCGGTCAGATGCTCTACGCCGACTACGTTGAGTCCGGCACCTACCCGGTG
>CAYZUY010000200.1:0-2713 GCA_964481495.1 uncultured bacterium
GAGCGGGTGAAGATCTCGCCCAGCCCGTCACCGACGTAGCGGACAGCAGCGCGGAGTTTCTCGAGGAGCTTGCGCATGGATACACCTCTTGCAGCCGGGGTTGCTTGTCTGGCGGGGCCGGATCCGGTTTGGCCACCGCACCGAAGCTGGTGCGGCACCCTCACCGTAATCCTCTCCAGCGGCGGCAGGGGACGTTTACGGAATCTCTCAAGCAAACCGAAGAAAAGATGACTCCGGACCGGGGCGGTAGAATGAGCCCGTTGTGCCGTCAGCGTCACCGTGAGTTCTGCCCCCCGGTCAGAGCCTGACATCCGCCCCGTACCGGACTACTACCGGATTCTGGGTGTCGCACCCACCGCCGATCCGGCCACCCTGCGTCGGGCCTTCCGGGAACTGAGCAAGCAGTATCACCCCGACACCACGACCCTGCCGGCGGCAGAGGCAACCCGCAAATTCCAGGCGCTGCAGACCGCCTACCAGGTCCTCAATGACCCCGAGGCCCGGCAGCGCTACGACCTGCGCCGCATCCCGGCCGCTGTCGCAGTGACCCGGCCGCCCCAGCCGGCCCGTGCCCCGGTGGCGGCCAACGCCTACCTGGATGCCAAGGACCGGGCGCTGTCGCCGGGCGAACTGTTTGCCCTGTTTCTACTGGCACTGACCTTCCTGCTGTCCCTGGTGCTGGCCATCGGTCTCGGTCTGGCCCGGGGCGAGGCGCTGCTCAAGGCTCCCAGCTGGCTGCAGCCCGCCGCCAGCGTGACCGCTCCGGACACTGCCGCTGCGCCGACCCCGGTGACCGCAGAACCGGAAACCGCCGCCAGCACAGCCTCACCCCTGGCGAATGCCAGCACCGACCTGCCGGCCACGCCTGCGGTCAAATCCATCAGTTCTCCCGATTCCCCTCTGTGACCCGTATGCCCCCCATCTCCGCGCTTCCGGACCCCGCCGCACCGCTCTACAACCACTCCCTGCCTGCCATCGAGCACTGGCTACGCCAGCAGGGCTGCGAGCAGACGGGCGATCGCCCCGAATGCTGGAGCCTGCAGCGGGACGGCTGGCAGGCGGATCTGGAGCTCGACGTCGACTGCTGCGTCGTCCGCTACCGGCGCGTCGGCGACGAACCCGTGACCCGGGTCTTCAAATACTCCCTCAGCCGGGCCGATCTGGAAGCGGTGATTTTCGCCGGGCCCTGAGCGTCAGAGTTTGCCGAAGCGCCGGTGACGGCCCTGGAAATCCTGCAGGGCCCGGTGAAAGGCGGGAATATCGAAATCCGGCCAGAAGGTGTCGGTGACGTAGATTTCCGCGTAGGCCAGCTGCCAGAGCAGGAAGTTGCTGATCCGCAGCTCACCGCTGGTGCGTATCAGCAGATCCGGATCCTGCAGCCCCTGGGTGAACAGCGACTGTTCGAACAGGTTCTCATCGATATCCTCCGGCTGCAGTTCGCCGGCCTGCACCCGCCGGGCCAGGGCCCGGGCCGCCGAGAGGATCTCGTGGCGACCGCCGTAGTTGGTCGCTACCGTGAAGCGGATACCGCTGTTGGCAGCCGTGGCCGTCTGGGCCTGGTCGATCTGGCGCTGCAGAGAGCAGGGCAGCACCTCCAGATCGCCCACAAAGCGGATGCGGACGTTCTCCTCGACCAGTTCCCGCAGTTCCTGGCGCAGCACCCGCTCGAACAGCGTCATCAGAAACTCGACCTCCTCCTGGGGACGTCCCCAGTTCTCCGTCGAGAAGGCGTAGGCAGTCAGGGCTTCAATGCCCCAGTCATCACAGCAGCGCAGCAGCCGCTTGAGAGCATCCACCCCGCGCCGGTGACCCATGATCCGGGGCATGGCCCGCTGCCGAGCCCAGCGACCGTTGCCGTCCATGATCACCGCCACATGACGCGGCAGCCGGGCCGGATCGAGATCCGACGGCAGCGGTGTGGTGATGCGGGGACGCAGGGCTTTCATCGCTTCTCCCGGGGGTGAGGCCAGAGTCGATGGCCGATTCTACCGAACCAGTACTGTCCCCGGCGACCAATCTTGCGACCGAGAATGCGCAGATCCGGGGCAATCACCTCCTTGTCGACCGAGTGGGAGAGTCGGTCCTCCAGAAGTTCCCTGAGTTTACTGCTCGTCAGGGGACGATTGAGCACGCCGCGCTCAGCCAGGGAAATGGAGCCCGTCTCCTCGGAGACAACAATGCACAGACACTGATCCACCCGTTCGGTGATGCCCAGGGCCGCCCGGTGACGGGTGCCCAGACGGCGGGCAATCGTCTGCTCGGACAGGGGCAGAATCACCGCAGCGGCAATCACCCGGTTGTCGCGTACCAGCACCGCTCCGTCGTGGAGCAGAGTGCTGGTCTGGAACAGGGACTGCAGCAGTTCCTTGCTCAGTTCGGAATTGAGGCGGACCCCCGGCACCGAGAAGTCCCGCTCGTCGATCGGCTGACCGGTCTCGACCACAATCAGGGCCCCGACCCGGTTCTGGGACAGTTCCCGCACGGCTTCGATGATTTCATCAACCGCACTGTCGGAGCGGGTCTGGGGCCGGATGTCCGGGCGTAGCAGCAGACCCAGTTCCCCCCGACCCAGCAGTTCCAGAAAGTTATGGCAATCAGTCATTAGCAGATTTAAGTTCAAGGATAGACAAGATAGAGGGGCAGATAGAATCTGTAAAAATTGCTACACCAGAATTAATTAGTTTATTAGATGATGACACTCCAGCAGATCAAA
>CAYZUY010000200.1:2723-3846 GCA_964481495.1 uncultured bacterium
CCAGCAGTGCCAGACAGCGGCGGAACTCCGACTGCAGCAGCACGGCCATGGCCACGGCCGAACCGATCACCAGATTGTTGAGCAGGAAGTTCAGGAGCGTCAGTTGCAGGCGACCGCTCAGGGCCGCCGCCAGCATGAGCACAATGAACCCCCGCACCATCCAGAGGGTGCGCCGCTCCCCGATCACCACCAGGATCACGTAGGTGAGCAGCAGGACCAGCAGCACATCCAGCAGGTTCAGGCCGATCGATGCCGGAGCACCGCCAAGCCATCCTCCCAGTTGCTGCCAGACCCCCATGCCCTCAACCCGTAGATAACCCTCGACCCGCCCAGGTCAGATGAACAGTAGACTACACCGGTCTCCCGCCACCGCAAAGGTCGGTCGGGGCCGGGACATCAGGCGCGAAGCCGCTCCGGCAGACGATCCTGGCGGAGCAGGTCGTCCAGGGACTCCCGCTGGAGAATCAGGTTGGCATCGCCATCCCGCACCAGCACCGCTGCCGGACGGGCAATCCGGTTGTAGTTGGAGGACATGCTGTAGTTGTAGGCACCGGTCGCCAGCACCACCAGCACATCACCGGTGCGGGCGGCAGGCAAGCAGGCGTCCTTGATCAGCACATCCCCGGACTCGCAGTGCTTGCCGGCGATGGTGACAGTTTCGGTGGCCTCTTCGGTGATCCGGTTGGCCAGCACCGAGCGGTAGAGGGACTGATAGGTGATCGGGCGGGGGTTATCGGACATGCCGCCATCGACGGTGATGTAGCGGCGGATGCCGGGCACTTCCTTGGTGCTGCCGACTTGATAAGCCGTGATGCAGGAGGAGCCGATCAGGGAGCGGCCGGGTTCGCAGATCAGCTTCGGATAGCCGATGCCCGCCTGGTCGCAGGCAGCAGTCATCGCTTCGCCCACAAGGGTGCACCATTCCGCGATGCTCGGGGGATCATCCTGCTCGGTGTAGCGGATGCCCAGGCCACCGCCGACGTTCAGTTCCTCGACGGGCAGACCGGCGGCCCGGGCCCGGGCGAAGGCATTGGCCAGCACCGCCGTCAGGTCGCGGTGGGGCTGGGTTTCGAAGATCTGGGAGCCGATGTGGGCATGCAGACCGACACAGCGCAGACCGGCG
>CAYZUY010000201.1:0-1726 GCA_964481495.1 uncultured bacterium
AACGGTGAGCCGCGAACGCCTCAAGCTGCCGCTGCGCATCCTGTTGCAGAAATGGCCCGGCAGGGCGAGGGCGGCGGCGGCATGAGTTCAGCGGCTGATACAGCCGTCCTGTTTGCGGTCTTCAACCGACCGGACCAGACCCGGCGCAGCGACTCGAAGGCGGCCACGAGCGACTGCGCCGACCGCAGGCCACGCCCCGTGAGAAACCAGCGCCCCAGCAGTGCGTCCTCGCCCTGCGCCTCGACCGTTACCAGCCCGCCCCGGTCGTGCAGCCCAAGCGGGGCCACTGATCAGCAGGGCCAGCATCACCGCCAGCAGCAGTCCGGTTCGCCAGGGGCGCATTCTTTTTTCTCGCGGCAGAAGAACGGTTCTATTGTGCGGGCAGGATCGGCATCCGGGCATCCAGACGATCCTCGAGCCAGTCGAGCAGACTCTCCTGTAGGCGGTCGAGATCCCGATAGACCTCCCGGTTGAAGGCCCGGCCCAGCTGGTCGAGCAGATCGAAGCCCGACTGCAGCTGCACCGACTGGCCCATGGGGGTGAGGTGAGTGCCCGGCAGGCGCAGCAGTTCGGTGGTCTGGGGGAAGCGATCGCCGAGCAGCGCCGCCAGTTCGCGGCTCTGGTCGAGCTCATCGGTCCGGAAGCGGACCAGCAGGTTGTGGGCAATCCCGTACTGTTCGTCGATCAGCCGCAGGGTGCGGGCCGGGGTGGGCGAAAACTCAGCATCCACCTCCAGGGCCGGGGCTAGCTGGGAGAAGAAGGGGATGGAGCGGCGGGCCGAGAAGTTGTTGAAGGCCAGCAGGGCATTGCCCCGGCGTTCCACCGGGAACAGGCTGCCGATCAGCAGGTGCAGCTTGCTGCCCATGCTGTGACCGAGGCCGAACACCGGCAACCCCGGCGGCAGTTGCTCGCGGTACTCCAGCCGCGCCAGCACCCGCTCGAATTCCTGCAGGCACTGCCGTGCCAGATCGGCGTGATCGAAGGTGTTGACGAAGGGGGTAGCCACCACCGCCAGCCCGGCTTCGGCACAGGCATCCAGCAGACGGGGGTAGGTGAGCTGGGGAGCGGCCGCAATGAAGGCGCCACCGAGGAAGTGGATCACCGCCCGGGGCTGCGCGGGCACCACCACCCAGCTGTCGTAGATCGGGGTCCAGCCCATGGCGCAACGCTCCGTGGCAGAAACAGGAAAGGGCCACCGGGGGTGACCCGGCGGGGTCTAGCCCTTGTAGGCAGCGATGCATTCCTCGACCAGGGGCAGGACGGCATCCACGTCCTTCCAGCCGAGAATTTCGGTGGTTTTCTTCTCGAGGTTCTTGTAGGTGCGGAAGAACTCGGCGATCTCGTCCAGACGGTGCTGGGGAATGTCCTTGAGGGACTTCACATCGGCGTAGCGGGGGTCCTTGACCGGCACGCAGAGCAGCTTCTCGTCGCGATCGCCGCCGTCAATCATCTCCAGCATGCCGATGGGGCGCGCCGCGATCACACAACCGGGGAAGGTGGGCTGATCCATGATCACCATGCCGTCGAGGGGATCACCGTCGTCGGCCAGGGTGTTGGGGATGAAGCCGTAGTCGTAGGGGTAGTGCACCGAAGCGTAGAGCACGCGGTCGAGGGCGAAGGCGTTGAGATCCTTGTCGAACTCGTACTTGTTCTTGCTGCCAGCGGGAATTTCCACCAGCACGTTAATCAGGCCCGGCTTGGGCTGGGCAGGAATCCGGGACAGATC
>CAYZUY010000201.1:1736-3844 GCA_964481495.1 uncultured bacterium
ATGACGCGACCGGTTCGAATTCTACCGTTCCGACCCGGGGGTCAGGGCTGTACCGACAGGACCGGTGCCGGGGCGGGAGCAAGTCGACTGGTTGACAGTTCACCCACCAGCCAGAAGGGAACGGTCAGGGTGACGACAGCAATGGAAATTCCGAGGAAAGCGGACCAGCGCCCGGGAGGGGGTTCCTTGCCGGTGGCCGCGGGGCTACTGCCAGAGTCCATGGAGGGAGAGGAAGAGGACAGACGACCCACCATCCGGCGGACGGTCGGTGGCCGGCCCGAACACCGTCTCAGGGAAACGGCTGCGGGATAGGGCGATTCTGGCACACGGTCGACCCGACGGCCAGGGTGGCAGACCGTACCGGATTCAGTCCTGCTGCTCCAAAAGGCCCCGGATCCGCTGCAGTTCCTGAAGAATCTGCTGGAGGAGATCCGTAACGGAGGGTTCCTGCAGCCCGAGGCCATCGAAGGAGATGCGCTTCAGTCGCAGCACGTCCCGGGCGAAGCGGGTCACCTCGGCAGGATGGAAGCGCAGCGCATCGCGGATGTCTTCGCGCAGCTCGGGGTTGAGGCGGGTCGGATCGTAGGGCGGGTTGGGGTCGCTGGGGTCAGTGTTGGCGTAGCGGTAGACCGAGGCCCGGGAGCGGTTGAGGACATGCTGCACTGCCTCGACATCGAGCAGCATCGTCGGGTCCTCGGCCGGGAGGGGAGCAGCAGTCATTCGGCTTGTGGTCAGCGTCCGGCCTGTCAGCCTAGCACGCGGGACAAACCTGAAGACTTGCTGAAGCATGGCAACCGAAGCAGGCAGTCCAGCCCTGACGGGGCCTGGGTTCGGCCGGGTCCGGTGCTACCGCAGCCCCTCTAACGTTGTCGATGACGGTATGTGTCCGCTCCTATGCTTCCTGAACCGCTGCAGCGGCTCCTGCGCGATCGCCAACGACCGCTGCTGACGGCCGCCGCTGGCACGCTGGGCGGTCTGGTGGTCGCTACCACCGGTCTGAATACCTATCGGCAGCGGCAGCAGTGGGAGCAGACTCGCAATGCCGCCGAACACCTGAGCGAATATCTGGAACGGCCCCAGCAGCGACTGTCGCTACTGGCCCTGACCCTACGCCTCAGCCTGGAGCAGATGCACCATCTGCAGCATCCCGGGCAGTCCCTGGAGCATCATCCCTTTGCCGCGGATGTGACCCGGCTGCAGGAGGCGATCGGCCGCCGACGGGAAGCTCCCCAGGGACTGCAGCTGGCCATCCTGACCCCGAAGCAGCTGTTCATCGGCGGTCTGCCGCCCCAGGCAGCCCCACCTCCGTTGCTGGCCCAGCTGGAGAAGCGAACCGCTGCGGCAACCCGTAAATCCCCGGCCCTGCTGGCGGACCTGTCACTGATCCCGGCCCAGCCCCCCCAGGTGCTCTACGCGGAACCCATGCAGGACGGGGCATGGGCGATCGCCGCCATGCCCGAAGCACAGCTGATCCGCGAGTTCAGCCACAGTGCGGCCGAGGAACTGGGCAGCTATCGCTACCGCCTGGATCGCGGGGGCTCAGGCCCGGCTGATGAGCCCCATGGTCAGAGCCTGCCGGGAAATAGCCTCGCCAGCAGTAGCGCCACCTTGGCGTTGCCGATTCTCAGCGGCAGCCAGCCCTGGCGGCTGCAGGTCGAGCCCCGGGATCGCTCCCCCTGGGAACCGGCCCAGGTGGGCATTACCCTCCTGGCCCTGGGCCTGGGGCTGGTCACCTACCGGCTACTGCGGGTGCCCAACCAGCTGGCACGGCAGTTGGAGGAGCAGACCGATGAACTGCGACTGGTGCAGAAGGCCCTGGAGGACAGCCGCAACGGGGTGCTGATCACCGGCTACAACCCCGACGACCCGGCAAATCGCTACCCGATCCGCTACGTCAACCGCGCCTTCACCGCCATCACGGGCTACGAGCCCGAGGAGGTGATCGGGTACGACTGCCGCCTGCTGCAGAACCAGGAAGACAATGCCGACGCCCGCGCCCGCATCCGTGAGGCCCTGCGCCAGGGCCGCTCCTGCCGGGAGCTGCTGCGCAACCGCCGCCGGGATGGGACTCTGTTCTGGAACGAACTGACCATCAGCCCGATGCTCAA
>CAYZUY010000202.1:0-3744 GCA_964481495.1 uncultured bacterium
CCCGGCATCGGGTGTTCCGTTACCCGGTCGGTCACGGCTTCAACTGCGACGCCCGCCCCGACTACGACGCCAGCGCTGCTGCCGCCGCCTGGGCCCACACCCTGGAGCTGTTCCGGCGCACGCTCTAGCGGGAGTAGGTGGCGGTGACGTAGGCGATCGCCGCCACCCGTTCGGCCTCGGGCTCCTGCGGGAACGCACCATCCAGCCGTCGGGCCAGCAGATCCGCCAGGATGTCGCGGTAGAGCCGCCCCGGCCGATAGCCCAATTGGCGCAGGTCGTTGCCGTCCAGGGGCGGGGTCCGGGACATCCAGCGGGTCAGGTAGCACCAGAGGATACGCCGCTGCTCCGGCACCAGACGCGCCAGCACCAGCAGCAGCAGGGCCGCCTCGTGGGGCTGAAGGGCAGCATGAACCTGACTGGGGCGATCGCAACCGGGCAGACTGGCCTGCACCGCGGCCGTCACCGCCTCCAGCCGCTCCAGTCGGCTGCTGCTCTCGTGGGGCAGCTGCAGCCGCCGGGCGATCGCCGCCCCCTGACCCTCGGGAACGGCAGCCAGCAGGGTCTCCAGCAGTAGCAGCCAGTGGTCCAGGGGCGCTTCGGTAGGGCGCAGACGAGGGCGATCGCAGCCCTGGGCCTCGGCGAACCAGCGCCAGCCCCGGTCTGCGATCCGCACCTGACGCAGCAGCTCCGGTGTCAGCCGTAGCCCGGGATGCAGGCAGCGCAGCGCCTGCAGATCCCCCAGCAGTCCCAGCGCCTTCTGCCAGTAGGGAGCCGCCAGAATCGTGTTCAGTTCCGCCCGCAGCCGCGTCTGCAGAGCCGGGGCCACCCCGTTCTCACCCTGGGTGCGCTCGTAGACGCCGCTGTCGATGGCGTAGCGGATGTAGCCGACGGTCTGGCCCTCGAGGTCGAATCCCAGCTTCACCGCGAACCGTACCGCCCGGAAGATCCGCGTCGGGTCCTCGATGAAGCTGTTGGGGTGCAGCACCCGCACCCGCCGGGACTGCAGGTCCAGCAGCCCACCGAAGAAGTCGAGCAGTTCCCCCGCCCGGGGCTCGGTCAGGCGCAGGGCCAGGGCATTGACCGTGAAGTCACGCCGGTAGAGATCCTGCTGAATCGAGCAGGCTTCCACCTCGGGGTTCGCCGCCGGGTAGGGGTAGAACTCGGTGCGGGCCGTGGCGATATCAACCCAGAGATTGTCGAACTGCGGGTCCTGGTGCCAGAGCAGGGCCGCCGTCTGGAACTGGCCGTGCACCTCCAGCCGCGCTGCCGGGTAGCGATCGCGCAGGGCCTGGGCCAGTTCCACCCCGGCCGCATCGGTGAGGGCGGCGTGGTAGCCGTCCACCACCAGATCGATGTCCGCCAGGGCCAGGGGCTGGCCGGGGTCCGCCAGCAGTAGATCCCGCACGCCGCCCCCGACCAGATAGAGGTGCCAGCCCCGGGCCTGGGCCAGATCCGCCGCCGTGGCCAGGAACTGCCAGAGCTGGGGCACCAGCCGCTGCTGCAGCTGCTGACGGGCCTGATCAAGGGGTAGCCCCCCAGGGCCGAGGCTCTGGGGATGGCGCAGCTGCTGCTGGCGATGCAGCTGCCGCAGCACATCGGTGCGGGTGACGATGCCGACCAGGCGATCGCCGTCGAGCACCGGCAGGCGACCGATGTCGTAGGTGACCATCAGTTCTTCGATCCGCTCCAGGCTGGCATCGGGGCCGATGGTGCGCGGATTCTGGGTCATGTAGCCGCGCACCGGCGCATGGCCGAAACCGTGGTGCAGGGCGATGTCGAGGTCCCGGCGGGAGATCACCCCCACCAACTGATCCCGCTCGTCCACCACCGACAGGCCGGAGTGGCCGTAGCGCAGCAGTGTGCGCTCGGCGTCGGCAATCTTCGTATCGGGGCGGATGGTGCGCACCGGCGAGGACATCAGTTCCCGGGCCCGCAGGGGCGGGGGCAGCTGGGCCAGCAGTTGCCGCTGCAGGTCCTCAAGCAGAGCCCGCGCCTGGTTTTCACGGCGGGTCAGGGTGGCTGCGCAGGCATGACCACCGCCGCCGTAGGGCCGGAACAGCGCCGCCAGATCCGTGCCGTCGATGCGGCTGCGGCCAATCACCGTCAGCCGCTCCTCGCCCTCCCCAATCGGGTAGTGCACCCCCAGCAGCAGGGCGTCCACCTCGACGATCTCCATCAGCTGGGCCGTCAGGCTGGAGAGGCCGGTCTGGTAGCCCTCGGTGCGCAGCAGCACCCAGCCCAGGCGACGACCGTCGGCATCCGCCACCGTCAGATCATCGAGGGCGATCGCCAGCAGATCCTGCAGCTCCGGCGACAGGCCCCGCTCGACCGCATCCCGGATCACCGCCAGATTGGCTCCCTGGGCCATCAGCCAGGCGAGGGCCTGGGCATCGCGCACCGTCGCCTGCTCGTAGGTCAGGGAGCCCGTATCGACGTGAATGCCCAGGGCCATGGCCGTGGCTTCCATGGCGTTGGGCCGCAGGCAGGCCCGCTGCAGCGCTTCAACGATCAGGGTGGTGGTGGCCCCCACCGGTTCGACGGTGACGGTGGTGGCAGGGATGTCGCGATCGCCGCCGGGGTGGTGGTCGTAGAGCACGATCTCCTGCAGTTGGGGCAGGGTCAGCCACTCCGCCACCACCCCCAGCCGGTTGGCCTCCTGGGCATCCACCACCGCCAGACTGCGGATTCGCTCCGGGCTGACGGAACGGCGCTCGATCAGGGGAAATTCGTCCCGGTGCAGCGCCAGGAAGTCGCGCACCGCCGGGTGGGCCCCACCGGGCAGCACGATCCGTGCCCCGGGGCGCAGCAGCGTTAGACCGACGGCGGCCCCGAGGCAGTCGAAGTCGGCGGTCGTGTGGCAGAGGATCAGGTCCATGCCTTCAGCATAGGGACCGCGCGGGCCGTCTCAGTCCCGGGGGGCGCGGATCACTTCCAGTTCCGTTTCCGGCAGCAACAGCGGGAAGCTGAACTGCTGGTCATCCCCCCGGGTAAGCCGGTTCAGGGCACCACAGACCTGATCGCGCATCTTCCGGTCGATCGGGCAGTCGGAGCGCAGCAGATCCGCCAGGGCATCGAGGAAGGTGGCATCATCCGCCTCGACCCCGACTTCCCGGGCGATCGCCGCCACCGTCAGCCGGAAGGAGGCGATACTTTCCTCCTCCAGGTCCTCATCTTCGTCGTCCTCGTCGAAGCGAGCCTGGCGCAGGCTCTGGAGTTCAGCCACCAGATCGCTCTTACCGGTCGCCTCCAGTTCCGCAATCAGACGATCCAGCAGAGTCTCGTCCGTGACGTCGAGGCTCTCCAGGGTGGCAAGCAGATCCTCGAGGCTGGCAATCGCGGCGGCGATCGCCGTCACATCAGTCTTCCGCTTCGCCATCTCAGCGCACCCCCGCCAGGGACCGGGGTTCCACCGGCGCCGTCAGAGCCTCCTCCAGGGGCGCAATCCCCAGGCGGGCCTCCAGCAGATCCATCACCGTGCGGCCGAAATCGCCGGGATTGCGGGCGAAGGCCTCCAGACAGACCTCCCCGAAGAAACCGCCCATCGGTTCCGGGTTCCAGAGGAGCTTGCGGGCCGTCCAGGGCATCATGCTCATCGGGTTGTAGCCCTTGCGCAGAATCCCCTGGTCGAAGGCGTAGTCCTCCAGGTGGGTGTGGGGCTGCAGTCCGATGAAGAAGATTGCCGGTTCCACCTTATCGGCCCCGAAGATCCGCTCCAGCTCGCGGTGATAGGCCACCGTCTGTCGG
>CAYZUY010000203.1:0-3718 GCA_964481495.1 uncultured bacterium
GTACGACGATCATCGAGTCGGGCCTCGACATTCCCCGGGTGAACACGATCCTGATCGAGGACGCCCACCGCTTCGGCCTCAGCCAGCTCTACCAGCTGCGGGGACGGGTGGGCCGCTCCGGCATCCAGGCCCACGCCTGGCTGTTCTACCCGGATGCCGCCAGCCTCTCGGATCAGGCCCGCCAGCGGCTGCGGGCGATTCAGGAGTTCGCCACCCTGGGCAGTGGCTACCAGCTGGCGATGCGGGACATGGAGATCCGCGGCGTCGGCAACCTGCTGGGGATGGAGCAGTCGGGCCAGATGGATGTGATCGGCTTCGAGCTCTACATGGAGATGCTTGAGGAGGCGATCGCCGAGATCCGCGGCCAGGAGATTCCGGCGGTGGACGACACCCAGGTCGACCTGCCGGTGACCGCCTTCATTCCCGGTGATTACATCGCCGAGCTCGACGACAAGATGGCTGCCTACCGGACCGTGGCGGCGGCTCCGGATAAGCGCTCCCTGACGGCGATCGCCGCCGACTGGAGCGATCGCTACGGCCCGCTGCCCAAGGCCACCCAGCAGCTGCTGCGGGTGATGGAGCTGAAGCAGGTGGCCAAGGCGGTCGGCTTCAGCCGCATCCGGCCCGAGGGCAAGCAGCACGTCATCCTCGAAACGCCGATGGAGGCGCCTGCCTGGAAACTGCTGGCGGAACGCCTTCCCAGCCACCTCCACAGTCGCTTCGTCTACAGCAAGGGCCAGGTGACGGTGCGCGGCCTCGGGGTGATGGGCATCGATCAGCAGCTCGAAAGCCTGATCGACTGGCTCGGCAGACTCCAGGGCGCCCTGCCCGAGGCGGTGGCGCCGGTGGCGGCGCAGGGGTGAAGGCCTGGGCCGACTGAAGAAATTCTTTAATCAGTCATAAATTATGCAGATTCTGCAAACCTCACCGTCATAGTGAGGGCGAATCCGCTGTAGTCGCTTCTGCTTGGACCAGCCAGCCCCCGCCACGCCGTCGCTTCCCGCAGCGGGCAATCCCACCCGCTGCGCCCTGCTGGCTGGGCTGGGTACGGCTGGCCTGGGGCTGGCCCTGGTCACTGTCGGTCTGCAGGCCTTCGAGGGGCTGCGTCAGCGTATGGCCTGGGAGGCCAGCCGCTACCGGGCCGGTGTGCTGTCCCATCACCTCTCCACGGACATCGGCTTCAGTGAGCAGATCCATCGTCTCGGTGGTCGGCCTGCGGATGTCCATACCCTGTGGCTGCAGCCACAGGGTGCGGGCCAGCCCCGTCTGCGGCATCCCACCTGGCAGGTCGGGGAGTACCGCCAGCCCCAGTTGCTGGTGCCGCTGGGCGATCGCTCCACACTTTTGGTGCTGCAGCCGACCGACATGGTCGAACTGGTCCTCGCGGGTTCCTCGCCGGATATGCTGCGGCAGTTTTCCGTCGGGCTGCGTACCCTCCCGGCCGAGCGGCTGATCGGCGGCGACCCGCTCAGCTTTCAGCTGGAGGGAGTGGCTCGCCGGACCATCCGCTTGCGGGGAACCCCCATCCTCGAACTGGCGATCGCCCCCCGCCCGCTGCCCCTGTCGGCCTACGCGGTGCCGCTGCTGCTGGTGGCGGCCCTGGGGGGTGCCGGAGCAACCACCGGTTTGTTCCTGTCCCGCTGCCGGGTCCGGCAGCAGCAGCAACAGCTCGAGCTCCGTCAGGATCAGGCCAGTCTGCTCCGGCTGACCCGGGCCCAGCCGTTCCGCCTGCCGCTGCGCCCCGAGGGCCCGGCGATGCAGGCCTACTTCGCTTCGGGACAGGCCCTGCTGCCGCCCGACCTCTGCCCGGAGGGGCTGCACAGCGGTTCCAGCCGCCGTCTGTTCGACAGGGTTCTGGCCGGGGTTCACCCCGAGGATCGACCGCGGCTCCACCTGCCTGTGGAGACGTCGCTCCAGACGCCGGATGCCGTCTCCCGGCCCTGGTCGGTCCGGGTGCGGCTGCGGCAGACCGACGGCAGCTGGCGCTGGCATGAGCTGCGGGCGCAGCTGGTCGCCCAGGCACCCCTCGAAATCCTTCAGGGGGTGCTGCTGGATGTCGACGAACAGGTCCGTGCGCAGCAGGGCTGCAGTCTGCAGGTCGACCTGCTCGAACTGATTGCGTCCCAGAGCGGGGTCTGGCCCTACCGCATGCCTCTGCCGAACGAGGGCCTGCAGGCCCCCACCCCGACGGTTGAGGACCCGGCGGCCCTGCTGCTGCCCCAGGTGGACCCGCAGCTGCTGGCCCTGGGGCGTCACGATCTGGCCCTGCAGGCCCTGCAGAGTCAGGTGCATCCGCAGGATCTGCCGATACTGGAGCGCCACTACCGGCGTCTGCGTCAGGCCCCGCTCCACAGCCGTCAGGAGTGCACCTACCGTCTGCGGCTGCCGGGGCAGACCTCCTGGCTGACGGTGCTGGATCGGGCCGAGGTGGTGCAGAACCTACCGCGCCCGGTGGTGCAGGGCGTGTTGCTCGATCTGGATGAGCAGGAGCGCCTGCTGACGCACGAACGTCAGCTCTGGACCCGGATTCAGACCACCCAGGCCACCCTCGACGTCATCACCCGTCTGGGAGGGCTCTTCTTCCTCGACTATCCGCTGCTGGCCTGGCAGGACCCTCAGCGCTGCGACGCCGACGACTTCACCCTCAGCTGCACCAGCCTCGAGTTTCTGGAACTGCCGGTCGGGGCCAGTCTGCAGGATTGGATGCAGCGCCTGCAGGAACGCATTCACCCGGCGGACCTGCCCAGGGCCCAGGCCCACTACAGGCGGCTGCCTGCGGACCCCGGCCAGACCCGCGAACTGCGCTTCCGGATGCGGCTGCCCCAGGGCGGCTACACCACCATCCTCTGCCGCAGCCATCTGCGGCAGACCGAGCGCGGATGGCGCATTCAGGGGGTCGGGTTGGATCTGGGCGGCCTGGAGCGGTCGTCGGAACCGGCAGCGCCGCCCCAGCTGCTCCCCCTGTCCGACTCCGGCTGACTGCCGGGTGCCTCAATCGCCGTTCCGCCCCTGGGACCGCAGGCAGCGCATCAGCTGATCAAGGCGTTCCAGCCCCGCCAGGGACTCCGGCGGGATGGGGGTGCCCAGCACCAGCCAGCGATCGCCCCGTCCACTGCCGGGCTCGAAGCGCAGCCGCAGCCCCAGGCCACTACCCGGGTCCTGCAGACTGACCTCGTGTTCACCGAAGCTTTCCGGCTCCAGGCCGCAGTGGGTGGCGCAGGCCAGCACCTGTTCCAGAACGACCTCCAGCGAGGCCTGAAGCAGGAGCGAACTGAGCATGGGATGACCCCAGAGTGCCTTGACCTTAGCGCGTCCGGGGCCCGGAGGCATCGGCCGTTCGGCGGGTGGGCGCCGCAATGCCTAGGGCTCGACCGGGGTGCCCGTTCCCACTTCGACCGGGGCCGCCACTGGGGCAGCAGGCTCCCCGCCCTGCTCCCAGCGGGCCAGCAGCACGGCATTGCTGGCGTTGCCGAGGATATTGAGCACGGGCTTGAAGCCGTCCGTGAGCCGGTCCACCCCCGCCACCAGACCGATGCCCGCCAGGGGCAGGCCCGAGGCGGAGAGCACCGTGGCCATGGAGATCAGGGCCGAGCCCGGTACGCCGGGGGTGCTGAAGGAGATCAGGAAGGTGCTGAGGGCGATCGCCGTCAGCAGCGAGGGGGTCAGGGGCACCTCGAAGCACTGGGCGATGAACAGGGCATTGAAGCCCTGGAGAATC
>CAYZUY010000204.1:0-3685 GCA_964481495.1 uncultured bacterium
CTGTGCTGCGGCTGCTGACGGAGGCCTATGAGAACCGCGATCAGGTGGCCCTGATTCCCTTCCGGGGCGAACAGGCGGAGGTGCTGCTGCCCCCCACCCGCTCGATCACGGCGGCCCGCAAGCGCCTCGAGAAGATGCCCTGCGGCGGTGGTTCCCCCCTGGCCCACGGCCTCACCCAGTCGGTGCGGGTGGGTATGAATGCCATCCAGTCTGCGGATATCGGTCAGGTGGTGATCGTGGCGATCACCGACGGCCGTGGCAACATTCCCCTCTCACGCAGCCTCGGGCAGCCGATGGAGGAGGGTGAGAAGCCGGACCTGAAGGAGGAACTGCTCGACATCGCCAAGCGCATCCGGAGCACCGGCATGCAACTGCTGGTGATCGACACCGAGCGCAAGTTCATCGGCACCGGCTTCGGCAAGGAGCTGGCGAATACGGCAGGCGGCAGCTATTATCACCTGCCCAAGGCCGGAGATCAGGCGATCGCCGCCATCGCCCAGGGAGCCCTGCAGCAGGCCCTCGGCTAGGACCGTCGACCGTCGGGGTCGGCTAGAAGTCGACCCCCCGTTTCAGCTCCACACCCCGCTCGGCATAGTGCTTGTGGCAGATCATCTCGGAGTGGATGGTCGCCAGATCGAAGTAGCTGGGCGGGTGCTTGCAGCGTCCGGTGATCACCACCTCCGTATCCCGGGGCTTGCGCAGCAGCGCCTGCAGGATCGGCTCCTGGGGCAGCAGTTCCAGGTCGACGGTGGGATTGAGTTCGTCGAGGATGATCGTCTTGTAGAGACCACTGGCGATCGCCGTGCGCGCCAGTTCCCAGGCCCGCTCCGCCTCGACGTAGTCGATCTCCTGCTGCTGACCGCGCCAGACAATGGCATCCCGACCGGAGCGGTGGTGATCCACCAGACTGGGGTAGCTCTCCCGCAGGGCGGCGATCGCACTGTCCTCGTTGTAGCCGCTGCCACCCTTGAGCCACTGGATGATCAGCACCCGGTGGGACTTGTCCTGGCTGATGCCGCGCCCGATCGCCTGCAGGGCCTTGCCCAGGGCACTGGTGGACTTGCCCTTGCCCTCGCCGGTGTAGATTTCAATGCCCTCGATGCCCGCCTGCTCGGCAGTGGGGTGATGGTGGGCCTTCATCTCCGAGTGCAGATCGGCGATGTCGAGCAGTTCCCGGGGAGCGCTACGGCCAGTGGCGATGATTTCCAGGTGGTCGGGCTTGCGGCGCAGGGTGCGGACCACCTCCTCCACCGGCAGCAGCCCCAGATCGAGCACCGGGTTGAGTTCGTCGAGCACCACCACCGAATAGAGGCCGCTGGCGATCGCCCCCTTGGCGATATCCCAGCCCCGCTGGGCCTCCTGACGGTCGAAACGGCTGATCTGGTCCGGGCCGAAGAACTCGCCCCGGCCGGTGCGCACCTGATCGATCAGGTGGGGAAAGCCCTGCTGCAGCGCCTCGATCGCCCCGTCCTCGTCGTAGGCCCGCCCCGGGCCCTTGAGGAAGCGCAGCAGCAACACCCGCGACTGACGGTGGGAGCTGATGCCGAAGCCGATGGAGCGCAGCACCACCCCCAGCGCCGCCTGGGACTTACCCTTGCCGGTGCCGTCGTAGACATGGATCTGACCGACGGCCCGACCGTTCTGCTGGTCAGCGGTACGGATACCAATCGTGCTGCGGGTCATGGTGGGGGGACGAGCGCGGATTCAGATTCTAGCCGATGCCCCCCGCCAATCCAGCGGCGGCAACCCGCTAGGCTGAAGACGGTTTTCCGCGCTTCGTCATGCCCTCCCTCGCCGACCGACACCAGCAGTTGCTCACCCTGCTTGCGGGGCTCGAGAAGGCCCTGGTGGCCTACTCCGGCGGGGTGGACAGTGCCCTGGTGGCCAAGCTGGCCCACGATGCCCTCGGGGCGCGGGCCGTGGCGATCACCGCCGTCTCCCCCTCCCTGGCCCCGGAGGATTTGCAGGCCGCCCGGAAGCAGGCCGCTGCCATTGGCATCCGCCACGAGCTGGTGGAGACCCACGAACTGGAGAACCCGGACTACGCCCGCAATCCAGTGAACCGCTGCTACTTCTGCAAGAGCGAACTGCACGATACCCTGCGGCCCCTGGCGCGCCAGCGCGGCTACGACTACGTGATCGACGGGGTGAACGCCGACGATCTGAGCGACTACCGGCCCGGCATCCAGGCGGCCCGGGAGCGGGGAGCGCGATCGCCCCTGGCGGAGGTGGGTCTGAGCAAGCTGGAGGTGCGGCAACTCAGCCGCGAACTGGGACTGCCCTGGTGGGATAAACCGGCTCAGCCCTGCCTCTCCTCCCGCTTTCCCTACGGCGAAGCGATCAGCGCCGGAAAGCTTGAGCGGGTGGCCCGGGCCGAGCAGAGCCTGCGGCAGCAGGGCTGGCGCGAACTGCGGGTACGCAGCCGGGAGGACGAGGCCCGGATCGAGATTCCCGCCGCGCAGATCGCCGAGTTCGTGGCCCGGACCGATCTACCGGCCCTGGTGGCAGAGTTCCGCAGCCTCGGCTTCCGCTACGTCAGTCTCGACCTGGAAGGGCTGCAGAGCGGCAAGCTCAACCGCGTTCTCGGGGACAACCCCTGAAAAAGAACACCGGCACCCCTGGGGGTGCCGGTGTCAGGTCTGTGGATTCGGAAGGTCAACCCGGCAGTGCGGGCCGTTCGGTCGGGTTGCGTTCAGGCCGGCCGACGTTCAGGGTCAGGCAACGGCCAGGGGCGTTCGGGGAGTTTCCGCGATGGCGGCAGGCGGTTGACGCTTGAGGGAGTTGAGCGAGTACTGGGTGGACTCGAAAGCCCGGATCAGATGGTGGCAGGCGGATTCCGGCATAGTGTGATCACCGCAGGTGAACACATCGACGGCGGCATATCCCGATTCCGGCCAGGTGTGGATGGAGATGTGGGACTCAGCCAGGAGAGCCAGCGCGGTGACACCCTGGGGATCGAAGCGGTGGCAGGTTTCCTTCAGGAAAGTCGCACCAGCCGTGGTAGCGGCATTCCGCAGGGACTGCTGAATGTAATCGGCGTCATCGAGCAGGGCGTGATTGCAGCCGTAGAGCTCGAGAATGCAGTGGGTTCCGACAGGTTCGATGTTACCGGTCACCCCAGAGACATTTTGAAACTGCACCATCGTTTCATAAAACTCCTTTTGAAAGCGGACACCTTCCGAAGAAGCCACAGATTCTCTATCTTAAGGGATGTTTCCGGAATTGGGGCCTACTCCCGCCTTGACCGCAGTCCCTGGCGTGATTTAATGGCTGCGCATCAATCTCCCGTCACGGTTGTGCCATGTCCCTGGTCCGAGTTCTCCTGCGGCGTTCCCGCCGGTCGTCAAGCGCCGGCCTGACCGTCAGCGAACTGATTCTGATTGTCGCCGTGGCGGCGATCGCCATCGGGGGAGCCTGGTTCAGCATCAGCCGTATGGAGGCTCCCCGGCCTGCAGCCGCGACCGCCGGTAGCCAACCCGGCGGCAAGCCCTAGCCATGGTCCGCCGCCGCGCCCGCACCGCCCTGGCTCCCCGAGCCCGCCGTCATTCCCTGAACCACCCGCGCAGCATGCGTTCCCGCCGGTTCAGCCGAACCACCGCCGTCAAGGTCAGCGCTGCAGCGCCCCGACCACCCCGACGTCGCTGGCTCTGGTGGGCCCTGGTGCTGCTCCAGGGGGCAACCCTCA
>CAYZUY010000205.1:0-3673 GCA_964481495.1 uncultured bacterium
GGCGGTGATGCTGGCCCTGCTGATCAGTGGCCCCGCTTGGGCTGCACGACCGGGTCTGCTGCTGTCCCTGCCGGGGGAGAAGGGCGCCGCCGTTGGTGCCGACCCCCTGGCGGGCTGTCCCGCCAGCCCCAACTGTGTCAGCAGCCGGGCCACCGATGACGCCCACCGGATTGCCCCGCTGCTCTACCAGGGCAGTGACGATAACGCCTGGCGGACGCTACGCCAGGTGGTGGCGGTTCAGGACCGTGCCGATCTGGTCACGGTACGCAGCGACTACCTCTACGCCGAGTTCAGCAGCCGTTTGCTCGGGTTCGTCGATGATGTGGAATTCCGGCGGGTGCCGGGGCAGTCGCGCATCGATGTCCGCTCTGCCTCCCGACTGGGCGAGTCGGATCTGGGGGTGAACCGGGAGCGGGTGGAGCAGATCCGGCGGCAGTTCCAGAGCCGTCTGCGCCTGGGAGCGGCGGCATGATCGAGCATCACCGCCAGCTCTTTCCTGCCCTGGCCAACAAGACCTACTTCAACTACGGCGGCCAGGGGCCCCTCAGCACCCCGGCCCTGGAGGCGATTCAGCAGGGGTTCGCCGAGATCCAGCACCGGGGACCCTTCTCCCAGGCGGCAGCCGCCTGGATCGACCCGATCACCCGCAAGCTGCGGCGGCGTCTGGCGGAACGGCTGAAGGTGCCGGTGCAGTGTCTGAGCCTGACCGAGAACGTGACCATCGGCAGCGATCTGGTGCTCTGGGGGCTCGACTGGCAGCCCGGCGACCAGCTGCTGCTGGGGGACTGCGAACATCCGGGGGTGGTGGCCACGGCCCGCGAACTGGCCCGGCGGTTCGGGATGGAACTGACCACGGTGCCGGTGGGCCGCAATCCGCAGCCCCTGGAGGCGATCGCCGCTGCCCTGACGCCCCGCAGCCGCCTGTTGGTGATCAGCCCGGTGCTCTGGAACACCGGCGAGGTGCTGCCGATGGCCGACCTCGTCGACCTCTGTCACGGGCAGCCCCGACCGGTGCGGGTGCTGGCGGATGCGGCCCAGGTACTGGGCATGCTGCCCCAGGATCTGACCGCCAGCGGCGTCGACTTCTATGCCTTCACCGGCCACAAGTGGTGTGGCGGCCCCGAGGGGGTTGGGGGCCTCTACGTCAGCCCGGCGGCAGCCGAGGACCTGCGCCCGACCCTGGCGGGCTGGCGGGGGGTAATCAAAGACGACAGCGGTGACCCGGTGGCCTTCATGGCCGATGGTCGACGTCTGGAGATCTCCACCTCTGCCTACCCGCTCTACGCTGGCCTGTCCACGGCCCTGCGGGTGGCCGACGAATGGGGAGACGAACGGCAGCGCTACCGGCGCCTGCAGGCCCTGGCGGAGCAGCTCTGGTTCGGGCTGCGCCAGTTGGATGGCGTTGAATGCTTGCTGCCGGAACCGCCTGCCTCCGGTCTGGTGTCCTTCCAGTTGCGGGATGGCCGTCACGCCGAACTGGTGGCCTGGCTCGAAGGCCGGGGGCTGCTGGTGCGGCAGCTGCTGGCTCCCAACTGTGTGCGGGCCTGTACCCACTACCTCACCCTGGAGTCGGAGGTGCGGGACCTGACGGCGGCGATCGCCGAATTTAGTGCTGCGTGAGAAGGGTGATTCGCTAAGATGAACCCACATCCGGACTGACTTTACGGTCATCCGATCCGTTGGAGCAGAAGGCCTCGATGGCAGCCCATCAAGAATCTCCGCAATTCCTGCATCCGCTGTCCGCGGCGGAGCCGACCGGAGAGCCCGGGGTGTACCTCTGCAATGCCTTCGCGGTCGCCGAGGAACTGATCAATGAGGGGGTGTTCGGGGATAACCTCGACGCCAACCTGCGCATTGTTCGGATGCTCCAGGACTCCGGCCTGCCGGCCGAGCACATCAGCGAGATGTTCGAGGATGCCCGTAACGACTGCACCCATGCAAGTCTGCGGATCATCGAGTACGTGGCCGACTGCGTCGTCGAAGAGGCGGTCGGGGCCGAAGAGGAATCCAGCCCCGAGCTCTGATTCGGAGCGCTACCGGAGCGCAGCGGCGCCGAGGCGGTCTTCCAGGGCTGCCCGCGCCTGCTCCCGGTCATCGAAGTGGATCTTCTCGGTGCCGAGAATCTGGTAGTCCTCGTGACCCTTGCCGGCCAGCAGAATGCCATCGCCGGGCTGGGCTTCGAGAATCGCCCGGCGGATCGCCTCGGCCCGATCCGCCAGCACCACCGGCTCGACGCTGGCGGCAATGCCGCCGAGGATGTCGTCGAGGATGCGCTGGGGCTCCTCGGTGCGCGGATTATCGCTGGTGATGTAGACCTTATCCGCCAGCCGGGCAGCGATTTCGCCCATGCGGGGTCGCTTGCTGCGATCGCGATCGCCGCCGCAGCCGAAGACACAGACCATCCGGCCGCCGATGAAGGGCCGGGCCGCCACCAGCAGGTTCTCCAGACTGTCGGGGGTGTGGGCGTAGTCGACAATCACGCTGATGTCGCTGCCAGGGATCACCACCCGCTCCATCCGGCCGGGGACGCCGCTGAAGTCGGCGATCGCCGCCACCATGCCCTCCAGACTCAGGCCTAGGGCCAGCCCGGCCCCCACTGCCGCCAGCAGGTTCTCGAGGTTGAACTTGCCCACCAGGGGTGACCGGAAGGCCGCTTCCCCGGCGGGCGTATGCAGGACGCCGCGCACGCCGTCAGCACCGTATTCGAGGTCGCTCAGCCAGAGATCGGCGGCGGCGTTGCGGGTGCTGTAGCTCCAGGCATCCTCGCCCACCCGCTCCAGCAGCCGGGCCCCGTAGGCATCATCCCCGTTGATCACGGCCCGGCCCGTGCGGTAGGGCGGCGCGAACAGGCGTGCCTTGGCCTCGAAGTAGTCCTCCATTGTCGGGTGGTAATCGAGGTGGTCCTGGGTGAGGTTGGTGAACACCGTCACCGGGAACGGACACTCGGCCACCCGCCCCTGGTCGAGGGCGTGGGAGCTGACCTCCATGGTCACGAAGCGGCAACCCGCCTCCTGGGCCTGGGCCAGCTGGGCCTGGAGCGTTGTCGGGAAAGGAGTCGTATGGCTGGCCACCTGCTCGAAGCCGGGCCAGCGGCTGTAGAGGGTGCCCAGCAGGGCGGTGGGCTGGTCGGCGGCCCGCAGGAAATGTTCGATCAGGTGGGTGGTGGTGGTCTTGCCGTTGGTACCGGTGACCCCGACCAGTTGCAGGGTCTGGGCCGGCTGACCGTGGAAGCAGGCCGCCAGCCGGGCGCAGGCGGCCCGCACGTCGGCCACCACGATCACGGCATCGTCGCTGCCGGGGGGCTGGGTTGCAGCGGCTGCCTCGCTGATCACCGCGGCCACGGCTCCGGCGGCCAGCGCCTGGGCCCAGAAGCTACCGCCGTCGACGCGGGTACCGGGCATACCGATGAACAGGTCGCCGGGGTGGCAGTTCTGGGAGTCGGTGCTCAGGCCCAGAACCTCGGCAGTGGCGGCGGGGAGAACCGCATCGTCGCCCAGGGCGTCACGCAGCAGAGTGTGCAGGTCCATCGGCCAACCTCAACGACATTGCTGCACTTTGTAGCAGGTTCCGAACCGGTCTGTGCCCTCAGAGGTGCGATCGCAGCCAGTCGGCCACCCGCTCCGTCGACAGACGTGGGGCGGGGCGGCCGAGACTGGTCTCCCGACCGTCCGCT
>CAYZUY010000206.1:0-3608 GCA_964481495.1 uncultured bacterium
GCGACCGCGAGGCCCGTCCCGACAAGCCCCTGGCCCTGCTGGTGGACTCGCTGGCCACGGCCGAAACCCTCTGTCGGGTCCAGCCCGCCGAAGCCGGACTGCTGCAGTCTGCGGCCGCACCGATTGTGCTGCTGGAGCGGCAGGCGGATGCGGCAATCGCGGCCAACGTCGCCCCCCAGCAGCAACAGCTGGGGCTGATGTTGCCCGCGTCTCCCCTGCACCTGCTGCTGGCCCGGGACTTCGGGGCTCCCCTGGTCTGCACCAGCGGCAACCGCAGCGGCGAGCCCCTGGCGATTCGGCCGCAGGAGGCCCATCAGTCCCTGGAAGCGATCGCCGATGGATTTCTCGACCACAACCGTCCCATCGCCCG
Organism: uncultured bacterium; assembly: GCA_964481495.1. GTDB lineage: Bacteria > Cyanobacteriota > Cyanobacteriia > Synechococcales > Synechococcaceae > CAWUMD01. The sequence continues at coordinate 371 of CAYZUY010000206.1, forward strand.
CCCCCTGGATGACTCGGTAGCCCGGATCGTGGCAGGTCAGGTGCAGCTGCTGCGCCGGGCCCGGGGCTATGCCCCGCTGGCGCTGCCGGTTGCTGATGGAGTGACGGTGCTCGCTGCCGGGGCGCATCTGAAGAACACGGTGGCGCTGCTGCAGGGACCCCAGGCCTGGATCGGACCCCACATCGGCGATCTCGACAGCCCCGCCAGCCGGGAGCGCAGCCAGCAGACCCTGGTGGAACTGACGCAGCTGACGGGGGCCCGCCCCCAGACGATCGCCTGCGACCTGCACCCGGACTACGGCTCCACCGCCCTGGCCCGGCAGTCGGACCTGCCCCTCGTGCCGGTGCAGCACCATCTGGCCCACGCCCTGGCGGTGGTGGGCGAACAGGATCTGCCGCTCCCGGCCCTGGCCCTGATCTGGGATGGCAGCGGTCTGGGCAGCGACGGGCAGATCTGGGGCGGTGAACTACTGCGGATCACGGCGACGGGCTGGCAGCGGCAGGCCCATCTGCACACCTTTCCGCTGCCCGGGGGCGATCGCGCCGCCCGTGAACCCCGCCGGGCTGCCCTGGGGCTGCTCTGGGAACTGTTCGGTGAGGATTGCCTGGGTCTCACCGACCTGCCGACCCTGCAGGCCTTCACCCCTGCGGAGCTGAAGGCGCTGGCCTCCCTGCTCAGATCCGGTCGCTGCCCCCGCACCAGCAGTGTCGGCCGCCTCTTCGATGGGGTAGCCTCTCTGGCCGGACTGGTGCAGCGCTGCAGTTTCGAGGGGCAGGCGGCGATGCGGGTGGAGGCAGCCTGCCAGCCCGACCTCGCGCCGCTGGCGGTGCCCCCGGACTGGGACTGGCGACCCTGGCTGGCCTCGGCCCTGGCAGACCCGGCGTCTCTGCCTACCCAGCTGCACCGCTGGCTGATGGCCCAGGCCGCAGCTACCCTGAGCACAGCCCCGGAACCCACGCTGATTCTCGGGGGTGGCTGTTTCCAGAACCGGCGGCTGCTTGAGGGCATCGCCCGCCCGCTGCAGGCCAGCGGCAGAGCTGTTCACTGGGCTCGGCAGCTGCCCCCCAACGATGGCGGTCTGGCCCTGGGTCAGGCGATCGCCGCCCGCTATGCCCTGACGGAGAACTGGTCATGTGCCTCGCCATCCCCGGAGTGATTCTCGACCTACAGCAGCCGGAGAACGACCCGGATGGCCTGTTCCGCAGCGGCCGGGTGGAGTTCGAGGGCACGGTACGCCAGGTCGGTCTGGCACTGGTGCCTGAGGCGGGCGTGGGCGACTGGGTGATCGTCCATGCCGGAGTGGCGATCGCCTGCCTGCAGGAGGACGAGGCTCTGCAGACCCTGGCGGATGTGCGGCAACTGCAGGCACTGGAGGAGGGCTGAGGCTCAGAGGGGCGATCGCCCCAGCCAGCGACCCAGCAGCAGCGCGCCCCCCAGGCCGAGGGCGATCGCAACCAGGGCCCAGAACACGGCTTCCCCGATGGCTCCGGTTTCGGTGGCCAGATAGATCGCCAGGGGAATCGTCTGAGTCTGACCGGGAATATTTCCCGCCACCATCAGCGTCGCGCCGAATTCTCCCAGAGCTCGGGCGTAGGCCAGCAGCAGACCCGCCAGCAGTCCCGGACGGGCCAGGGGCAGGGCGATGTGCAGCAGCACGTCCGCCTCGGAAGCGCCATCGAGGCGGGCGGCATCCAGCAGTAGCGGGTCCAGCTGCTCGAAGGCACCCCGTGCCGCCCGGTAGACCAGAGGGAAGGCGACTACAGCCGAAGCCGCTACGGCCGCCTGCCAGGTGAAAACCAGGGGCAGTCCCAGCCGATACAGCCAAGGCCCCAGCAGCCCCTGGCGACCGAACAGCAGCAACAGCAGCAGCCCCACGACCGTGGGCGGCAGCAGCAGTGGTGAGAGCAGCAGGGTGTCGACCAGGGCCGGGTGCCGCCCCGGACGGCGGTACAGCCGGTAGGCCAGGAGAATGCCCACGCTGCCGCTGATCAGGGTGGCCAGCAGGCTCACCCGCAGGGAAATCCAGAGGGGCGACAGGTCCGGGGGCCGCATCAGCGACGGGGGGCCGAGGTCAGCCCGAACCCATAGCGCTGGAACACGGCCCGGGCGGTGGGCGACTGCAGGAAGTCCGCGTAGCAACGGGCCGCGGCGGCGTTCGGACTGCGGCGCAGGACGGCTAGCGGGTAGCGGATGGGGCGGTGCAGTTGGGGAGCGGCGATCGCCACCACCTGCACCCGCTCGGAGCCGAGGGCATCGGTGCGGTAGACCAGCCCGGCTTCGGCATTGCCCAGCTCCACCGCCGTCAGTACCGCCCGCACGTTCGCCAGGGTCACCAGTTTCGGCTGCAGCGGCCCCCAGAGCTTCAGGCTGTGCAATGTCTGCCGGGCGTAGTCCCCGGCGGGAACCGTCAGGGGTTCGCCGATGGCGATGCGGCGGACAGACGGCCGAGTCAGGTCCGCCAAGCTGCCCAGGGTGGCATCGGTGCGGGGGGCGATCAGCACCAGCTGATTGGTGAGCAGGCTGCGGCGACTGCCGGGCTCCAGCAGTCCCTGGCGCTGCAGGCGGTCCATGGGAGTATCAGCAGCGCTGATGAACAGATCCACCGGCGCTCCCTGCTCAATCTGGCGGGCCAGCAGGCCAGAGGCGGCAAACGTGTAACTGACCTGCTGCCGGGGTGAGACGCGCTGATACAGGCGGGCAGTCTCCTGCAGCGCCGGTTGCAGGCTCGCCGCCGCCGCCATGAGCATGCGTCCCGTCTGCCGACGGACTCGGTCACAGTCGGGTCGGGGCGCCGACGCGCCCGGAACGGGGCAGGTGGTCAGCGCCAGCAGCACCCCGGCGACGATCACCCTCCAGGGGAGTGCGGGAGAATAGCCAGCGGGACGGCGCGCGGCGGCAGGCGGCTGCCCTCGGACCGGCCCTGCGGCACCGATGGGTGCCCTTCCGAAACGGACGTGCAACCCATGCTGCTGCTGAAAACGACGCTGCTGTTCGTGCTGACCGCGCTGGCGGAACTGCTCGGCTGCTACCTGCCCTACCTCTGGCTGCGCCAGGGGGGCTCGGTCTGGCTGCTGTTCCCGGCGGCGGGTAGCCTGTTTGCCTTTGTCTGGTTGCTGTCGCTGCATCCGGAGGCCAGCGGTCGGGTTTATGCGGCCTACGGCTGCGTCTACGTCGCCACCGCCCTGGTCTGGATCACGGCGGTGGGTGGGGTGCGCCCGAGCGCAAACGAATGGATCGG
>CAYZUY010000207.1:0-1557 GCA_964481495.1 uncultured bacterium
AGATGTCGCCGTCCCGGACCTCCGCGAGGCCGAGCAGCTTGGCGGCGTCGACGATGGGCAGGATGTCATCCAGCTCCAGCTGCAGCTCCTGACCGAGGCGGAACAGGTCCTCGCGTCGGTCCTCGATCAGCTCCAGCAGACCGGCCACGGAGCCGATCCGGACGTGGGGCAGGCTGGGGTAGGTCTCCGGTTCCGGCTCGCTGGGGGCGATCGCCGCCGGGCTGGGCTGCTCCTCATCCAGGTCTGGGTTGGTGAGAATGCGGTAGATGCGGTCGACGGTGGCCTGGAACTCGGCGCTCTTGCGATCGCGGTAGTGGGGCAGGGTCACCGGGAAGTCGGCACGGATGCGGCCGGGGTTGCGCCCCAGGACGATGATCCGGTCCGCCAGAATCACCGCCTCCTCGATGTTGTGGGTGACGATCAGGATGCTGCGGGTGGGAATGCGCCGCTCCAGCCAGAGGTCGAGCAGTTCGAAGCGCAGGTTCTCGGCGGTGAGCACGTCCAGGGCCGAGAAGGGCTCGTCCATACAGAGCAGTTCCGGCTGCACCGCCAGGGCCCGGGCGAAGCCCACCCGCTGGCGCATCCCCCCAGAGAGCTCCTTCGGGTAGGCGTTCTCGAAGCCGTCGAGGCCGATGATATCGATCATCTCCAGGGCCCGGGGTTTGCGGGCCTTGGGGTGGATGCCCATGGCCTTGAGCCCGAGTTCGACGTTCTCCTGCACCGTCAGCCAGGGGTAGAGGGCGGAACTCTGGAAGACGATGGCAGCACCGGGATTGAGGCCCTGCATCGGCCGGTTGCGGTAGAGCACCTCACCGCTGCTGGGCTCGATCAGGCCGGTGATGATCCGCATCAGGGTGGACTTGCCGGAGCCTGACGGCCCCAGCAGGGCGACGATTTCGCCGCTGCGCAGCTCCAGACCGATGTTCTCGAGAATGGTGATCGAATTGCCGTTGGGCTGGCGGTAGGCCTTGTCCACCTGGCGCAGACTGACCAGGATATCCCGCTGAGCACTCATACCGCTGCCGCACCTCTGCACCTGCCTATCCTAGGTCCAGTCCGGGTTCCGGCCATGTATTCCAGATGATCCCGGCCCGCTACGATGGCAGGCACTCCAGGAGTTGAGGATGCGCATTCTTCTGGCTGAGGATGATCCCGGACTGGCGGACCCGCTGCAGGCGTTTCTGCGGCGCGAGGGCCACCAGTGTGATTGGGTCACGGATGGCCTGCAGGCCTGGAGCCGTCTGCAGCAGCCGGATTACGATCTGCTGCTGCTCGACTGGATGATGCCTGGCCTGGATGGCCTCAGCCTCTGTCAGCAGCTGCGGGCGGCCGGATTGGTGCTGCCGGTGATCATGCTCACGGCCCGGGATGCCCAGGAGGATGTCGTGCGGGGGCTCGAAGGGGGCGCGGATGACTATCTGGTCAAGCCGGTGCGATTGCGGGAACTGGGAGCGCGGGTGAATGCCGTGGCGCGACGGGCCGTTCAGACCTACGGTGAGCCGCTGCTGCGCTGGGGTGCTCTGCAGCTCGATCCCCGCGCGGGTCAGGTCAGCTGGG
>CAYZUY010000207.1:1567-3589 GCA_964481495.1 uncultured bacterium
CATCCCGGTCAGCTGTTCAGCCGGGTGCAGCTGCTGGATCGGGTCTGGGGTCTGGAGAGCGATGCCGGGGACGAGACGGTGAAGACCCACCTTAACAATCTGCGCCGCAAACTGAAGCTGGTCGGCTGCCCGGACCCCGTGGAGACGGTGAACCGCCTCGGGTATCGTCTGCGGCCCCCGGCACCATGAACCGGCTGCAGGGCCTGCGGCGCTCTCTGTCGGGGTTGTGGCTGCTCTACTTCGGCAGCCAGCTGCTGATCTTCGTGGGTTTTGCCCAGGTGGTGCGCGGCAGCTACCTGGGCCAGCTCGAGGCCCAGTTCCAGGAGGACCTGATGGTACTCGCGGATGAACTGGTGATGCTGCCGCTGCCCCAGCGCGGACAGGTGCCCGACCTGGGTCGCGATCTGGCGGCTGAGCGCAAGCAGGTGCAGTGGTTCGATGCCCGGGGTCGGCAGCTGGTCTCGGTCGGGCTGCCTCTGGGCAGCGGGGAGCCGCTGCAGCCCCGCCGGAAGTTCCACTGGCAGACGTCCCCGCTGCGGCTAACCATCACCCGGCGGGTGCTGTTCCGGGGGGAGGTCGTCGGGTATCTGCGGCTGATCAGCGATGAGAGCGACGCCGAGCGGGAACTGCGGCGCCTGGATGGGGGGCTGCTCACGGGGTCGCTGACGGCGATCGCCCTCGGTGGCCTCGTGGCCACGGCGCTGACTCGCCGGGCCCAGCGACCCCTGCGCCAGAGCCTGGAGCGGTTGCGCCCCCTGGCGGCGATCGCCAGCAACACGGAGCTGGCCCTGATGGATGCGGATCAGCTGCCACCCGATGTGGTGCGGCGTCTGCAGGCCATCGAGCAGGGTAGTGAACAGATGCGGATTCTGGTGGAGGATCTGCTGCTGCTGGCTCGCACGGATCGGGGGGTGGAGCCGCAGCTGGAACCCATCGACCTGACCGGCCTGCTGGCGGACCTGCAGCGGCAGTACGACTCCCAGGCCCTGCAGCGTCGGCAGCAGCTGAGCTGGCAGGTTGATCCGTCCCTGGGGGTGAACGGGCAGCCGCCCCTGCTCACCCGTCTGTTCCGCAACCTGCTCGACAATGCCCTCCGCTACACCCCCGAGGGAGGGCGGATCGGCCTCAGGGCCCAGGCTCTGCGGGGCTGGGTGCGGGTGGAGGTGAGCGACACTGGCCCCGGTATCGCCCCGGCGGATCAGGCACGGGTGTTCGAGCGTTTCTGGCGGGCCAGCAGCTCCCGGCAGACCGAGGGGTTCGGGCTGGGGCTGGCGATCGCCCGGCAGATCGTGCGCGAGCACGGGGGCCGGATCAGCCTGCGCAGCCGCCCGGGGCAGGGCAGCTGCTTCACGGTGATGCTCCCCCGGACCGAGGGCTGGTCCTAATCCTCCACCGGCAGCGGTAGGGGGACGATCGCCTCAGCGGCGCTGACTGCAGTGGCGGGCTCAAGGGCGACAATCCGACCGGCGTCATCGTGGTGGACGGTACAGATACGGCTGTGCTGTGCCCGGAACAGCTGGGTCTCGGCCAGCTGGAAGTGGGCGGCGTAATCGCTCAGGGTCGGTGTGGCGGCGGGCTCATCCGTTCCGGTCTCGGTGCGGCGGGCATGTCCCAGGGCCCCCAGCAGCAGAGCCACCAGCCCGAACAGCAGCCAGGAACCCCCACCGCAGAGCATCGGGCTGCTGACCAGCAGCAGCTTGCTGGCGAAGGGGAGTTTGCAGAGCCCCGTGCCGGGCAGCCCCAGCCGGGTGACCAGCGGTCGCCAGAGGGAGAGCCAGCTGGCCCACATCCCGGCGGTGGCCAGTTCTCCGGCCAGTCGGCGACGTCGGCTGAGGCGGTGGCGGGCATCGATGATCAGGGAGGCGGACTGCGGAGAGGTCATAGTGCGACAGCACCCTCGGAAAGAAGCGTAAGCAGATACATCAGACGGAGCGGATGCCCCGATCGGGACTCACCCAAAGAACCCGGTGGCCACGCAGGCGACCCAGAAACTTGGGGAAGGCGACGAGCGTGGCCAAAACA
>CAYZUY010000208.1:0-3579 GCA_964481495.1 uncultured bacterium
CCGCCCTGCCGGGACTGCCCAGCCCCGAGACCACCCCGCCCCCCCTGACCATCGCCCCACCCCTGAGCAGCACGCCGCTGCCCCCGCCGCCGACGGAACTGCCCGCTCCCACCACCGCCGCTCCGGTTGCCGCTGGTACGCCTGCGTCCCCGGCACCGGTGGCCAGTCCCCGTCGACTGGTCGGCATCCTGGCGCTGGGCAACCAGTCCACGGCCCTGGTCGAGGTGGACGGCAGCACCCTGCGCCTGCAGCGGGGCGAGGCGATCGCCGCCACCGGCCAGACCATCAGCCGCATCGACGGTCAGACCGTCACCCTGAGCGGTCCCGGCGGCAGTCGCACCCTCAGCGTCGGCCAGGACTTCTGACAGGCTCGTAACTTTTTGTAATGATCAGGGGGTCACCTCGGCGGACTGCCATGGCGCCCTCCCCGGTTCTCGATCTCGGTCACTGGTATGCGCTGGCCCCCCAGTGGGAAGGCAGCGCCCCCGATACCCTCGACGGCGGTCCGGGTCATCTGCTCAGCCCCGCCTGGCGGCTGCTGGTGCTCGGCGACGGGTCGCCGACCCGCCATCTGCAGTTGCTCACCGGCCAGCACACCCAGGTGGACCTGATTGATATGCGTCCCATCGGTCACAGCCGGGATGGCGCACCCGAACTGCTGGACCAGATCCCTGGCCCGCGGCTGCGGCGGCAGGTCTGGCTGCAGGGGGGCCAGGAGCGACTGGCCTATGCCTGCTCCTGGTGGCCCGCCGACCGGGTCGACGATCTGCTCGAGGATCGCCGCCAGCCGATCTGGGCCAGCCTCAGCCAGCACCGGCTCGAACTCTACCGCGACCTGCGCTGGGTCTGCCACGGCGACTCCCCGGAACTGGAGGCGGCCTTCGGCCAGCCCGGGCCGTTCTGGGGCCGTTACTACTACTTCTGGCACCAGGGCCAGCCGCTGACCCTGATCTACGAGGTATTCTCGCCGCGGCTGGATCGCTACCTGCAGCCGACCACAATCTGAAGCCCGTATCAGGATTGGGCGATCGCCCCGCCGACAGGCCCGAGGATAGGCCTGTCCCATCGGAGGCGTCGCGATGACGACCAATCACGAAACTCCCCAGGCCCGGCTGCGCAACTGGATGACCTACTACGGGGTCGCCATGCTGATTCTCGGCAGTCTGGCCATCATCTTCCCGTTCCTGGCCTCGGCAATCACCGTCCTGGCCCTCGGCTGGATCTTCCTAGCGGTCGGCATCGTCCGCTTCATCCATGCCTTCAAGGTCAAGGGTGTCGGCAACGTGCTGCTGCGGATGCTGCTGGGGGCGATCTATCTGATTGCCGCTATCTATCTGCTGGCGCAGCCCGTAGTGGCCATCACGGCCCTGACCCTGTTCCTGGGGATCTTCTTCGTGGTCGAGGGAGTGATCGAAACCGTCTTCGCCGTCATGAACCGCGAGATGCCCCACTGGGGCTGGGTACTGTTCGACGGTCTGATCACCATCCTGCTGGGGGTGATCATCTGGAAGAGCTGGCCCGCCAGTTCCCTCTGGGTGATTGGCACCCTGGTCGGGATCAGCATCCTGTTCAGCGGCTGGTCAGCGCTGATGTACCGGCAACTGGTGCCGGGGGACAGCGGCACCAGCGAGGCCAGCGCAGCCTGACCCCTCAGTCCTGGCCCAGTTCACGCTTCAGGGCATCGATGGAGGCGGGGCTGATGTAGCTCTCACTGCAGCAGATGCGGGGCATGCGGATCAGGTCTTCGCGGACGCGGGCGATCGCCGCCCGCACCGCCTCCTGGCTGGCGCGATCGCAGAGGATCAGCCCCGCCGTACGGCAGAGGGTATCGAGCTTGGCCTGATTGTCGGGATTGGCACTGATCACCAGCAGCTGGTCGCCCCGCAGGCTGTGGACGATCACCTCCGCCGCCCGCAGGATACCGGGGCTGATGCTGACGATACCGACCGCTGCCCCAGCCTTCTCCTCGGCCAGCAGCTTCATCTCCTGCTGGTAGTCATAGAGGTCGAGGCCAATCACCCGCGCCCCCAGGGGCCGGGCGATCGCTTCGGCCGCCTGCAGGAAATAGTGGCTGGTCACCACTGTGCCGCCCTGGTCCTCCTGGCTGAGCACCCGCTGCAGATCCTCGAGGGGGACGATTTCCACCGGCAGGTCGAGGTGCTGCTTCAGTTCATCCTGGATCAGTTGGGCGGCGCCCCGGTCCTCAGCCTGGGTGGTCACCAGCACCTGAGCGCTGCAGCGCAGCCGCCAGTCCACCTCCGCCAGCATCTGGGTGCGGATCTGCTGCAGGGAATAGCCCTCGCCGATCCAGCGGTCGAGGGTGGCCGAAATCTGCTCCGACAGAGCCGGGGCCTCGCGGCTGAGCTTGCGGGGCTGGGGCTGGTCCTCGCGCCCCCGCACGTAGATGCCGGACCCCGCCTGGGCCTCGACGACGCCATCCTCCTCCAGCATCCGGTAGACCTTGCTGATCGTGTTGCGGTGCAGGCCGGTGAGCATCGCCAGCTGGCGGGTACTGGGCAGTTTATGGCCGGGAGTGTACTGGCGCGAGGCGATCGCGAAGTGAATCTGGTTGTAGAGCTGACTGGAGGCCGGAATCTCGCTGTCGGGCTGGATGAAGAACTTGACCATGGCTGCTTAACGTCCCCCAGGCGCGGGCGTGCCAATCCTAGCGGATGGGAACGGGTCGACTAGGATCGCTGCTGTGACGATTTCCCCACCGCCATGACCCGCAGCGACTGGGTAACCATTCCCCACGGCGACCTCGCCATCGACGCCTACTACGCCCGCCCGGAGGGCGACGGCCCCTTTCCGGGGGTGATCGTCATCCAGGAGATCTTCGGGGTGAACTCCCACATCCGCTCGGTCACAGACCAGCTGGCGGCGGCGGGCTTCGCAGCGATCGCCCCCAACATCTACCAGCGCACCGCCCCAGGTCTGGAACTGGGCTACAGCGCCGCCGACACCGCCATCGGCCGGGAGCACAAGGACGCCACCACCGCACCCCAACTGCTGGGGGACCTGCAGGCCACCATCGACTGGCTGCAGGCCCGGCCCGAGGTGAAGCGCGGCCCCGTCGGCAGCATCGGCTTCTGCTTCGGCGGCCACGTCGCCTACCTGGGGGCCACCCTGCCCGGCATCGGGGCCACCGCCAGCTACTACGGCGGCGGCATCGCCACCTTCTGCCCCGGTGGCGGCCCGGCCACGATCCACCGCACTCCGGAGATTCACGGCACGGTCTATGCCTACTTCGGCACCCGGGACCCGCTGATTCCCACCCCGGAAATCGACGCCATCGAAGCAGCCCTCACTACTGCCAGTCCCCGGCATCGGGTGTTCCGTTACCCGGTCGGTCACGGCTTCAACTGCGACGCCCGACCCGACTACGACGCCAGCGCTGCCGCCGCTGCCTGGGCCCATACCCTGGAGCTGTTCCGGCGATCGCTCTAGCCGGGGTAGGTGGCGGTGACGTAGGCGATCGCCGCCGCCCGCTGCGCCTCCGGATCAGCGGGAAACTCCCCGTCCAGCCGTCGGGCCAGCAGATCCGTCAGGATGTCGCGGTAGAGCCGCCCCGGTCGGTAG
>CAYZUY010000209.1:0-336 GCA_964481495.1 uncultured bacterium
GCGATGCCCAGCTGGCCAGTGCGGCGGCCTACCGCTCCCTGGTGCTGACGGTGCGCAACGGAGCGCCGGTCCGCCTCGGGGATGTGGCCGAGGTCAGCGATAGTGTCCAGAACGATCAGCTGGCCAGCTGGTACAACGGGCGACGGTCGATCGTGCTGGCGGTGCAGCGTCAGCCGGGGGCCAACACCGTGGCGATCGTCGATGACGTCCGGGCTCTGCTGCCGGAACTGCAGCGGCAGATTCCCTCGGCGATCAACCTGGAGGTGCTCTTCGACCGATCTCGGGCCGTGCGTGAGTCCCTCGAGGATGTCCAGGTGACGCTGCTGGTCTCCCTGG
>CAYZUY010000209.1:346-3578 GCA_964481495.1 uncultured bacterium
CTGGTGGTGCTGGTGGTTTATCTGTTTCTGGGGCGGCCGATCAGCACCGCGATTCCCGCCTCGGCGGTGGTGCTCAGTCTGATCGGCAGCTTCGGGGTGATGCGGCTGTTGAATTTCTCCCTCAACAACCTCTCCCTGCTGGCCCTGACCCTGGGCGTGGGCTTCGTGATCGATGACGCCATCGTCATGTACGAGACCATCGTGCGGCGCATGGAGCAGGGCGAGTCCCGTCGCCAGGCCGCCCTGCGGGGGGCCCAGGAAATCACCTTCACGGTGATCGCTACCTCGGTCACCCTGCTGGCGGTGTTCATTCCGGTGCTGTTCATGGGGGGGATTCTCGGGCGCCTGTTCCGGGAATTCGCCGTCACCCTGAGCGTGGCGCTGGTGTTCTCGACGCTGCTCTCGCTCACCCTGACGCCGATGCTCTGCTCCCGCTTCCTCACCCTGCGCGAGGGCGGTGATGGGGGCGTGGCCTGGTTCGATGCGGGTTTCCGGCGGCTGCAGGACAGCTATCGGCTCACTCTGGCCTGGAGTCTGGCCCATCCGCTCCGGGTGCAGGGGGTCTCCCTGGGGGTGCTGGTGCTCACCGGTCTGCTGCTGGTGGCGGTGCCCAAGGGGTTCATCCCCAACGTCGACAGCGGTCAGCTGACGATCACCACCCAGGCGGAACCCGGCATCACCTTCGAGCAGATGAGCCGCTACCACCAGCGCCTCAGTCGGATGCTGCTCAGGAATCCGAATATCGAGGCCGTCAATTCCACGGTGGGCGGCGGCGGTCCGAATGCGGCGGCCAACAACGGCCGTCTGTTCGTGCGCCTCAAACCCCGCGGCGATCGCCCTCTCGGGGCTGACGCCCTCGTCCAGAGCCTGCGCCGTCCCCTCAACAGCCTGCCGGGACTGCGCAGCTTCGTGCAGAATCCCCCGGCGATCAACATCGGTGGTCAGAGCTCCCGGGCCCAGTATCAGTTCAGCCTTCAGGCCCTGGAACTGGCCCCCCTGCTGGAGTACGCCCCCCGTCTGGAGGAGGCGCTGCGGCAACTGCCGGATCTGCAGGACGTCAACAGTGACCTGCAGCTGAACACGCCCCAACTGCGGGTGGAGGTCGACCGGGAGCGTGCCAGTGCCCTGGGGGTGAACGCCCAGCAGATTGAGGCCACCCTCGGCAATGCCTTCGCCCAGCGGCAGATTTCGACCATCTACGCCCCGGACAACCAGTACGCGGTGATTGCCGGGGTGAAGCGGACCGCCCAGGCCACTCCGGCGGTGCTGGATCTGCTGTCGGTGCGCAACCGTGAGGGGACACTGGTGCCCCTCAACACGCTCGTGACAGTGCAGCCGACGGCCACTCTCTCGAGCGTCAACCGGGTGGCCCAGCTACCGGCGGCGACGATTTCCTTCAACCTGCGGCCGGGGGTCTCCCTGAGCAGCGTCACGCCCCGGATCGAAGCCCTGGCCCGCCAGTTGCTGCCCGACACGATCACCACCAGCTTCCAGGGCACTGCCCAGGTGTTCCAGGACTCCCTGGCCAATCTCGGGGGGCTGATCCTGGTTTCGGTAGTGGTGATCTACCTCAGCCTCGGCATTCTCTACGAGGATCTGATTCATCCGCTCACCATCCTCACCAGCCTGCCCTCGGCGGGGGTGGGTGCCTTCCTGGCCCTGCTGATCTGCGGCTCGGAGCTAAATCTCTACAGCTTCATCGGCCTGATCCTGCTGATCGGCACCGTGCAGAAGAACGGGATCATGATGATCGATGTCGCCATTCAGCTGCGTCGGGAGGGGCGGGCCCGGGCCGAGGCGATCTACGAGGCCGCGCTGCTGCGCTTCCGGCCGATCATGATGACCACCCTGGCATCCCTGTTCGGCAGTCTGCCGACCGCTCTCGGCTGGGGCGCCGGGGCAGACGTGCGCCGTCCCCTCGGTCTGGCGGTGGTGGGTGGGCTGCTGCTCTCCCAGGTGCTGACGCTTTACATCACGCCGGTGTTCTACGTCTTTGCGGAGGGCTGGGCAGAACGCTGGGGCTGGCGCCGGTCGGCTCAACCCCAGCCACCGGTGGTTACGCCAGAGCGCGTCGGATGAAATTCGGCTGGGCGAACATCGCCTGCAGCAGGTCGCGGTTGAAGATCTCGGTCTGAGCCTCAATGAAACTCAGACGCGCCTCGTCGGGCTGCCGGTTGCGGTTCGGGGTCGGGCTGGCGTAGGTCCAGCTCCACCAGCCGCTGGGGTAGAGGGTGACCGGGCCGTAGTAGGGGGCCGCGTAGCCGAAGGCATCCCGCAGGGCCTTGACCGTGGCGATGTGGACGTCCGGGAAGGCTTCCGGGGATTCGCTCTGGGTGGCGAAGGTACCGCCGTCCTTGAGGATGCGGCGGCACTGGGCATAGAAGGCGTGGTTGAACAGACCTTCTGCCGGTCCGGCCGGGTCGGAGCCGTCGATCAGCACGACGTCGTAGCTGGCGGTCTCGGCGTCTTGGACGAAGGCGATACCGTCCTGGATCAGCAGATTGAGGCGGGGATCGCTCCAGGCGCTGCCGCCGATGCCGGGCATGTACTGCTTGGAGACCTGGACCACCAGTTCGTCGATTTCCACCAGATCGACCTGCTTCACGCCGGGGTAGCGCAGCACCTCGCGGGCTGTGCCGCCGTCGCCGCCGCCGATGATCAGCACCCGCTCGATCGACTCGGCGGTGGTCAGGGGCGGGTGGACGATCATCTCGTGGTAGTTCTTCTCGGACTGCTCGGCGGTCATCCAGCAGTCGTCGAGCAGCAGGGCATTCCCGAAGCGATCGCTGCGGATCACCGTCACCTTCTGGAAGGGGCTGTGCTGTTCAAACAGAATCTCGCCCGCCAGACCGAAGCGGACGTTATCCTCGAACACCTCATCAATCCATTGGGTCACAGCGGGATCCTCGTCAATCCGGGCAAACCCTCATCCTATCGCCGTCCTCTCGGGGGCGGTTCACGCGGGGTGATCGGGCGCACAGGCGGGGGGCTCCAGGCCAGCAGCTCCCGCAGCACCTCGGCCCAGCCGCTGGCCAGCCCGGCCAGAATCGCCTCGCCCTTCTCCCGGCTGGCGGCGGTGGCGTCGCCGATCACGCCGCTGGCACTCAGATCCTGGGTGCGCCAGCTGTAGCTGAGGGGACCCTTGGGGCCGACCCGGCCCGGAGGCGGTGGGTATTCGGCGCCGAGGCGGTCGAGGCGGACGAGGTCAGGGGCGATCGCCAGCATCAGGCTG
>CAYZUY010000210.1:0-3513 GCA_964481495.1 uncultured bacterium
CACCGCCACTGCTTCCGCCGCTTCGAGCAGCTGGCGCTGCACCGCCATCTCGTCCAGCCAGTCCCAGATCTGGCGCAGCAGGGTATCGAGCCCCTGGCGGGTCGCCGCCGAGATGGTGAAGATCGGGTCGCGGCTCAGGGCGGTGAACTCCGCCAGGAAGTGCGCCTGCAGTTCCTCATCCAAGGCATCGATCTTGTTCAGGGCCAGAATCTGGGGACGGGTCTCCAGAGCGCGCCCGTAGGCCGACAGCTCCGCCCGGATGGTGTGGTACGCGGCCACCGGATCTTCCCCGGTCAGGTCAACCACATGCACCAGTAGGCGGGTGCGCTCGATGTGGCGCAGGAAATCATGGCCGAGACCGGCCCCGGTGTGGGCGCCCTCGATCAGCCCCGGGATATCGGCGAAGACTGTGCCGTCGCCGGTGTCGCGCCGCACCACCCCCAGATTGGGCACCAGGGTGGTGAAGGGATAGTCGGCAATCTTGGGCCGGGCCGCCGAGAGCACGGAAATCAGCGTCGATTTACCGGCATTGGGCAGACCGATAATGCCGACCTCCGCCAGCAGCTTCAGTTCCAGCCGCAGATTGAAGATCTCGCCGGGCAGGCCGGGCAGGGCATGTTCCGGGGCGCGGTTGTGGTTGCTCAGGAAGTGGGCGTTCCCCAGCCCGCCCTTGCCGCCCTGGGCCACCTTCAGTCGCTGGCCGGGTTCGGTCAGGTCGCCCACCAGTTCCTGGGTCTCGGCGTTGTAGATGGCGGTGCCGCAGGGGACCAGAATCGTCAGGTCATCGCCGCTGGCCCCGGTCATGTTCTTGGGACCGCCCTTGCCACCGGGCTCGGCCTTGAAGATTCGCAGATAGCGGAAGTCGAGCAGGGTCTGCAGGTCCGTGGTCGCCTCCATCCAGACCGAGCCGCCGCGCCCGCCGTTGCCGCCCGCCGGTCCCCCGGCCGGGACGTATTTCTCGCGCCGGAAGGCCACCATCCCATCCCCACCGTCGCCGGCCTGGACGGTGATTGTCGCCTGATCGATGAACTGCATGCTGCTGCGGTAAGCCCGAAACCTCCATTCTGGCATTTCCCTCCCGGAGGGCTGCAGTTCCCGACAGAAGCGGGATAATCGACGGGAATTGTTTCACCAGTGGCCAACCCCGTGGCGCAGGTCGTCTTTTCCCAGATCGAGAAAAGCTATCCGGCCCGCTCCCGTGCCGCCGCTGCCCGGGGCGAGCGGGTGCCGGTGCTCCAGGGGATCGACCTGACGATCCGCGACGGCGAGTTCCTGGTGGTGGTCGGGCCCTCCGGCTGTGGCAAGAGCACGCTGCTGCGGCTGCTGGCCGGGCTCGAGCAGCCCAGCGGCGGACGGATTCTGGTGGGCGATCGCTGCGTCAACGATCTGCCGCCCAAGGAACGGGACATCGCCATGGTGTTCCAGAGTTATGCCCTCTACCCCCACCTGAGCGTCTACGACAACCTCGCCTTCGGGCTGCGGCGCATGGGTGTGAAGCCAGGCTGGGGTCCCTGGCTGCAGCGGCAGCTGAGCGCAGCCAGCCGGGAATGGCCGGCCCCACTGCGCTACCAGCCCCAGCGGGAGGCGGCAATCCGTCGCCGCGTGCTGGAGGTGGCCCGGATGCTGCAGCTGGAGGAGTTGCTCGATCGCCTGCCGAAGCAGCTCTCCGGTGGCCAGAAACAGCGGGTGGCCCTGGGGCGGGCGATCGCCCGCAATCCCCAGGTCTTCCTGATGGACGAGCCGCTCTCCAATCTCGACGCCAAGCTGCGTCAGGAGACCCGGGCCCAGATTGTCCAGCTGCAGCGTCAGCTGGGGATCACCACCCTCTACGTCACCCACGATCCGGTGGAGGCAATGACCATGGGCGATCGCATCGCCGTGTTCAATGCCGGACACCTGCAGCAGCTGGCCACCCCCCTGGAGCTCTACCATCGCCCGGCCAATCAGTTCGTGGCCACCTTCATCGGATCCCCACCGATGAACCTGATTCCGGTCACCGTGCGCGGCCCGCTGCAGCTGCAGCATCCCCAGTTCCGCTGCACCCTGCCGGAGGAGTGGGGCTCACTGCTGCAGCCCTACGAAGGCCTGACCCTGACCCTGGGCCTCCGGCCGGAGCACCTCACCCTGGCGGCAGCGGCCACCAAGAACATTCCGGTGCAGGTCGAACTGATCGAAGCCCTCGGCAGCGATCAGTATCTGCAGTGCCGTCTCGAAGGGGCCAGCGCCCCCCTGCAGGCCCGCCTCAGCCCCGAGGACGGGGTCCAGCGCGGCGAGAGCATCTGGCTCTCCTTCCGCCCGGAGCAGATTCACCTGTTTGAGCCGACTACCGGTCTGGCCCTGCGGCCCCAGCCTCAGGCGGCACCGCGCATCGAGCTGCCATTCCAGGGCTGACACCGAAACGCCGGAGCTGCCCCCGGGGCAGCTCCGGCGTCATCGGGCCGCGATTGGGCTTCAGCCTTCCCGCAGCCAGCGGGCGGCATCGGGGGCGTGGTAGGTGAGGATCAGATCCGCCCCGGCCCGCTTGAAGCTGAGCAGGGTTTCGAGCACCACCGCCCGCTCATCCAGCCAGCCCTTCTCGGCTGCTGCCTTGACCATGGCGTACTCGCCGCTGACGTTGTAGGCCGCGATCGGCAGGCAGGTCTCATCCTTGAGGGCGCGGATGATGTCCATGTAGGCCAGGGCCGGTTTCACCATCAGGATGTCGGCCCCTTCCTCGGCGTCCAGCCGGGCTTCGCGGATCGCTTCGCGCCGGTTGGCCGGATCCATCTGGTAGGTGCTCTTGTCCTTGGGAATCGGCTTGGCCCCGGCGGGGCGCGGGGCCGGGTCCAGGGCTTCCCGGAAGGGACCGTAGTAGGCGGAAGCGTACTTGGCGGTGTAGCTGATGATCCCAACGCGGGTGAACCCGGCTTCATCAAGGGCGCGGCGAATCGCCCCGACGCGACCGTCCATCATGTCGCTAGGCCCGATCAGGTCAGCCCCGGCCTTGGCCTGGACCACCGCCTGACGGCAGAGGATCTCCACCGTCTCGTCGTTGAGGACCACCCCTTCGCTGCTGACGATGCCGTCATGGCCGTCGCAGGAGTAGGGGTCGAGGGCCACGTCGGTCATGATCGTGACCTGGGGATAGTGCTGCTTCACCAGCCGGATGGCCCGGGGAATCAGACCGTTCTCGTTGGTGCACTCGAGCCCGTCCTCGGTCTTGAGGTGGTCGGCCTCCTTGGGGAAGAGCACGATGGAGCGGATGCCCAGGTCCACGGCCCGGCCGACCTCCTCCACCAGCCCGTTCAGGGACCAGCGGCTGCAGCCCGGCATGGCGCCGATGGGGGTGATTTCGTCTTTGTCGTGGACGAACAGCGGGTAGATGAAGTCGTTGGCCGACAGGGAGGTCTCCCGCACCATGGCGCGCATGGAGTCGGAGACCCGCAGACGGCGGGGACGCTGGGGTAGAAACATAGAGATCTCGAGCAGTCCGCTTCGGTTCCGGCACTGAAATCCAGTGTACGAGCCTGCCCG
>CAYZUY010000211.1:0-3498 GCA_964481495.1 uncultured bacterium
CTGGCCCTGGAGGGACTGGCCCCCCGGGTGCAGGCCTGCTGCCTCAGCGGTCAGGTCCTCGAACCACCCCTAGACAATCCCGGCTGGCGAGTGCGCTTCAATGCCCGCCAGGGGGGCATCCTGGCGCCGTCGGTTGAGTACCGACGCAGCCCCCAGGAACGGGAGTTGCTGCTGACGGCGGCGGAACTCTGGTGGCTGCAGCAGCTGCCACAGGCCACACTCCCCGCCCCAGGCTCGGAAACCGCAGCAGCCGATCCGTCTCCCTGGCCGATGCTGGAACGGTCGCTTCGCGCCATCATTGAAAGTCATTACGACCGTCGTCTGCTTTCGCCCCAGCTGCTCGACTCCCTCATCCGCCCTGTCGATGCCACTCCTGCCTGAACTCGACACCGACGCAGCGACGGCGATCGCCCCGGATACCGCTGTCGCACCGCTCCCCACCGCCGCGCCCGAGGGCGCAGACCCACCGTCCACCGAGGAATCCATGCCCGCCCAAGGTCGCCGTCCCGCCACCGGATTCCTGCCGGTGCTGCGCAACCGCCACTTCCTCTGGCTCTGGGGCGGGCAGATCTTCTCCCAGTTGGCGGACAAGCTCTACATCCTGCTGATGATCTATCTGATCGTCGGTACCTACAGCGGCGAGAGCGGCCGCGACATCACCGCCTGGGCCACCCCGATCTACATCGCCAATACGATTCCGGCGGTGCTGCTGGGTTCTCTGGCCGGAGCCTGGGCCGACCGCTGGCCCAAGCAGAAGGTGATGGTGATCTCAAATCTGCTGCGGGGGCTGATGCTGCTGGGGCTGCCCCTGCTGCTCAGCAGTGAACACGCCCTCCAGCCGGTCTGGGGCGTCCCCCTGGGCTACCTCTGCCTGCTGGTGACGACCCTGATCGAGTCCAGCCTCACCCAGATCTTCGCCCCGGCGGAGCAGGCGGCGATTCCCCTGATCGTCAAGCGGCGCTACCTGCTGGCCGCCAACTCCCTCTATACCGCCACGATGATGGCGGCCAACGTGGTCGGCTTCGCCATCGGCGAACCCTTCCTCGATCTGGCCGATCACTGGTTCAGCCGCATCGGCCTGCCCCACGGTGAGGTCTACTTCGTAGCCGTGGCCTATCTGGCCGCCGCCGCCTGTCTGGTGATGCCCCGCATCCGCGAATCAGAGGCCCATCGCGGCGACAGCCACGTCTGGGAGGACATCCGCGAGGGGCTGGTGTTCCTGCGGGAGAACCCGCTGGTCAGCAATGCAGTGCTGCGGCTGGTTCTGCTCTACTCGCTGCTGGCGGCCCTCTACGTGCTGGCCCTCAGTCTGGCAGCGGACCTACCCGGACTGGGGGCCAAGAAGTTCGGCATTCTGCTGGCCATGGCCGGACTGGGCATGGGCCTGGGAGCCTTCACCGTCGGCCAGTTCGGCCATCGGCTCTCCCGGCGGCGGCTGACGGAGGTGGGCATGGTCGGGCTGGCAGCCATGCTGGCCAGCCTCAGCCTCACCCAGGGGTCGCTGGGCTTCACCCTGGCGGCGATCGCCTCCCTGGGCATCTTCGCCTCGATGCTGGGCATCCCCGCCCAGACCACCATCCAGGAGGAAACCCCCGAAGCGATGCGGGGCAAGGTCTTCGGCCTGCAGAACAACGCGATCAACATCGCCCTCAGCCTGCCCCTGGCCCTGGCGGGGGTGGCCGTCAGCCGCTTCGGCCTCACCCCGACCCTGATCAGTCTGGCCCTGCTGCTGCTGGGCAGTGAGCTGCTGCTGCTGGTGAGACCCCGCTCCCAGGCCTGAGCTATCCTCGTTGAAAGCTCTTCACCCGCCCTGGGGATCGCATGCACATCGCCTGGCTCGGCAAGAAGTCGCCCTTCTGCGGCAATGTCACCTACGGTCGGGAGATCACCAACGCACTGCTGGATCGCGGTTACCGCGTCAGCTTCCTGCACTTCGCCCAGGAGAACGACACCCACGCTGACTGGCCGGAGTGCCCGGAAGTGTCGATCCCCTGCCTGTTCAAGTCGCAGATCTACACCATTCCCTCCCTGCGCTCGAGCAAGGTGCTCAAGCAGGCCCTCGAGCAGCTGCAGCCGGATCTGGTGCATGCCTCCCTCACCCTCTCGCCCCTCGACTTCCTGCTGCCGGAAATCTGCGAGGAACTGGGGGTGCCGCTGGTGGCGACCTTCCATCCGGCCTTCGACCAGAAGCTGCGCAACATCTCCTCGGGCACCCAGCACCTCACCTACCAGCTCTACGCTCCGGCCCTGGCCCGCTACGACCGCACCATCGTCTTCTCGAACCTGCAGCAGGAGCTGCTGATCCGGCTGGGCGTTGCCCCGGAGCGGGTAGCGGTGATCCCCAACGGTGTGGATATTGAGCGCTACTGCCCCGGTCCGGCGGCCCTGCCCCCGGACCTAGCCGGGAAACGGCTGTTTGTCTATCTGGGTCGGCTGGCGGCCGAGAAGAACGTCGAAGCCCTGCTCAAGGGCTGGAAGCTGGCGGAGATGGGCCCTGATTGCCGACTGCTGATCGTCGGTGACGGCACGCTGCGCACCCTGCTCGAGAGCAGCTACGGCCCGGAGCTGGGCGTGGTCTGGTGGGGTTTCGAGGGCGATGAGCAACGCCGCATCGATTTCCTGCGGGCAGCGGAGGCCTTCATCCTGCCCTCCTTCGTGGAGGGGCTGTCCCTGTCGCTGCTCGAAGCGATGGCCTGCGGCACCCCCTGCCTGGCCACCGATGCCGGAGCCGACGGCGAGGTGCTGGCGGACGGGGCCGGGATCGTCCTCAATCCGGCCCGGGTGGCAGCGCAGTTGCAGACCCTACTGCCCCTGCTGCGCGACCATCCGGAGATGCGCGACATCCTCGGGCGCAAGGCCCGCCAGCGGGTGCTCGAGCGCTATACCCTGCGCGACAACATCACCCAGGTGGAGCACCTCTACGCCCAGCTGCGCCCGGATCTGCCCCGCCCTGGCGCGACACTCCAGGCCGCTGCACCCGTCTGAGCCCTGCCCCCTGGTCCAGACAAGGACACTTCAGCCCCCTCGCCACACAGCCGCCGCCCCGTGACGGCGGGGGTCACCCACCGCCTGCAGGTACCCGTCGGCTCTGCGGACAATCGCATGCACCCCGCCGAAGAACAGGCTCGGCTCCGGCCAGTCCCGTGACTCCCGGCTGAGGGCGATCGCCCCCGCCAGCTCCGCTTCGGGCCAGCCCGGTTCCCAGTCCAGGCGCCCCGCCTCCCAGTGCAGACGGGGCGCCGCGATCGCTTCCTCCAGATCCAGCCCCTGCAACGCCCAGCGCCAGATCACCTGGGCGATCGCCGTGCGGATGCGGTTGGCCCCCCCGGTCCCCAGCACCAGCCGGGGTTCTCCCCCCTGGCGCCGCATCGTCGGCGCCATCATCGAGGACAGCCGCACCCCGGCTGCCCAGCGATGAAAGCCCCAGGGGTTGAGGTCCGCCTCCCCCAGCATGTTGTTGAGCATCACCCCCCAGCCCGGCAGTACCCAGCCGCAGCC
>CAYZUY010000212.1:0-3441 GCA_964481495.1 uncultured bacterium
CCGGCCGGTTGATCAGTTCCCAGGGCACGGTCTTCTGGGCGGCCTCAAGGCGGAACTTCTCCCGGGCTTCCAGGAAGTTCTTGAGGTTGGTCTGGGCGACCTCCAGTTCCCGCAGCAGCCCCTGGTACTGGCGGGCCAGGGCCGGATAGCGTTGGAACTGCTGCTGAATCTGCGCCTGCTGGGCCGCGACCACCGCCTGCTGCTGGCGCAGGCTGCGCACCAGGTTGGCATTCTCGATCAGCTTCTGGGTCAGGCCCAGGCCGGTCTGGGTGAGCTGGGCGGCCGGCCGGCCGGCACTGCCGCCCTGTCCCTGCAGCTTGGCCGACTCCTGCTTCAGCAGGGGCAGCAGCTGGGCCCGTTTGTCCTTGAGCGTCAGCAGCGTCGGATTATCCGGCTGCACCCGCGCCGACTCGAGGGCGATCTTCTTGTCCAGCTCCAGCAGGTCGTTGAGCAGGCTCTGGTAGCGGGGGGATTCGCTCAGGGAAGCGGCGGCCAGGGCCCGCTCCGGCATCAGACCGACCTGACGCTGCAGCAGGGTGCGGTTGGCCTCGGCCTGGGACAGCTGCCGGGCCAGATCCCGCTGGGTTTCCTGGGCGTTGCTGACGGAATTCAGCAGTGCTTCCCCCTGCTTGTCGGGGTCGATGAAGCTGTAATTACGACGGAACTGCTCCAGCTGGCTCTCCAGGCGGTCCACCCGGGCCTGCAGCCCCGGGAACTGCTGCTCGAGGTAGCGGATGCCCTGATTCAGCTTCTGCTGCTCGCGGGTGAGGCTGTAGTTGACGAAGTTGCGGGCCAGAACTTCCAGGACCTTCCGGGCCTGCTCCCGGGACGGGTTCCGGTAGGTGATCTCCAGAATCTTGGTGCCGTCGATCCGGGTCACGGCCAGCTGCTGGCTGGTTACGGCGGTCTGCAGGTCGCTGAGGCTGGGGGCCTTGGGGCTGCCGGTCTGGCGCAGTTCCCGGGCCACGGGCATCAGCAGGGTATCGCTCTGCATCAGATCGACGATGGTGGCGAAGTCGGCATCCTCCAGCTTGGGCAGGCCGGCGGCCACCTCCGTCGGCAGGGGCGGTTGGGACTTGTTCACATCCTCGACCAGGACTTTGAAACGCCCCTCATAAAGAGGGGTTTCCAGCAGTGTCTTTGCCCAGACCAGGCCCGTGACCGACACAGCCACCAGCAGGAACAGGCGATATCGCCGCACCAGAATCTGCCAGACCTGACGAAAATTGAGACCTCCTTCGTCCCTGGCGGCGTTGGGGTATGCGTAACTCGCCGTCGGCTGGATGGTCACCACTGCTTCCTGGGGAGAGGGCTGCAGTGGGCCCTCGGGACGTTGGGGAGGCAGGGCAGGGTTGGGTTGCGGCATGGAAGATGAGTGCGGGGAGTGCGGGGAGGGGCCTAGAGACCGAGTCCGAAGATCCGCAGCAGGAAGCTGCCGGCCGTGAAGGGGCTGAGAACGGTGCCGAGACCATCGGTGGCGGTGGCAAAGGCATTGCGGGCCACAATCACCGTGTCATTGCTGCGCAACGGCGGGTTGCGCTGCTCGTCGGCGGGGGTGCCGAAATCCACCTGGAAGACCCGACGACTGACCGTACCGTTCGGCTCCAGCCGCACCAGCTCGACATTGGAGGCTTCGGAACGGTTGCTGAACCCGCCGGCAGCCAGAATCGCCTGGTTCAGGGGGGTGTTCGGCGGTAGCTGGATCAGCCCTGTTTTCGGCACTTCCCCCACGATGTTGACGCCGATGGTGGCCGGAGCAAAGCTGGCGCTGCCGAGGCTGCGGATCTCCTCCGGCTTCAGAGCCACGGCGGTGGGAATGCGGATCCGGTCGCCGTCGTAGAGGAAGGGGTCCTGACTGAGGTCGGTCGACTGCAGCAGCTGCCAGAGATCCAGGGTACGGCTGGAACCCGGCTGTCCCCGTTCCCCCTCGCGGATAATCTCGATGCGGCGGACATCCGCAGTCTGGGTGATGCCACCGGCCTGCTGGATCAGCTTGGTCAGGGTCGGTTTCTCCCCGGATCCCGCCCCGTTGCTGCCGACGGTGTACACGCCCGGACGGCTCACCTCTCCGGCGATCGCCACCCGCACCGGTCGTTGAGCCAGCAGACTGACCGTAACAATCGGGCGCCTCAGCAGGCGCCCGAACCGACGGGTCAGAGCTTCCGTACTCTGCTCCAGGGTCAGCCCCTGCACCTCCAGCGTTCCGGCCAGGGGCAGCACCAGCGTGCCGTCCGAGAGCACCTCATAGTCTCCGCTGAGGGTGGCGTCGTCCAGCACCGTCACCTTGAGGCGATCGCCCGGCCCCAAGCGGTAGCGTTCCGACGCCGGAGGGCGACTCGGGCTGCTACGCTCGGGTCTGGGCCAGGTCTGGGCGGCGCTGGGCGTCGGCATCAGCCCGAGCATCAGACCCGAGAAGAAACCCAGCATCAGCCAGCGCAACGACACGGACGAGAGATTAGTCATGGGGTTTCTGAGGTCCTCGATTCAGCGACTGATGGGTCGTAAGCCTGACTCCAGTTCTCAGATGAATGGTCAACCCCTTCCCCCACTGCGGGGCAACTGGGTCATACCGGGTCGTCTGATGGTGGGACCGAGACCCCGTGCGACCCAGCAACCGTTGTTCGAAGCCCTGGGGTTCCGGGGGCTGCTGACCCTGCACAGTCCGGAGGAGGCGTCTCTGCCTGCCTGGTCGGAACAGCTGGTTCGACGACAGATCGTTCTGCCTGACAGCCATGTGAATGCCCCTCTGACGGTGGAGGACCTGACGGTGGCGGCGGACACGCTGGCCAGCCTGCTCGAGACCGCAGCCCCGGTCTACTGTCACTGTCTGGCCGGGGTCGAGCGCTCGCCCCTCGTCTGCCTGGCGTATCTGTGCCGTCATCGGGGGCTCTCCCTCACCAGTGCCCTCAATCACCTGCAGCAGATGCACCCGCTGACCTGCCCGACACCGGAACAGCTGAAGGTGCTCGGGCGGTTGGTGAACTGACGGAACATCCGTGCGACCTATCCTCGCCACCGCTGCAGGTACCGGGGGCTGACGGCTTGCGTTCCTGCCGGCTCTGCCGCCGCCGATGATGGCAATCAGGAGTCTAGGCATGCGGCTGAGAACAAGGCTCAAATTCAGTGCCCAATGTTAGCTCAGTGGTTGGCTTCTGATACTCCTGTGGATCAAAGGGAATGCGACAAGTGTCGCAAAATCTGCTCTAGCTTGACACCCTGATTCGGAACTGTGCTACCTGCTGACTGCCCTGAGAACAGTCTCGATCAAGGAACTGAACAGGAGAGAGCGGCAGGGAGCGCCACTGGGTAGTCAGGCCTTTTGAGACTTCTGTTTCATGATTGGTGTAAGTCTGGATGCTAAATCCGGTTGGCCTGCTAGGATGACTGGCATGTCTCTGGGATAAGCATCTGCATCTCAGAGGTGAACCCTCATTCTCATCC
>CAYZUY010000213.1:0-3304 GCA_964481495.1 uncultured bacterium
TGGGGACGGACGTGGACCTCGACCAGCTGGCGGTTCGCACTTCCGGTTTCGCGGGGGCGGATCTGGCCAACCTGGTGAATGAGGCGGCACTGCTGGCGGCCCGTAACCGCCGTGAGACCGTCAGTCAGGCGGATTTCTTCGAGGCGATCGAACGGGTGGTGGCCGGTCTTGAGAAGAAGAGCCGGGTGCTCAACGACGAGGAAAAGCGGATTGTCGCTTACCACGAAGTCGGCCACGCCATCGTCGGAGCCCTGATGCCCGGCGGCAGCAAAGTGGCCAAGATCTCGATCGTGCCGCGGGGGATGGCAGCGCTAGGCTACACCCTGCAACTGCCGACCGAGGACCGCTTCCTGCTCAACGAGCAGGAACTGAAGGGTCAGATCGCCACTCTGCTGGGGGGACGCTCGGCCGAGGAGATTGTCTTCGGCAGTATCACCACCGGCGCAGCCAACGACCTGCAGCGGGCCACGGATCTGGCCGAGCAGATGGTGACCATGTACGGCATGAGCCAGGTGCTCGGCCCCATGGCCTTCGACAAGGGAAGCAGCGGTCCCGGCTTCCTCGGCCAGGACATGAATCCCCGCCGTCGGGTCAGCGACGAGACCGCCAAGGCGATCGATGCCGAGGTGAAGCAACTGGTGGATGACGGTCATACCCAGGCCCTGGCCATCCTCAACGCCAATCGCGACCTGCTCGAGGCGATCGCCCAGCAGATTCTCCGCACCGAGGTGATTGAAGGCGAGGAACTGCAGGAACTGCTGTCCCAGGCGCAGCTGGCGACAGCAGCCTAGACGGTCGGACCTCGAAAAAGGGCGGGAACCTACGCGGTTCCCGCCCTTTTTTATCGCTTGAAGTAGGTGGGACGCTTCAATTGCGGGTGGCCTGCTCCCAGGTCTCGGTCACCAGCTGTCCCAGCCACTGGCGCTGGGCGGCATCCAGCAGAGCGTCCTCGGCCAGGACTTCCTGCAGCAGTTCGGCCAGGGTCCGACCCTGGGCCCGGGTCAGCTGCACCAGTCCAAGAATCCCCGCCGCCACGGTTTCGGTGGTGGCCGGAGCCTGCTGCAGTTGCAGGAGTTCCTCGGCGGTGCTGGGAATCGGGTACGTCATCGGGCGCCGGATTGCCTGGAAAACCGCTGCCAGGGCGGAGTACCGCGCATGATACCCCACCGGCTTCATCTGTCAAACGGGAATTTCCCGGGGGGTGCTTTAGCTGAGGCGCACGAACCGGGGCAGTTCCACGGAGCTGGCGGTGCGACGGCGGGGCAGGATCCGGGGCGAAGGCCAGTCAGCATCCGGGCCACTGACGGCTGGCTCGGAGCTGGTGGCTACGGGTTCGGGGGCGGGAACGGCTGCGGGTGGGCGATCGCTCTCCATGCAGCGCTCCAGGGCGGACTTGAGCTGGGCAGCGTAGCGCTGGTGCCATTCCAGCCGCTCCCGCAGGCTGCGGGCCTCCTCCTGCAGCAGCACCAGCTGCTGTTCCTGGCTGCCCAGCTGCTGCTGGCGGTCGGCGCAGGCCCGCTCCATGGCGGCGACCCGTTCCCGGCTGCTCATCAGCTGCGAGCGCAACTGCTGCAGCTCCTCGCCCGCACCGGAGTCGACAATCTCGACCACGGGCACCTGGGCCTCGTGGGCTGCCTGCAGGTCGGCCTCCAGTTGAGCGACCCATTGCCGCAGATCGTTGTACTGCTGCATCAGGGCCTGGTAGACCTCGAGATCGACGGTGTCGCTATCTGATGCCAGGGGGGGCTGGGGTGTCTCGGACGGGAACCGGTTCACTCTGCGTCTGGACATGGCATCCGCTGCCCCCGGAGCGACGAAGTCTCAGACCCCAGACTATTACAGGAAATCAGCCCTCGCCAAAACCACGGCTATTCTTCATCTCCGGCTGATGACAGAGGGCCAGCAGCAGCCGTCGGTGCTGTTCGACATCGGCGGCCAGATCCCCGACCGCGATCGGTTGGGCCCGAGCGGACTGCCATTGCTGCACCAGGGATTGCGCATCGGTGGGCAGGTCCGCCAGCTCGCAGCCGGGGCAACCGGTGACCTCGATCAGGCGCGTCACTTTAGGGTCGTAGCTGATACCGTAGGCCGGTCGGTGGGCGGCCAGGGCCATCACCAGTCCATGGAAGCGCATGGCCACGGTGAACTCCACCGCCTGGAAGACTGCGACCAGGGCCCGGGGATCCGTCAGTTGCAGCAGTCGGGCGCCGGGCAGTCGTTCGGCCAGGGTAGTGGCCAAGGACAGATCCTGGCCACCGTGGAACGGCAGAAACAGCAGTGGCCGGTTCCAGTCACGACTGATTTGGTCGAGGGCCTCAGCGACCACGGCCTGCCGTTGGGGGGTGAACTCCGGGTGGGGACGCAGGCAGACGGCGATCGCACCGCGGGCCTCCGGTGGGGCTTCCCCTAGGGGCTCCAGGGCCCAGACCGGATCCGGGGCCAGGGTGGCCGGAATACCCCAGCTCTGGAGCAGGGCCAGGGAACCGGGGTCCCGCACTGAAATCTGGTCACAGGCCCGGAAGGCGAGGCGAGCCAGAGCCTGGGTGCGACGGCGCTGCAGGGGGCCGATGCCCTGGGCCCAGGCCAGGGTCCGCAGCCCCAGGGCCTTGGCGGTAACCATCAGGCCACAGTAATAGGCGGCGCTGGTCCAGCTCGTGACGTCCTGGACGAGACTGCCACCGCCGAAGATGAACAGGTCGCTGCGCCCGAGGGCGCGCAGCACCGCCGGTCCCCGGAAGCGGTGCACGGCTTCGACGCCGTAGCGCCGTCGGGTCTGGTCGGGATTGCCCGAGAGCACCAGCGGTTCGACGTGGTCCGGCAGCATCTGCAGCAGCGTTGCCAGTAACGCTTCGTCACCGGCGTTGTCCATGCCGTAATAGCCGCAGAGCAGTGCGCGCATCGGACCTCCGGGGGCGGTTGGGGCAGCGGTAAAATTCTCGCAGCTTCTGACTTTGCCGGTGTGCCACCCATGACCTACGACTACGACCTGTTTGTGATTGGAGCGGGTTCCGGTGGTCTGGCGGCATCGAAGCGGGCGGCCAGCTACGGAGCGCGGGTGGGCATCGCCGAGACGGATCTGGTGGGTGGGACCTGTGTGATCCGCGGCTGCGTGCCCAAGAAGCTGATGGTCTATGCGTCCGGGTTCGCCAATCAGTACGAGTACGCCAAAGCCTACGGCTGGGAGGCGGTGCAGCCCCGATTCCACTGGTCGAAGCTGATCGCAGCGGTGGACGGCGAGGTGCGTCGCCTCAGCCGTCTGCACATCTCCTTTCTCGAGAAGAATGGCGTGGCGCTGCATCACGGT
>CAYZUY010000214.1:0-3302 GCA_964481495.1 uncultured bacterium
GGCCTCTGGGAGAAGCTGCTGTTTCTTTCCCGGGATCCGAGTTTCAGTCAGCCCTGGTTCTACTACCTCTGGAATCTGCCGGCCAACACGGCGCCCTGGAGTCTGCTGGCACCCCTGGGAGCCTGGCAGCTGTGGCGGCAGCCGCGACCGGAGAAGGACCGTGCGGCACTCTGGCTGCTGCTGGGCTATCCGATGGGTCTGCTGCTACTGCTCAGTCTGTTCCGCACCAAAACGCCCTACTACGGTCTGCAACTGACGCCTTTTCTGGGGCTCTGGGTGGCTGCTGCCCTGGAGCACCTGGCCCTGGGCACAGGCCCTCGCGCGAATGATCGGCTGGGGCAGCTGCTCTGGTGGGGACTGGCAACCCTCAGCAGCCTCCTGCTGCTCGGGGGCCTTGCGATCGCGACCGGCTGGCTGCCGGGACTGGCCGCACCGGAGATCCGAGCCTTCGCTGGACTGGCCCTGATCCTCGGCCTAGGCTGGGTGGCGCTGGTGCTGCTTCTAGCTCGGCGTCAGGGCATCAGGGTCTGGCCCTGGCTGGGGCTGGGAACTCCCTGGCTGACGCTGGTGCTGGCTGGCCAACTGGGTCTGTGGACCGACCATGAACCGCTGTTGCGTCGCGGTCTGGCGTCAGCGGCGATCGCCCGACCGCTGCAGCAGTCGGTGGTGGATTTCCGGGGCCCTCTGCTGGATGCCCGTGCCAACCAGCAGGCGATTGTGCTGGCTCTGGCAGCTCCGAGGCTGGGTCGTCGTCTGCCCGAGGAAGTGCCGCTGCGCGGTCTGACTTGGCAGAGTCCCGAGGTGCCGAGACCGCCGGATGGTAGCGTCGTTCTGGCAACCCTGGACGGCTGGACGCTGCTGGCACCCGATGCATCTCAAGATCCGTAGAGACTGGCTGATTCTGCTGGCCTTCTGGCTGGCGTCTCTGTGCCTCGACCTGCTCTGGTTGCGGGGGCTGCAGGCTCCGCCGATGTGGGACCAGGGGGATCACCTCAGCCGGGCGATCGCCTTCTGGCAGCAGCTGCAGTCCTTTGCCCCCCTGGATGGTGGTTGGTGGCGTCAGTTCTGGGAACTCGCCCCCAGCTACCGGGGACCACTCAGTTATCTGCTGACGGCCCCGACTTTTGCTCTGTTCGGTCCGGGCTACGTCCAGGCGATCGCCGGCAATGCCCCGTGGAATGCCCTGCTGCTGGTGGGGCTCTACGGCAGCGGTCGTCTGTTCTGGAATGCCCGGGTTGGTCTCTGGGCGGCAGCCCTCAGTCAGGTGGCGCCCCTGCTGGTGGTCAACCGCACCGACTATCTGATCGACTTTCCTCTGGCAGCCACCGCCACCCTCGCCTGGTGGGGTCTGAGTGCCTGGTTCCTGGGTCAGGGTGGCAGCCGGGCTGCGGTCCTGGCGGGACTGGGACTGGGGGCGGTGTTTCTCTGCCGTCCGACGGGGCTGCTGTTCTTCTGGCTGCCCCTGCTCTGGGTCGCCATCGTGCTGGTGCGGGATCTGTGTCGAGCCGACTGGTGGCGTCCGTTTCAGGGGATGCTGCTGGTGATCGCCGCGTTAGCCCTCAGCTGGCCCTGGTTCTCGACTAACTGGCTGACCATCCTCACCTCGGTGGCCAATGCACGCGAGTGGGGGCTCAAATACCAGCCGGGTCTGGAGGCCAACTCCCTGGAGGGCTGGCTCTACTACCCGCTGGCCCTGCCGGGAATGGTTGGGGTCTGGGTGCTGGCGCTGGTGGTGGCTGCCACGCTGCTGCCCTGGCTGCGGCGGCGCTCCTTCCCCCGATGGCAGGTGCTTGAGCGGTGCTGGCTCTGGTTCGCCAGCTATCTGGGGGGTGGTCTGCTGATCTGTGTGCTGGGTAGCACCAAGGTCGAGCGCTTCTTCCTGCCGCTTCTGCCCCAGGTGCTACTGCTGCTGGGGTCGCTGATCGACCGCTGGCGGGGGCGCTACGGGCAAGGACTGCGTACCGTTCTGGCCCTGGTTGCTGTGGCAGGGCTGCTGCTGGCTCAGTTCCCGCTGCTGGCTCTGCCGGGCATTGCGACCCACCCGGCGGATGGAACCCGGGGCTGGCCGACGGCGGAAATTGTCGCTCGCGTGTCGCAGTTGGCGCCCGGACGAACGGAAACCGTGGCGGTGCTGCCGGACCATCCCTACCTGAATGCCTTCAACCTTGATGCCGAAGGTCGGCGCCAGGGGCGTACGGTCGCGGCTCGAGAGCCGATCAGTCCGCCGGACCGACCCCAGGAAGTGTTGGCCGACTTCGACTGGTTTGTGGTGAAAGAGGGCGACCAGGGTCCTCTCTATGCCCGGCCCCGTCAGGCGGCTCTGGAGGAACGCCTGCGCAGTGATCAGAGCTTCCGCATTGCCGGTCAGTGGCCCCTTCCCGATGGCAGCAGCGTCATCCTCTACCAACGTCGGATGCCCAGTCTGCTGATGCAGCCGACCGAGTGTGCCGGGTCATCGCCGTCTGCGGCGGTCTGGAGAGCAGGTCCGACTCAGGGTGTGTTGACGCTGATGGCCCGCCGGAACTGGCTGAACGAGCACCTCCTGCTGCTGGACTGGTTATCTCCTGATGGGCAGCTTCTGGCTCAGCAGGAACTGGCTCCGGCGCGGGGCTATGGTCTGCCGGGTGCGGGCTGCGGAGAACTGCTCCAGACGATTCGGCGACCGCAGATGCTGACCGATGACGCAGCGCTTCAGGTGACAGCTCTGAACCGCCGAACCGGAGTACTGGAAGCACTGCCGGTCGGTGTCTCAGCCGTAGTGCCTGAACAGCTGGGCCCTCCGGGGCGTGACCCGATCGCAATACTGCAGTCGTTGGGACAGCTGCTGCGCCGGGGTGAGTTCGATCCGCTGTTTGTGGAGGTGGGACGCCTCAATCAGGCTGATCCCGATCAGGACTATCTGCGGCAGGCGGTCACGTTCTGGCAGGCGCGGCTGGTCACCCAGCCGGATCGTCTGGATCTCCTCTATCCGCTGGCCCTGGCCTATGCCCTGCAGCGTCAGGCTCCCGAGGCTGAGGCTATCCTCAACCGTATCGTCCGTCTGGATGGGGGTAATCCCAATGCCTGGCTGGCCCTGGGGGTGGTGCGGACCTATCGTTTCCAACTGGGAGCCGCGCGGATGGCCTTCGACCGGGCAGCGGTGCTGGGCGATCGTTCTCCCACCCTGAAGACGCTGCGGGGCGTAACGGCGGCCCTGAACTTCGATTTTCCCGCTGCTCTAAAACTGCTGGGGTCCTGATGCCTCCTCTATCGCTGCGACGATTTCTGCTCGACTACGCCATTCTGCTGCCGCTGTTGATCTT
>CAYZUY010000215.1:0-3299 GCA_964481495.1 uncultured bacterium
CGGTGTTCGAGTCCTTCCGGGGAAGGGGCCCGACCACGGCGGCGCTGCTGCGCCACAGCGGTCTGACGGCGGCCTAGGGGGCTGGGCCTCAGGTCCGGCGGCTCCGGGCCTGGGGTTCCAGCATCTCGGCTTCGGTCAGCAGTTCCTCGGCCCGGTGGGTGGTGTCGCGCTCACTGCGGCCCGACACCTCGCCGATCAGCTGATTGCCGTCGTAGATCTGTCCGAGGTGGGTGCGGTCGGGGTTCTGATGCACAACCAGATGAATGCGGGCCATGGCAGCGATTCCGGTGAGTGAGCAGCGGGGCGGTGATGGCGCTGCTTCGACCGTAATCGCTCCGCAGCCGGGAGCTCCCGGTCTGCACAGTGGTTTAAGCATTTCACCGGGATCATCTGCCCGCATGCGGAAACCCAGGAGCGGTCGGCAGACGCATCCCGATTGGACCAGCCCCGGGTTCTGGGATCCGGGGCTGGTCAGGTATTCAGGACACTGACACGAGCGTCGCAGCGGGCCTAACGCTCCAGATCGCCGGTGGGAATGCCCAGCGCGGCAAAGGCCGCTGCCACATCGGCAGCCGGGACCCCCAGGGCTACCAGGGACTGAGCCACCGCCGGGCCTGCCACGGCGACGTTGGTTGTGGGTGCGCTCAGAAGGTTGGTGAGCGCCTGCGCAGCTGCGGGCGCATTCCCACTCTGCACAGCCTGCGTAACCGCAGCAGCGGATTCGCTGGAAATACCCCCGGCCTGAACAGCGGCATTGACTGCATTGGTGATAGCTGTAACCGCAGCGGGGGTGACCGTCGGGGGAGTGGGGGTCGCAATCGGCGAGGAACTCTGGCCGCCAGCGGCAGTGGCGCCACTACTGGCACCGGCAGGTGCGGAGCCCGCCAGGACGGGTGTCGTCAGTCCCAGGCTGAGGGCAGATAGCCCCACCAGACTGATGATTCTTAACTTCTGCATCGCTTTTCAAGCTCGCTTAAGGTACAGGTCTGTTCGTTCTGCAATCGGTTAGGGGAAGCCCGGGGTCAGGAAGTTCTCGCCGAAGCTGATGGTGAGCAGAGCGGTCGGTCCACCGGCACTCTGGGCAAACATGTCGGCGTAGAGCAGGTTGATGCTCAGGGGCAGATCCCGCGCCGGAGCCACCGAGATCTGGCTGTTCACCCCGGCACCGCTGTAGGCGATGCTGGTGCCCAGCCAGGGCAGAGGCTCGTAGCCAACACCCGCAAAGCCACCGGTAGAGCCATTGGGGGCATTGGTGAAGAAATTGCCGCCGATACCGGTGGTGATCAGCAGGGTTTTGGGATTGTCGAGATTGGCGGGGTCCGTGGGCACGGCGAAGCTGAAGGTTCCGACCAGGTTGGAGGGCGTTCCCCCGGCTGCACTGCCGTAGTTGAAGGCGTTCAGCCAGCTGATCTTGGCAGCGGCCTGAAAGCGTTCCTCGTTGAACAGAACCCGGCTGACATCGATGTCAAAGGTGCCGTTCTGGGCGAACTGGCGGAAGGAGGTGAGGTTGTAGGTGAGGCTGGCACCCACGGCCTCGACCACATTGCCGACGCCGAAACCGATCGAGGCAGAGCCGTCATACTCGCCGTTGCGCAGATTGCCGGGCGTGGACCCGGTAATCGACGCATAGTAGTCACCGAAGCCAGCCCCGAAACCACTGGGAACCCCGGCGGTCAGTGCCGGACGTCCGATCCGGGGTTTGGGAACCTTAGCCAGCAGCTTTTCCAGGGTCTGGCGGATCTGCTCCTGGCGGTATCGGCGGACGCCGGAGCCGGGGTCGGAGCCGTCGTGGCCGGCGCCTGGGCCACCAGGTCGGCTGCCCGACGGGAATCGAAGTGAGTCCCGGATTCGACATCCCCGGGAGTATTCACAGGTATCACGGTCAGTGACCGAGACGGTTCAGCCTGAGCTGGAGCCGAAAGCGGCAGCAAGAGCGGCACTGCCAGCAGCAGAGGAAGCTTGGTCATGGGAAAGGGCTCCTTGAAACGCACACCACGATCGCCAGCGCAGGAAGGCAGTTCGCAGTTCCCGAGGCGATTTCCGCTACCTCAAGACCCTAGGCACTTGAAATAACGGGGGGGGCATGCAGTGTTCCGGGCATGGTTGCGCACCTAAAGGGACGCCAGCAGTTTCTCGAGCCAGGCTCGCCAACCGGTGGCCTGAGGTCGTTGGGGCTCATCGTCGCCGTAGCCCCGGTAGTAGCTGTAGTAGTTGTATTGGTAGTACCCCAGCCCCTGGGCGTGGGTCTCCTCGCGCAGAGCGTTGGTGACCACTCCCAGCAGCGGGATGTTGCCGAACCGCAGTTGAGCGATCACTTCCTTGGGAGCCTTGCGATCAGCCCGGCCGAGACTGATCACGAGAATCACCCCATCCACCGCTTCACTCGCCAGGGCGGAGGTATCGGCCATCCCCAGCAGGGGCGGCGTATCGTAAATAACCAGGTCAAACTCCCCGCAGGTCTTGAAGTAAGACGACAGTTCCTGCATCCGTTCGGATGCCAGCAGGCGGATGGGGTCGGGAGGACGCTGGCCGGCCGTGACGACCCACAGCCCCGGCTCAACTTCCTGCAGTACCTGGGTAAGGTTCGCTTCCCCGGCCAGCAGGTTACTGAGACCGACCAGGTTGTCGACCCCGAAGCGTTTGTGTACCTGGGGTTTGCGCAGGTCCGCATCCACGACCAGCACCCGTTTGCCCATGCTCACAGCGGTGCTGGCGAGCAGGCGACTGACGGTGGATTTGCCCTCGCTGGCCATCGAGGAACCGATGGCGATCGCCCGGATTGGCGTATCGGCACTGAGGAACTGCAGGTTGGTGTAGAGACTGCGGAAGGCTTCCAGGTGGCGACGGTCCCGGTAGTAGTAGCCGCGGCGGGGGCGATTGGCACTGGGGTCGCTCTCTGCAGTCGCGGTCGTGGTGTCCTCTGTGCCGGGAGGCAACACGGCAGTCACGCCCGGCAGTGCCTCGGGCGCCGATTTCAGTTCGGCAATGTGGGGAATGGCTGCCAGCAGAGGGATCTGGGGCAGTTCCACCTTCACCTCCTCGGGGCTGTGATAGACGTGGTCGAAGCGATCGCGCAGCAGGGCGGCCCCGGCCCCGGCCACCAGACCGACCACCAGACCCAGAGCGAAGTTGCGGGGGATATTGGGGGAGACCGGCATCAGGCCGACTTCCGGCTGGTTGATCAGCTCCCAGGGCACGGTCTTCTGGGCGGCCTCGAGGCGGAACTTCTCCCGGGCTTCGATGAAGTTCTTGAGGTTGGTCTGGGCGACCTCCAGTTCCCGCAGCAGTCCCTGGTACTG
>CAYZUY010000216.1:0-3284 GCA_964481495.1 uncultured bacterium
CATCCTGTTCATCTGCGGCGGTGCCTTCGTGGGCCTCGACAAGCTGATCGAGCGCCGGGTTGGTCAGAAGTCGATCGGCTTCGTCCAGACCGGTGAGCAGCAGGTGCCCCGGGAGAAGCAGGCGGCGGATCTGCTGCGCTACCTGGAACCTGAGGATCTGGTGCGCTTCGGGCTGATTCCGGAGTTCATCGGGCGGATGCCGGTGACGGCGGTGCTGGAACCACTGGATGAGAAGGCCCTGAGCGATATCCTCACCGAGCCCAAGGACGCGCTGGTGAAGCAGTACCAGACGCTGATGCACATGGACAGCGTCGAACTGGAGTTCCAGCGGGAGGCGATCGCCGCGATCGCTAAGGAAGCCTACCGGCGCAAGACTGGTGCCCGGGCTCTGCGGGGCATCGTCGAGGAAATCATGCTCGACGTCATGTATGAGCTGCCTTCGCGCAAGGACGTCAAGCAGTGCACGATCACCCGCGAGATGGTCGAGAAGCGCTCCAGCGCCGATGTGCTGGTGCACCCCAGTTCCCTGCCCACCCCCGAGTCCGCCTGATCGGTGATGTCCTCGTCGGGATCTGCCCAGCGGCTCTGGGCCCGGTGGGAGACACCGGGGGGTGAACCCACCGGCAGGCCGGTGTTGGTCTTCGTGCACGGTTGGGGCGGCTCCAGCCGCTACTGGCGCTCGACGGCGATCGCCCTGGCGGATCGCTACGATGCTCTGCGGGTTGACTGGTGCGGCTTCGGCGAAGCGGCTGATCGGGGGACGGACGGCGATTTCCGGCTGACGGCCTACGCCGCCGACCTGCGGGACCTACTGGTGACCCGGACGTCGGCCCCGGTGACCCTGGTGGCCCACTCCATGGGCTGTTCGGTGGCGGCGCTGCTGCTGGAGCAATGGCCCGAACTCGTGGGCCGGGCAGTTCTTACCTGCGGTGGCGTGTTCGACTACCAGCCCCAGGCCTTTGCTCTGTTCCAGACCCTCAGCCAGGGCATCGTGCGGTTGCGGCCGGCCTGGCTGCCCCGGGTGCCGGGCATGGCACCCCTGTTCATGGCTCGATTCCTGCATCAGCCCCTGGATGCCGCCGAGCAGCAGGCATTTCTGGAGGATTTCGTGCGGGCGGACGAACGGGCGGCCAGCGGCACCCTGCGCGACTGCTTTACAGCCGAGACGGCGGCTGCCCTGCCCCGGGCCTATGGGGCGATCGCCTGCCCGACCCTGTTGCTCTCGGGCCAGTACGACCGGATTATTCCGGCGGACCTGGGTGCGGCGGCGGCGGTGCTCAACCCGCGCATCGACCACCGGGTGCTGCCCGCGGTGGGCCATTTCCCGATGCTGGAGGACCCGGCTGGCTTCCGGGCAACACTGGAGGCCTTCCTCGCCCCCTAACGGCGAATCACACCCTGGTCGAAGACCTTGCCGTCGCTGCTGATTCCCTGTATGCGGATTTCCTCGGGATAGACCTCCAGGGCCGCGAAGCTGAGAATGCTGGCGGATTTTGCCGTGATCGCCGTGGTGCCGACCGGGCGCAGACCGGCTCCAGCTCCGACGCAGAGGTAAGTGGTGCCGTTGATCTCCCGGGTGCGCTCGTAGCTGTGGTCGTGGCCGTTGATGTAGAGCTTCACCCCGTAGCGCTGGAACAGGGGCGTCAGTCGTCGCACCATACCCGGGTCCGTGCCGTAGATGCCGGAGGAGTAGATGGGATGGTGGCCGACGACGATTTTCCAGGGAGAGCGGCTGGCCTTGAGCTCCGCCTCCAGCCAGGTCAGCTGTCGGGTCCAGTCGACGTTGCGGTTGGTGTCGAGCATGAAGAACTGCACCGGGCCCTGACGGAAGGTGTACCAGCGCTGGCCGTTCTCGTAGTTGAAGCCGGGATAGAGCAGGTGGTCGATGCCGTTGTTGGTGCGGATGTCGTGGTTGCCCAGCACCGCCCGGAAGCGGACACCGGCCTTGAGCAGCGGGGCATAGGGTTTCTCGAAGACTGCCTCGACCTTCTCCATCTCCCCGTGGTTGTAGATGTTGTCCCCGCCCAGGATCACCAGATTCAGCGGGTTGCGCTGCCGGTAGGCTTCCATGGCCCGGGCAACGGCATACTGGCCCCGTCCACCGGTGCCGGTGTCGGCCACGGCCAGAAACCGCAGTTCCGGCTGCCGGGGCGGAGTGGCTGCCCTCAACTGCCGCTGCAGCGGGCCGAGTCCCGCGCCCAGACCGATCAGGCCCAGTTGCAGCAGACGACGACGACCGATGGGGGAGGCGGACACGGCATCACTCCGGAGGGAATCCGGGCCCTAGGCTAGCAGGCGGCTGCCGTCGGCGATCGCCCTATCCTGGGAGCAGCCGGATTGCAGCAGTGCCCATGGCCCGGGGGGATCATCTCTACGTCGATCGCCAGGGAGGAATCTACACCCACCACGGCATCGACATCGGTGACGGCTCCGTCGTCCACTACCTGGAGGGCGATACGATTGTGCGCACGCCGGTGGATCAGTTCCGCCGTGGCCAGCCCCTGCGGCTGCGGGACTATACCGTTGCCGACCCGGTCGAGTGGACCCTCGAGCGGGCCCTGAGCCGGGTCGGTGAGCAGAGCTACAACGTCCTGTTCAACAACTGCGAACACTTCGCCAGCTGGTGCAAGACCGGCAAGGCCAGCAGCCGTCAGGTGGAGAAGGCGGCCCTGGGGGCAGCGGCGGTCGGCGGGCTGGTGTTGGGGGCACCCCTGGCCCTGCCTGCCCTGGCGATCGCCGGGGGCTTCGGTGTGGCCTCACTGCTGGACCAGGCCCGTACCGCCGACCCGCGGACCGCACAGCAACTGCTCGGGGATGCCCTCGGTAGTCTGCGCCACAGTGAGGGCCAGCTGCGGCAGCAGGTAGCGGAGCTCCAGCGTGAGGCGGACAGCTGGCAGCAGGCGGCCAATCTGGCCCTGCAGCGCCAGCGGGAGGATCTGGCCCGGGCCGCCCTGGAGAAGCGCTATCCCCTCAAGCAGCAGCTGAGTGAGCGCCGCCGCCAGCTGGAGGACGCCCAGCTGCTGCTGGCCCGGATTGAGGCGATGCTGCCGTCGGGCTAGCGCGGTATCCTCAGTTGTCCGCGCCTGCCGTCTGTCGGACCCCATGGCCTACGAACCGCTGCACCACAAGTACCGGCCCCAGACCTTCGCGGATCTGGTCGGCCAGACGGCGATCGCCACCACCCTCTGTCAGGCCCTCGAACAGCGGCGGATTGCCCCGGCCTACCTGTTCTGTGGCCCTCGGGGCACCGGTAAAACCTCCAGCGCCCGCATCCTCGCCAAGTC
>CAYZUY010000217.1:0-798 GCA_964481495.1 uncultured bacterium
AGCCGGCCTCCCCCAGAAAGCCCAGAAACCGCTCCAGGGCCTGGCCGTAGCTGCGCTGGGTACTCACCGCCGCGCAGTGGGCCTGCAGAAACTGGATCACCACCTCCCGACGTGGATCGGTGGCCGCGACTGGGGTCTCGGCCGCCGGTCGGCCACCGTTCACCTGACCCAGTCCCGGCACCTGCAGCACCTCGATCCGCTCGATCTCACCCATCGCCATCTATCCCGGCTGGAGACATTCCTGACATACCGACTTCACGTCTGCTGCTCCTGGGCAGCAGTGACCAGCTCATCCGGCGTGACGGGTGAACCCTTGAACTGGGCCCGCACCACCGCTGCCCGCGCCAGAAAAGCCTCAACCTCTTCACTGCCCGGACGAATGGCTTCCTCCAGGCAGGCGATCGCCTCCGCACTGAGACTACGGTGATTGGCCCGGGCCCGGGCCTTCAGGCGGGCATGCAGAACCTCGGGTACGTTGCGAATAGTCAGAGTCACCATGGCGGCGGCAGCGCAATCTGCCCTCATTCTGCGGCTCCTCTGCCGGTCACAGGCCACGCTCTCTGGCCATCCGGATCTGCAGCGGCCCATGGAACTCCGTCTGGCTGAAGCGCAGCGGCCAGCCCAAGGGGTTGAGCAACAACACCAGCAACACCTGCACCGCCGGCAGGCCCGAGTACTCCACCAGACGCGTGAACTCCATCGGTCCCTCCAGCCACGGCTGCAGCTGCCATGCCCAGACGTGCACCTGCTCCGAATAGTCCCGGCGTAGCGGCTCCACCTCGGACTCGGTCAGCGCCT
>CAYZUY010000217.1:808-3283 GCA_964481495.1 uncultured bacterium
CAGACTGGGCCTCGCCTTCCGCTGCCGGCTCCTGGACGTAGCGCAGGGCCTCAGCCTTGGGAATCTCTCCCACCTGGCTGCCACTCCCCGACGACCACTCCGGCACCGGCAGCGAATCCACAACGCCCAGGGCCGCCGAGAAGTCCGCTTCCTGGTGGCTGCGCACGAAGGCATCGAAGAAGTCTCCTTCCACCGCCGGGCCCTCCCGACGCTGCAGGTAGACGGTCTCGAGATCCTCGAGGTGGATCTCATGGCGCAGCGCCAGTCCTTCCATCACCGCCGCCAGGGTACTGCCCAGCTCCGGCAGGGCCACATCACTCTGGGGCAGCGCCTCAACGGCCGCCAGCAGCGCCCCGAAGTCCGCCGCGGTCGGGTCCCGCTGCAGCTGGTGGATCAGGGGGCGAAGATCGGACATTCCCGTGGCGACCGGTTGATCAGGTTCGTGAACTGACGGAAGCCATACCCCTGCGCCTGCTCGAGCATCGCGGCTGTCAGCAGCTCCAGCCGTCGCTGGGTGT
Organism: uncultured bacterium; assembly: GCA_964481495.1. Taxonomy (GTDB): domain Bacteria; phylum Cyanobacteriota; class Cyanobacteriia; order Synechococcales; family Synechococcaceae; genus CAWUMD01. The sequence goes on from CAYZUY010000217.1 coordinate 1,327, forward strand.
ACCCCAACGTGCTGAAGGGACCGATCACCGCCCGCAGCTCTCCCGCCAGGAACAGCCGCCCCTCGAGGGCACAGACCGGGCTCTGGTTCGTTTCCCGGTAGACCACCAGCAGGGCCGCGTCCGCCTTCGGCGCCTCCACCGTCAGCTGCGCCACTTCGCCCGGCTTCGATACCCGATAGCGCTGGCGTTTCTCCAGACGGCGGCGGTCCCGATGCCGGTAGTAGCTGCGCCGCTGCCGGCACTGCTGAGGGTCCCAGCAGCTCTGCTCCCGGGCTTCCTCGGCACTCAGCCAGGCGCAGGCGGCGCATTTCTCGTTCCGGGGACGGGCCATAAGTCAGGAATCCCAGGGATTCAGCAGCGGCAGGTCGGCAATTCCCTCGAAGTCACAGATGTTCCGAGTCACCAGACACAGGCCACGCGCAAGCGCGATCGCCGCAATCTGCGCATCCGCGATCGCCACCGGTCGACCCTGACGATGCCGCATCACCCAGACTCGGGCGTACTGGTGCGCCGAGGCTACATCGAAGCTGTGGAGACGCTCCCGGAACAGATCACGGAAGAGAACCTCGAGAGCCTCCGTCAGGCAATGACGCCGCTGACCCATCGGCATCGCGCAGAGACCTCGCAGAATCTCTGCCAGCGACACCGTCGATAGAAACAGCTGCCTACGGGGCTGCCGGTTGATCCACTCCAGCACCCCAGGATCCGGCCGGGCTCGCACCAGCTCCGAGAGCACGTTCGTATCGAGCAGGTACACCCTCAGTCTCCGGACAGGTCCAGCGGGAGCGGCATCCGTTCCCGCTCGGGCAACTCCATCTCCCACCACCCGATCTCCGAAAACAGGGCCCGGATCTCATCCCCCAGCCCCCGCTGGTCATCGGCATCCGGTTCCGACAGGACCTGACGCAGAATCTGACGCACCTCCTCCTCCATGGAGTGACCATGCCGGGCCGCCCGCAGGCGCAGCTCCTGTTTGAGGGTGTCGTCGAAATTCCGAACCGTCAGCGTCGCCATGGCTCACTAACCCGCAGCTGTGACAGCAATGACTGCATTGTAGCCAGCCCCTCTCGCCCTCACTCCACCTGGACCTGCGTCTGGAGCCCCCTCACCTGCAACGGCCTTTCGTCGATGCCCGCTGGCACAGCACATCGAACTCCTGCATGCGCCGCTGACTGATCAGTCCAGCGTTATACAGGCCGAGAGCCGTCTCGTGCATCGCCTCCAGGATTGAGCTCTTCCGTTTCGCTCGTGCCATCGTGCCCCTCCTCGATGACCGGATCGGCCAGGTTCTGTTAACCAAGGCAATCGCACCTACCAACCCGCCCGAGCGCCAGAGCATCTCCCCGTTTCCTCGGGTGATCACTCCAGATCCTGCGCTACCTCGAAGCTGACGATACTACGCATCTCCCGGCTGAACTCGATGCCGATTAGCCAGATCGGTACTCCTGGCTGGCGGTACTTGGCGGCATAGTCCTTGCGCTGCAGCTGGGCCAGCGCATCACCGGGCACCGCGTTCTCCGCCAGCTTGAACTCGAACAGGAACACCTGACCGCCGTAGCGCACGGTCATATCGATCCGGCCCTGACTGGTGCTGTCCTCGACGCTCAGATCCAGACCCGTGGCCTTGAAGAAGCTGTAGACCACGCTGGCGTAGTAGCCCTCGTAGCGGGCAATGTCGTTGTTGCGGTACCAGTCGTGGGGAATGCTCGCCAGCAGACTCTGCAACAGCCCCTGCAGGCCCTCGAAGTCTGCCGTCTGCAGCAGGGTAAACACCTGCTGACGCTGGTGCTGCAGCGTTCGCTCCGGCACACCGTAGGCACGCAGGAGGGCTCGGCTCAGACTCAACTGCACCTCGCGGTTCGGGTACCCCAGCCGATAGGTCGGCAGGTCCAGGGGATCCTCTTGGATATCGGTGATCGTCAGGTACCCCGTCTGGAACAGCAGCGCCTCCGGAGCG
>CAYZUY010000218.1:0-3274 GCA_964481495.1 uncultured bacterium
GCCCAGGAAGTGCGCAGCATCCTGGCCAAGCTGGGGTACCGCAGCCTGACGGAACTGGTGGGTCGCGCCGACCTGCTGGCCCCCCGTCCCGACCTGAGCCTGACCAAGACCGGCAGCCTCAACCTGGACGTGCTCACCAAGCTGCCCGACACCCGCAGCGATCGCAGCTGGCTGGAGCACGGCGACGTGCACAGCAACGGGCCCGTGCTCGATGACGAGATCCTGGCCGACCCCGCCCTGATCGCCGTCCTCGACAACCACGGCAACATCACTAAGGATCTGCGGATCATCAACACCGACCGGTCCGTCGGGGCCCGCATCAGCGGCCAGATCGCCAAGCGCCACGGCAACAAGGGCTTCAAGGGCAGCGTCACCCTCAACTTCCGGGGTGCCGCCGGTCAGAGCTTCGGTGCCTTCAACATCCAGGGCATGACCCTCAACCTGGTCGGCGAGTCCAACGACTACGTCGGCAAGGGGATGAACGGCGGCACCATCGTCATCCGTCCCGAGGAAACCGCCACCTTCGACCCGGCCCAGAGCAGCATCGTCGGCAACACCTGTCTCTACGGCGCCACCGGCGGTCGCCTGTTCGCCAACGGTCGGGCCGGGGAGCGCTTCGGCGTCCGCAACTCCACGGCGATCGCCGTGGTCGAGGGCACCGGGGACCACTGCTGCGAATACATGACCGGCGGCGTGATTGTCGTCCTCGGTAGTGCTGGCCGCAACGTCGGTGCCGGCATGACCGGCGGTCTCGCCTACTTCCTCGATGAGGCGGGCGACTTCGAGAAGAAGGTCAACCCGGAAATCGTCAAACTGCAGCGGGTCAGCACCACCGCCGGGGAAGCCCAGCTCAAGGGTCTGATCGAGGAGCACGCGGCGCTCACCGGCAGTCCCAAGGCTAAGGCGATCCTGGCGGACTGGGCCAACCAGCTGCCGAAGTTCTGGCAGGTGGTGCCTCCCTCCGAGGCCAACTCGCCCGAAACCAGTGCCGAAGCTGGCAAGCAGCTGACCACGGTCTAGGGTTCGTCCCATAATCAGCCGGAAGCGGGGGGTGAGCGATCGCCCCCCGCTTCCGGCATTTGAGTATTTGCACTCTCGGGAAATCCCTACCCGACCCCGGTGGAAAACCACCCCAGCACCCCCGTGATCCGGAGCCAGCATTGGGGTGCAGGTAGGAACCGGGGAGGTGTACCCATGACTCTCGTACGTGTGAATCCGCTCTTCGATCTGGATCGTGAAGTCGACAGCATCGGGCGGATGATGAACCGGGCGCTTCAGCACTGGGGTTTCGGCGGTCATCCGGAACTGCGCTGGAGTTTCGCTCCCGCGCTGGAGGTCGAGGAACTGCCCGATGCCATCGTTATCAAGGCTGAACTGCCGGGGATGGACCCGGCGGACCTGGACATTGAAGTGACCGCGGATCGTCTGACGCTGCGGGGCGAACGCAAGAGCGAAGCCCGGAAGGAGGAAAACGGGCTGTTCCGCAGTGAGTTCAGCTACGGCCGCTTTGAGCGGGCCATCAGCCTACCGGCCGCTGTGAAGCACACCGAGGCTCGCGTCACCTACCGGGACGGCATCCTGAACGTGACGCTACCGAAGGTGGAGGAGGATACCCAACGGGTGACCAAGCTGCATCTCGATGGCGGGGCCTGTGGTGCATAGGAGGAGTCCGGCGCTACCCCAGCGCCGATAACGGCCCCCGGGAACACACCCCATAACGGAACAGGGCGGGCCTGCCCAGCAGACCCGCCCCTCGTCTGTGACCCCAGCCAACCGTTCAGGCGCGGTGGTAGTCCTGAATCGCCTTGACCCCCAGTTCGCCGCTCTGGAGCGCCCGCAGGGCTTCGACGGTGGCATGGGCCCCGGCGACGGTAGTCACCGTTGCCACCTTGTAGTCCACGGCGGTGCGGCGGATGTAGCGGTCGTCCAGCTGGGCCCGGGACCCAGCCGGAGTATTGACGATCAGCTGAATCTCGCCGTTCTTGATCGCGTCGGCGACATCCGGACGGCCTTCGCCCAGCTTGAAGATCGGCTCGACCTGCAGCCCCTGCTCCCGCAGCTGGGCACAGGTGCCACTGGTGGAGACCACCCGGAAGCCGAGATCCAGGAAGCCCTTCACCACCGGGGCGATCGCCGCCTTATCGCGGTCGTTGACCGAGACGAACACGGTGCCGGAGCGGGGCAGGCGCTGGGAGGCGGCCAGTTCCGCCTTGGCGTAGGCACTGCCGAAGCTGGTGTCAACCCCCATCACCTCGCCGGTGGAGCGCATCTCAGGACCGAGAATTGTGTCGGTGCCGGTGAAGCGATCGAAGGGCAGCACCGCCTCCTTCACGGACAGGTAGCTGGGAATCCGCTCCTCGGTGAAGTTCAGATCCGTCAGACTGCGACCGGACATCACCCGGGAGGCCAGCTTGGCCAGGGGCACCCCGATAGCCTTGGAGACGAAAGGCACCGTGCGGGAGGCGCGGGGGTTGGCCTCGATGATGTAGACCTGCTCATCCTTCACGGCGAACTGGATGTTCATCAGGCCGACCACCTGCAGCGCCTTGGCCAGATCCACGGTCCAGCGGCGGATGGTAGCCAGCACCGGCTCGCTGAGGCTGACGGTGGGTAGCGAACAGGCGGAGTCGCCGGAGTGGATGCCGGCCTGTTCGATGTGCTCCATGATCCCGCCGATCACCACATTGCCGCTGGCATCCGCCAGGGCATCCACATCCACCTCGATGGCGTTCTCAAGGAACTTGTCGATCAGGATCGGGTGGTCAGGCTCCACCTTCACGGCCTCGGTCATGTAGCGCTCAAGGTCAGCGTCGGAGTAGACGATTTCCATCGCCCGCCCGCCGAGCACGTAGCTGGGACGCACCACCACGGGGTAGCCGATGCGGTTGGCGGCATCGCGGGCCTCCTCGAAGCTGCGGGCCAGACCGTTGGCGGGCTGGGTGATCTCCAGACGACGTAGAATCGCCTCAAACCGCTCCCGGTCCTCGGCGGTGTCGATGCTGTCGGGCTGGGTACCCCAGATCTGCGTGCCCAGGGCCTGACCGGCCGGGCTGGCCAGGAAGGTCTGCAGGGGTACCGCCAGCTTCAGCGGCGTCTGGCCGCCGAACTGGATGATCACGCCCTCGGGCCGCTCGGCTTCGAGGATGTTCAGCACATCCTCTTTGGTCAGGGGCTCGAAGTAGAGGCGATCGCTGGTGTCGTAGTCGGTGGAGACGGTCTCGGGGTTGGAGTTGACCATGATGGTCTCGAAGCCGTCCTCGCCGAGGGCGAAGCT
>CAYZUY010000219.1:0-3272 GCA_964481495.1 uncultured bacterium
GCGGCGACGCCCGTGACGAAGCCAACTCCTACATCGACTACCTGGTCAACGCCCTCAGCTAGTTTCCAGCTGTAGCCTGACCCAGCCCAGATTGCCTTCGGGTGGTCTGGGCTGTTTTCTTCTCTCCCTTCCCATCCGTCACCCCGAACCAAGGCATCCCTATGACCGATGCGGATTTTGTGCCGGCGGAGGCCCTCACCTACGAGCAGGCGATCGCCAACCTGCGCCAGCGGCAGGATACGGGTCTGCGCTATTACGCAGCCTGGTGGCTGGGCCGGTTCCGGATGGCGGAACCCGAGGCGATCGCCCTGCTGATCGACGCTCTGGATGACGAGTTGGACCGGGCGCCGGACGGTGGCTACCCGCTGCGGCGGAATGCGGCCCGGGCCCTGGGCAAGCTGGGCTCGGTCGAGGCGGTGCTGCCTCTGGTGGCGGCGCTGGCCTGTGATGATTACTACGTCCGAGAGGCGGCGGCGGAATCCCTGGGGGAACTGGGCGATGCCCGGGCGGTCGAGCGTCTGGCAGATCTCCTGACCGGGGGGGTGGCCGCTGCGGTTAAGGTCGAGGGTAAACCCCACCTGACCCAGCCCTACGCGTCGGTCCTGGAGGCCCTGGGCAAGCTGGGTGCTACCGGGTATCAGCTGCAGATCGAGGAATTTCTCAACCACGAACAGGACAAGATCCGCTTCTCCGCTGGTCGGGCTCTCTACCAGCTGACGGCCGAGGCCCGCTACGCCGAACTGGTGGCCGAAGGCCTGACGGCTCCGGACCTGCAGCGGCGGCGGGCTGCGCTCATGGATGTGGGGGCGATCGGCTATCTGCCGGCGGCGGAGCGGGTGGCGGCGACGCTGGCGGAGAACAGCCTGAAGCTGATCTCCATGCGGGGTCTGCTGCTGGCGGCGCTGCCCCCGGCGGACCAGCCGCTGGCGGACCTGGACCCGACAGCGGCCCGGGTGATGGATCTGATGGATGCGCTGCTGTGATGGTGACCGTGAACGACACGACGGATCTCGCCCCGCTGTTCCGGGCGCTGGATGAGGCGGACTCGCCCCTGAAGATTCTCCAGGCAGTGCAGGCCCTGGCCCAGACCGAGGACCCGGCGGTGCTGCCGACCCTGGTGCGGGTACTGGCCTTCAACAATCCCGGTGCCGCTGTGGCGGCGGTGGAGGGCCTGATTGCCCAGGGCACGGCGGCGGCGGATGTGCTGCTCGGCAACATTGATGACTACAACTACGGCGCCCGGGCCTGGTCACTGCGGGCTCTGGCGGGCATCGGTGACCCGCGGGCCCTCGACCTGCTCTGTAAGGCGGCCCGCGAGGACTTTGCCCTGAGCGTGCGCCGGGCGGCGACCCGGGGGGTGGGCGGCATCCGCTGGGAGCAGCTGGAGCCGGGCGATCGCCCCGGCCGCCAGCTGCAGGCCCTCGAGACCCTCGACCACTGCCGCCACGACCCGGAATGGGTGGTGCGCTATGCCGCCGCTAGTGCCCTGGAACTGCTGGGGCCCTCGCTGGAGGGTCGCCACCGCGATGCTCTGCTGGATCTGCTGGCGTCCATTGCCCGCGATGATGCCGAGCGGGCCGTGGCCGCCCGGGCCACCCTGGCGCTGCAGCGCCTGACTGCTCTCACCTGATTAACCGGACTGCCTGCCATGACCTCGACGGCCTCCTCTTCCCCCTCCCTGCGGGAGCAGCAGCACCCGCTGATCCGCCAGCTCGCGGACTGCATCGAAGCGACCTGGGCCGAGCACCTCGACCTGCAGCCCTACCCCATGCCCGAGGACCTCGGCTATGTCGAGGGCCGACTGGAGGGCGAGAAGCTGGTGATCGAGAACACCTGCTGGCAGACGCCCCAGTTCCGTAAGCTGCACCTGGAGCTGGCCCGGGTCGGTACCAGCCTCGATATCCTGCACTGCGTGATGTTTCCCCGCGACCGCTATGCCCTGCCGATGTTCGGGGCGGATATCGTCGGCGGGCGGGGCCAGATCGGGGCAGCGATTGTCGATCTGTCGCCGACGGCGGCGGATCATCAGCTGCCTGAGGGCTATCGCTGCGATCTGACGGCGCTGCCGACCCAGACCTACAGCCAGCCCCGGGACCTGCCGGAGTGGGGTCACATCTTCTCGGAGTTCTGCCTGTTCGTGCGGCCTACCAGTGAGGCAGAGCAGGGGCTGTTTCTCGAGCGGGTGGCGTCGGTGCTGGGGATTCACTGCCGACAGGCGATCGCCACCCAACCGCTGACCGACGCCGAGGCGATCGCCACCAACGTCGCCGGGCAGCGGGCCTACTGCCGTCAGCAGCAGCAGAACGACAAGACCCGGCGGGTGCTGGAGAATGCCTTCGGGGATGCCTGGGCCGAGCGCTACATTACCCAGATGCTGTTCGACGTCAACTGAGGCCGGGGCGATGCAGCAGCACCAGCGCCGCCTGACGGTGCAGACCCCCGGCAAGGGGCTGATCGACATCACCGCCCAGGTGATGATCGCCGTGCGCGAGGGCGGCATCGACACCGGTCTGCTGACTCTGTTCGTGCGCCACACCTCCGCCAGCCTGATCATCCAGGAAAACGCCGACCCCAACGTGCTGCGGGATCTGGAAGCCTATCTGGGTGCCCTGGTGCCGGAGGTCGAGCACGGGGGGCTGAGCGATCGCGCGCCCCAGCGCCGCTACCTGCACGATGACGAAGGCCCGGACGACATGCCGGCCCACATCCGCTCGGTGCTGACCCAGACCAGCCTGTCGATTCCGGTGACCCAGGGACGGCCGGTGCTGGGCACCTGGCAGGGCATCTACCTCTGGGAGCACCGTGCTTATCCCCATCGCCGTGAACTGGTGCTGCATCTGATCGGCGAGTAGTTGCCCCTTCATCCCTGATTACGACTATGGCCAGGACTCCGGAGTCCTGGCCTTTTCTGCTGACTTCTTTCGATTCGCCTACGCCAATTGGCTGAGATTTTTGGCCTGATTCTAAGAACTTACCGGGTAAATCCTGGCTGTTAATTTCCGCTATGGAAAAACGGAAGTGAGGCCGGTTGCCTGACGTGAATAAAGTGGCTTGATGAAGTTTTGCTCAGGCCCACATTCGCATCTTTTCTGCTGACCGGCTTCAGGATCTTTTCTGGAGTGTGGTAGATGCGTGATGCTGATGGCCCGTTTCGGGCATTTATGCTGCTGTCCGATTTTCGGTTGGATCGGAGCTGGAGTCGGTTATCGGAAACGATGGCTTCCGGGGGGCAAGCTCTCTGGCGCCAAGAGGACACGGATGCCGGTCTGATG
>CAYZUY010000220.1:0-3257 GCA_964481495.1 uncultured bacterium
CATCCGGAAGATGCGGCCCTGCTCGCCCCAGCGCAGATTGGTCTGGAAGCCGACCAGATTCCAGAGCTGCCCGGCCCGATCCTCCTGGCGCAGCTGCACCACGGCATAGGGACGACGGCTGCGGTTCTCCGGTGCCTTCCAGTCGCCGAGGCGGGCATCGAACAGACCCACCGGCTTGAGGGGGCCGTAGCGCATCGTGTCCTCGCCGCGGCGGGCCAGCTCCTCGATCGGCAGGCAGCCCTCGAAGAACTTCGCCGATTCCTGATCGAAGTCCTTCAGCTCCGCCTGCTCAGCCGCCGTCAGCGCCTCCCGGAAAGCCAGGTACTGCTCCCGGTCCATCGGGCAGTTGAGGTAGGCGGCTTCCCCCTTGTCGTAGCGCGAGGCCCGGAAGGCAATGTCCTGGTTGATGCTCTCGCCGACCACAATCGGGCTGGCGGCATCGAAGAAGCTGCAGTAGTCCTGCCCAGCGAACTCACGCAGCTGGGCGGCGAGGTCATCGCTGGTCAGGGGACCGGTGGTGAGCACGCAGAGACCCTCCGTCGGCAGCTGGCGCACCTCCTCCCGCCGGATTTCGATCAGCGGATGCTCGGCCAGGGTGCGGGTCAGATCCTCGCTGAACAGGCCCCGGTCCACCGCCAGGGCACCGCCTGCGGGCACCTGATGCTCATCAGCCTTAGCGATCGTCAGCGACCCAAGGCGGCGCAGTTCCTCATGCAGCAGTCCCGAGGCCCGGTCCGCCGCCATCGCCCCGAAGGAGTTGCTGCAGACCAGCTCCGAGAAATATTCGCTGTGGTGGGCCGGGCTGCGGCGGACGGGGCGCATCTCGTGCAGCACCACCGGCACACCGGCCCGGGCAATCTGCCAGGCGGCCTCGGTTCCGGCCAGACCGGCACCAATGACGTGAATCGGGGCAATGTCGGACATGGGCCTCTCGTCGCAGCAACCAGTTATCACCCTAAACGGCAGAAGGGCGGCCCGGTGAGGGACCGCCCTTCGCGTCATCGAATCGGCAATGCTTTAGGCTTCGCGGCCCAGGAAGCGGTTGATCTGACCCAGCGCCGCACCCAGGATGTTGAAACCGGCCCAACCGGCGGCGAGCAGCAGCGGAGCGAGCACGACGAGAACACGCCAGTCCATGTTTGAGACTCCCGAATCCAGCGGATACACAGAAAGTAGCTCTATTTTGCAAAGCCGTGGCAGTTTTTTCCAGCCCCGACCTCAGTGAGCCTCGAATCCGGTGCGTTCAGAACGCCCGGCATGGGCCAGGGCCAGGGTCTCGTAGCGACGGGCATGTTCGATCAGATCCGCCTGCTGTTCGGCACTGACCTCGCGCACCACCTTGCCCGGCATCCCCATCACCAGGCTGCCGGGGGGCACATCCCGGGTAACCACCGCCCCGGCGCCGACGATGCTACCCGCCCCGACGCGCACCCCGTCCAGCACCACCGCCCCAATGCCGATCAGGCAGCCCCGCTCGACGTGGGCCGAGTGAATCACCGCCCGGTGACCGACCGTCACGAAGTCCTCCAGCACCGTCGGCTTACCGGGATCGCCGTGCAGCACCGCGCCATCCTGGACGTTGCTGTGGGCCCCCACCCGGATCGCCTCGACATCCCCCCGCAGCACCGCAGTCGGCCAGACACTGGCACCCTTGGCCAGCGCAACGTCACCGCAGATTACGGCCGATTCGGCCACGTAGGCCGCTGCGGCCAGATCCGGCTCGAGCCAGGGGTAGGTACTCATAAGTTCCGCAGAAGAAGAAACCAAACGGAAGAGCCGCTGACGGCTCCGATTGCCACCCCTAGAATAGGCACGCCCGCGGCCGGAGGACGGACGCCACCCATGGTCGAATCGGTTTCGCAATACCCGATCTTCGGCACGGAGATCGATTGCCCCCACTGTCAGCAGCCGATCCCGGCCCTGACCCTGACCGATACCTATCTCTGCTCCCGCCACGGCGCCTTCGAAGCCGACCCGGTCACCCGGGAACTGGTGCACCTGCAGTCCGGTCGGCACTGGCTGCTCTGGGACGGTCAGTGGTACCGGCAGCACAGCCACCCGGATGGCATCCGCTTTGAGATCCATGAAGCCCTGGATCGGCTCTACGGCGAAGGGCGCCGGGTCACCCGCATCGTGATTGCCGACCGCTACCGGGACCTGCTGGCCAGCTACTGGCAGCGCAGCAGCCCACCCAGCCCGGAGGCGTCCGAGGGCGATCGCGGTCGCATCTACGGCCTGCCGGTGGAATTCAGCCCCGATGCCAGCCAGGACGCCCGCTGGAGCGCAATCAACTTCGAGCTGGAGCACGAACCCGGGGCACCCCTGCGCTATCCCCACTTCCGTCTGTTCGCCTGAGATGCACCACATCGCCCTGCGGATTGCCGATATCCACCGGTCCCTGGCCTTCTATGAGGCCCTGGGCTTCCGGGTCGAGACCCGGTTCACGGCCGGAATCGCTCTGGCCTGCTGGCTGCGGGGTCCCCACGGACGTCTGGAACTGCTCCAGGTGCCCCAGCCCCGCCCGGCGGCGGATGCCTTCGGCGACGAGCATTACACCGGCTACTACCACCTCAGCCTCGACGTCACCGCCGAGGCCCCGACCCTGCCCGAGTGGCTGAGCGATTTCCAGAAGCGGTTGAGCAGGGCAGCGCTCCCTGCCGCCCCGCTGCTGCTTCCACCCGGCCAGCAGCAGATCGGCCCCCACATTTACGAGGTAGCCTTCCTGGCCGACCCGGACGGGCTGCCGATCGAGCTGCTGCGCTGGCAGGCCAGCCTGCCAGCAGTTGACAGGATCAGCTAGTCGGGTAAATTAGTGAAAGTGCTTATTGATGGCACGGGTCGCTAGCTCAACGGTAGAGTACTCGGCTTTTAACCGATTTGTTCTGGGTTCGAATCCCAGGCGACCCATTTTCCGACCATCTTTCAGAATCGAAACCGCGCTGATCCCGGGTCCGGGTCCGTGCCGTAGAATGAGCGAGAGCCAAACTCGCACGTCAAAGACTCTCGTCACGACGCACCCAAAGTAGGAGGACCCCTCATGGCGCTCGTACCCCTGCGGCTGCTGCTGGATCACGCTGCCGAAAACGGTTATGGCATCCCTGCCTTCAACGTGAACAACCTGGAGCAGGTGCAATCCATCATGGAAGCCGCCCAGGAAACCGATAGCCCGGTGATCCTCCAGGCCTCCCGGGGTGCCCGCAGCTACGCCGGTGAGAACTTCCTGCGCCACCTGATCCTGGCCGCCGTGGAGACCTATC
>CAYZUY010000221.1:0-3233 GCA_964481495.1 uncultured bacterium
ACACCAGGGGCAGGGCCGTGCGGGACGGCTGCTGAGGCAGGTAGATGTCGGTGGTTACAGGGCGTTTGCGCTGGGTGTCCTGCCAGTTGTAGGACGTCTTCACCCAGGCAACGGGGCCGGGCTGGGTGATCGGCGGCAGGGTCAGGGGCGGCTGAGCCTTGGCCGCGGCGGACTGGCTGATCACACCCGCGATCAGGCGGGTCTGATCCCGCAGTATCCGCACCTGAGCCCCCAGGGACTGGAGATTGGACAGGTCCACCAGCACGGTGGGAGTGGGATAGGACTCAAGGAAGCTGAGCAGTGACAGACCTTTCGGGCTGGCATTAGCGGCGAGTACCGCCTTGCGGATTGCCTCGGCTCCGTTCTCGCCATCTCCGGCCCGGATGATCAGGCCCAGCTGGTTGAGAAACACCCCCGGCGTGGTCTGGGCGGACTGGAAGATGTTGGCGATCGCCTTGCTCGACACCGGCGCCGGCGTGGTCAGGGCTTCCCGCAGCTGGCTCAGCCCCTCCGGTTTGAGCACCGCATTGAAGCCACTGAGGCTGCCCTGGAACTGGCCGGTGGTGGCCACATCCTCCAGGGCGCTGATCGGAATGTCGAAGTCCACCCCCAGGAGCTGGACGCGCACCTGGTCGGCAGCTTGGAGTCCCGGGGCGATCGCCATCAGACCACCGGCCAGGGCGGTTCCCAGACCGCGGTTCAGTCTCCGGCTCAGGTTCAGACGGGGCAGCGTCATCGCAGTCAATCTCCCGGGGCAGGTGCTTCGCTGCCAATCATAGCCACCGGTCCGCGGTCCCTTGACAGGCCTTAAGGAACTGGTTTTGCTGGGGTCTGGTGTGAGGATGACCGCTATGCGCATCGTTCTGCAAAGCCTGCTGGCGACGACACTTCTGGGTACGTCGATACCGGTGCAGGCCCAGGCTCCGATTCCGATTCCGGTGCGCCCGGCCTCGAGCACTGTCGTGGCCCAGTCCGGCCGCTGCATCCCCCTGCAGGTGGTGGAAGGCTATCAGGATCAGACCGTCGTTCAGAAGAATGTCTCCCCGGCCTCGGCCCTGTTCGTTCAGAGCAACTGGAACACGGATTTCATCGTCCCGCCCAACCGCAGCTTCCGCAGCTTTGTCGGCAAGGTGCAGGCCACCGATGGTCTGGGGCGCAGCTTCGATCTACAGATGAACCTGAAATACGCCAACGGCAGCGTCACCCAGGCCTACAACGCCACGGTGCCTCTGAAGGCGAATCAGTCCCAGACCATGACCGGCTACCCGCAGACGAACATGCAGCCCTATCAGGTGAACATGGTGGTCGGTGGGGTCGATGCCCTGAACACCAACTACGTCCTTACGGTCAACGCCTGCGAATAACCGGTGGCGCAACCCCGGCTGGTGCTGGTGGGCGGGGGCCACAGTCATGCCCTCGTCCTGGATGACTGGCGCCACCGGGGTCTTCCGGCGGCGGACCTGCTGCTGATCAGTGACGGCAACATCAGCTACTACTCCGGCCTGATGCCGGGGCTGATTGCCGGTTCTGGTGATCCCGGGCAGGCAGCCATCGATCTGCTGTCGCTGTGTCGGCGCAGCGGGGTGTCTTTCCACCGGGCCCGGGTGATCGGTCTGGATGCCGAGCGCCGGGAACTGCAGATGGAGAGCGGCGATCGCCTGGCCTACGACTGGCTCAGTCTGGATGTCGGCAGTACTCCGCCACTGCCGCCGTCCGCCGGGGCGGGTTGTCTGGCGGTGAAACCCCTGGCGCCGTTTCTGGAGGCGCTGGAATGCTGGCTGGCCCGGCAGCGTAGCCAATTCCCCGGTGCCGTGCGGCGGGTGGCAGTGATCGGGGGCGGCGTGGCCGGGGTGGAACTGGTGCTGGCTCTGCGACAACGCTTTGAGCGGGACCTCCCGGATGCAACTGTCGAACTGGTGCTGCTGCAGCGGACGGCGGACCTGCTGCCGGGGGCGGCTGCCGGTCTGCGGCAGCGCTGTCGGCAGGTCCTGGCTCGGCGGGGCATCCGGGTGATGGTCGGTGCGGGGGTGACGGCGGTGGCACCGGGGCCGGAACTGCAGTTGGAGAACGGCGATCGCCTCAGCTGCGATCTGGTGGTCTGGGCCACGGGTGCGGCGGCACCGCCCTGGCTGGCGGCGTCCGGGCTAACCCTGGATGAAGCCGGGTTCGTGCGCGTGGGCCCCAGCCTGCAGTCGGTATCCCATCCCCGAGTGTTCGCCAGCGGCGATGTGGCCGGGTTCTCACCGCCTCTGCCCAAGGCGGGGGTCTACGCCGTGCGCCAGGGACCGATCCTGGCAGAGAACCTGCGGCGGGCGATCGCTGGTTGCTCCCTGCGCGCCTACCGGCCCCAGCGGCAGGCTCTGGCGCTGATCGGCACCGGTACGGGCGCGGCGATCGCGGCCCGGGGCCCCTGGAGTGCCGGTCCCCACCCGATGTGGTGGTGGCTGAAGCAGCGTATTGATCGCGACTTCATGGCCCGTTTCCGCCCGGACTGAGGAGTGTAGGTCTGGAAGCTTGCTGCCCTGAAAAGTGGTTGAAACGTAGTTTGGGACTGGGATGTGGGGCTATCCAGGAGGGGTGGAACATCTGCTGGAATTACCACACAACCATGACCCGATCTTCCACAGCCTGCATGCTCAGCTGCGCCAGACACTGTGTGAATGGGTCGATCCCGTGGACAAGCGACACCTTGACCGAATTGCCGAAATGGTGAGTGCCTGCTTGCTTTCGGGCTCCTGTTGTCTGCCGGACTGGGTTCCCTATGCGGTCTCCGGGCGGATCCTCATGGTCGCCTGCATCATCGCCGATCTGGCCGACAGTGACACCATCGGCATCCCGCATCTGGCGAAAGCGATTCAGTACCGAAGCTTCGACCGCCTCACCGGCAGTGCGTGACGCTCAACCCACCTCCTGCTGCCCTCATCCTCATTTCCGCCAAGCCAGACGTCTTCCAATAGTCAGTCAGTTTCAGACTCCATCACTCTAGGTCCTTGAGTTTGCATGCTTAACTACTCAGATTGGCGCACGGGAGAATTGCTGACTTCCAATTAAAAGTCCTTAAATAAGTATTTATTCTTCGCTGCTGAATAAAAATATCGATCACTCTGATTGGCTAGGCTTGACTCCAAAGTTGCAGCCTGCATCACCACTGGAAGCCTATCCATCAGTCATGAGAACAGAGTTCCAGATCACCACCCATTACCCACAAGGTCAACAGAAGCTGCCGAGTCTTC
>CAYZUY010000222.1:0-3130 GCA_964481495.1 uncultured bacterium
CCACAAGCTCTACGGCCCCCAGGGGGTGGGGGCGCTCTACGTCCGTCCGGGCGTGGCGATCGCCCCGCACCTGCTTGGCGGCGGCCAGGAGGGGGGTCTGCGCTCGGGCACCCAGGCCGTGGCGGCGATCGCCGGGTTCGGGGAAGCCGCCGCCCTGGCCCAGCAGTCGCTGACCCAGGAAACTGCTCGTCTGACGGCCCTGCGCCAGCGACTGGCACAGCAATTAGAAGCGATGCCCAGCCTGCAGCTGACCGGTGACCCCCAGCAGCGGCTACCCCACCACCTCAGCTATGCGGTCACCCACCCCAGCGGCCAGCCAATCAGTGGTCAGCAGGTGGTACGGGCGATGAATCTGGCGGGAATCGGCATCAGTGCCGGGTCGGCCTGCAGCAGCGGCCGCACCGTACCCAGCCGGGTGCTGCAGGCCATGGGTCACGACGCCACCACCGCCCTGGGCGCCATCCGGCTCAGTCTGGGGCGCGCCACCACCGTCGAAGACATCGACTGGGTGGCGCTGGTGCTGCGGCAGGTGCTGGCCCGTCTGGAACCGGAGCCGATGCGGCGCTGACGCGGGGGGCGGTTTAAGGTGGAGGAGTCCTTCGACAGTCCGGTTTCGAGACGATGACGGTGTTGCCTGCGGATATCGAGTCAGCCGTGGTTCAGGCCCAGGCGTCCGTGCGGGCCGCCCTGGCCGATGGCCTCACCCGCGTTCAGGTGGAACTGGGTGATGGGGAACTGAAGATCCAGCCGGTGGCCGAGCAGTTTCTGAGTGCCTTCGCCGACTACGGCGATCGCCTGCGGGTGTTCTTCCCCGATGCCGGTGCCGCCGCCCTGGCCCGGCGGGACTGGGGCGAGACCCCCTATCCGCTGCGGGGCATGAGCGATCGCGGCGCCGAGATCCGGGAGCACGAGGAACTGTTCCTGTTCATCGAACCCTCCTCAGTGGAGGTGGAGGAACTGGAGCGCTACTGCAATGAGGCCGGAGCCCGACCGGTGATTCTCCTCAACCCGCGTCTCGAGGACATCGCCACCGTCGGCATCGGCTATGCCGGGCGCCAGCTGCGGGAGCGCTTCCTCAACCAGTGGCAGAGCGTTTACTACTGTCGCCCGATCGAGGGGGGCAGCATCTTCCGGGCCTACCCCGAGCGCTGGCAGGTCTACCTGGAGCAGCTGATGGGGAATGAGCTGATCTTCGAGGGCGATCGCCGCCCCGCCGGAGAGGATCTCGACCGGCTGCTGATGCAGACCCAGGCCCCCGGCGAATCGGACGGAGTAACCGCCCGCCCGGCCGGTCTGCTGGCGGGGATGCAGAGTTTTCTCAGGGCCCTGAGCAGTTGAGTCTATGGCCCGCAGAATCCTGATTGGCGATGTTCACGGCTGGTACGGGCCCCTGGCGGACCTGCTCAGTTGGCTCAGCCCCACCGCCGAAGACGAGGTGATTCTGCTGGGCGACCTGATCGACCGAGGCCCGGACTCCGCCCGGGTGGTCGAACTGGTGCAGCAGCAGGGCTATCGGGTAGTGATGGGCAACCACGAGCACCTGATGCTGATGGCCCTGGAAGCAGGCCCCAACAATCAGCCCACCTGGGAACGCTGGCTGCAGACCGGCGGCGCCGCCACCCTGGAAAGCTATCGGCACCAGCGGGATTCCGTGGAACTGCTGCCCTGGCTGCGCAGCCTGCCCGCCTTCCTCGACCTCGGTGATCTCTGGCTCTCCCACGCCGGGCTGGACCCGGCCCTGCCCCCAGACGAGCAGGGGGTGAGCCAGTGCTGCTGGATCCGGGATGATTTCCTCACCTGGCCCAAGCCCTACTTCGAGCACAAGACCATCGTCTTCGGGCACACCGTCACGGCATCGGTGCAGGGCGTCCAGCCCGGCCAGCTGCTGCTCGGCCCCTCCTGGCTGGACATCGAAACCGGTCTCTACCACCCCGCCAGCGGCTGGCTGAGCGCCCTCGACTGGGATGGTCAGCGGGTCTACCAGATCAATCGGTTCAGCGGCGATCGCCGCAGCCTGGAGTTGCCGGATGCCGCCGTCCGCATCAACCCGGCCACCCTGGAGCGGCAGTCCCTGGGCAGCCGCTGAAGCCCGGCCACGGTGGGCGTAGAATGACCTCACCGCAATCCTGCGATTTCCATGGCATTTCTCGATTCCCAGGGCCGCCTGTTCGGCAAGGTCAGTCTGCTCGACCTCGGTGCCGGTGGCATCATTCTGGCCGCAGTCAGCAGCCTGTTTCTGGCCCCCAGCCTCACCGGTTCCGTGGCCCAGGTCGGTGCCAAGAAGCAGGCCCTGGAGGTGGAGGTGCTGATCAAGGGCTTCAGTGCCGCCGACGCCAGCGGCCTGATGGCCGATATCCGCCGCGAGGGCAAGAGCAGCATCATCATCCGCAACCAGCCCTACGGACAGGTGAAGGTACTCAGTGCCCAGCTGCTGCCGCGCACCATTCCCACACCCCAACCGGACGGCAGCCTCAAGGCCCAGCCGGACCCCCGCCCGGAGGCGAAACTGACCTCCGATGCCCTGCTGACCCTGACGGGTGATGCCACGAAAACCACGGATGGTTACGTCTTCGGCAACAGCAAGGTCAAGGTGGGAACTCCGATCGAGCTTGAAGGCCAGAGCTACCGCTTCGGCGGCAGCGTCATCGGGCTGCGGGCGAAGTCCTGATCCCGTCTCTCCTCACCGGATACCAGCTGCGGGGTCTGCAAGCATGCATTGCAGGCCCCGCAGTTTTTGTGGGATTTCCATGACAGCACAGACAATGTTGTGTCCTGCGATACCAGCATCCGGCGAATCTGCTTGATACGCTCCGGAAGATTTCGGCTTTTGTCCGAAGTCATCTGGTGTGAGGTTACACAATGAAATCCCTGTTCAAGTCCCTGGTGCTGGCGCCCGTCGCCATCGCCACTGCTGCTTCCGCTGCCGGTGCCACCGATCTGGCCACCCTCGGTAAGGCCCGCGAATACGCCAATGACAGCCCCACCGCGGCTGCTCAGGTCACCAGCATTTCCCAGCTGAGCGATGTCAAGCCCACCGACTGGGCCTTCCAGGCGCTGCAATCTCTGGTCGAGCGTTACGGCTGCATCGTCGGCTACCCCAACAAGACCTACCAGGGCAACAAGGCGCTGA
>CAYZUY010000223.1:0-3112 GCA_964481495.1 uncultured bacterium
AGGGCCCCAACTACGCCATCGAGCACGTCGAGGCGGCGGCGGCCAAGCTGGAGGCCATGGGCCTCAACAGCCGGGTGATGATCGACTGCAGTCACGGCAACTCCAACAAGGACTACCGCCGTCAGGTGGATGTCCTGCGCACGGTGGCCGAGCAGGCGGCCCGCACTCCCCACCTGCTGGGGGTGATGATCGAGAGCCATCTGGTGGCGGGTAACCAGTCCATTCCGGCTGACCTCGGCCAGCTCACCTACGGACAGAGCGTCACCGATGCCTGCGTCGACTTCGAGACCACCGAGGCGATGCTACGGGATCTGGCTTCGGCGGTGCGGGTGGCCTGCCCGGTCTAACCGAGCAGCCAGGCGGCAGCCAGGGCGGTGCCCAGGGGCACGGTCAGGTTGTCGATGCCGTACCAGGACAGGGTTTCGAGGATGGTGGCCAGCAGGGCGATCGCCAGACTGAGGGGCAGCAGTCCCAGACTGACGCCGTAGACCGCACTGGCCAGTCCCAGGCAGACCGCGAAGCTGACCAGCAGCATCGTCAGGCTTCCCTCCAGGCTCTTGGTACCCCCGGCGATCGCGAAGCGCCGCTGCCCGTAGCGGATACCCACCAGCGCCGCCAGCCCATCCCCCCAGGTCATCGTCAGGATGCCGAGAGCGGCGAACTGGGGCTGCTGCGGCCAGAACAGGGCCATCAGCACGCCGATGCTGAGGGCGTAGAACAGGGTGCCGTAGCTGCGGCGACCGATGCTGTCGATCCCCGGGATTACCGGCAGCAGGTAGGAGGTGAGGGTAACGCCCACGAATAGAGCCGAGGCCCCCAGCCCCACCCAGGCAGGAATCCCCAGCCACCAGGCCAGCAGGATGACGTTGCCGGTGCCGATGTGGACGATTTTGCGGACGGTTTCGTTACTGATGTCGGGGCGGCGGCTGGCAGTGTAGGCACAGGTTGCCACCAGCCCCAGCCAGAGTGTGGCGGCGCCCAGCTGCAAGGGCAGACCGACAGGGGTAGCGAGGGGGATCACGGTGCGACCTCCCGCACGGGTACCGGAGCCGGGGTCTCCTGCAGCATCAGACGAATGAACCCGGCGGTGGGTACCGCCAGCACCACCCCCAGCACCCCGCCCAGCTGCGCCCCGAGCAGGATCGAGAGCAGAATCCAGACCGGATGGACGCCCGTCAGCTGTCCGAACAGCCGCGGTGCCAGCACGTTCTCGATCGCCTGATCCACCAGCAGACAGGCGACCAGCGTCCGTAGGCCCTCCCAGCCATTGGAGAGCCCGAGGATGGCGCTGATGATCGCGATGCCGATCGGGCCACCGAAGGGCAGCAGTGCCAGCAGCCCCACCCCCAGGCCGAACAGCAGCCAGAACTCGACCCCCAGCAGCAGCAGGGTCAGGGTGACGCCGCTGCCGATCAGGCTGGCCAGGGTGATCTGACTGGTGAGGTAGTTGCGGAAGCTGAGGCTGAACGCCTGACGCACCCGCTCCCGGCGGCGGCGCGGCAGCCAGCGGAAGATACTGTCCCAGAAGCTTTCGCCCTGGAGCAGCAGATAGAAGGTGAAGATCAGCGTCAGCAGGGTCTGGAAGATGCCGTTGGCGGTGGTGACCAGCAGATCCAGCACCCGGGTCGAGAGCAGCTGCAGCTGGGCCGAGAGCCCGTTGCCCAGATTGGTGAGCAGCTGATCCACATCCACCGGCAGCCGCTGCAGCAGGGGATTCTGACGCAGTTCCAGCAGTTTCTGAACCCCGGAGCTGATCCAGCCGGGCAGCAGCTGCCCCAGCATCTCCACCTGATGGATCACCAGGGGCACCAGGGTCAGCCCGGCCAGCAGCAACAGGCCGAGGATGGTGACGATCACCAGGGCGATCGCCAGGGCCCGGGGCAGGCGCCAGCGCTCCAGCAGGCGCACCGGGAAGTCAAGGATGAAGGAGAGAATCGCCGCCGCCAGGAAGATCGACAGGGGTGTGCGCAGGGTATCCACCACCACCCAGAGGCACCAGGCGTTCAGGACCACAAACGGCAGCAGCAGAAACGGCTGGGACTGGCGCACCAGGGCGACCACACTCTGACGACGGCTCACGGAGTCGGGGGGCAGCGACCCTAACATCCTAGGGGCAGCCCGGCGTTCAGGGCTGTTCTGCCACCTCGTCCTCCATCAGATGCTCCTGCTGGGGATCCATTTCGTCCAGTTCCTCCACCAGACTGTCCTCCAGCTCCTTCACCGGGAAGCGGTTGATCGCGGCCAGGGCGCCGATGGCGGTGCGCTTCACGTCCCCGCTGATGAAGGGCATGTGGGGTACCTGGGCCAGCAAATCCACAGTCCGTCGCAGCACCCGCACGATATCCCCGTCGTCCAGGCTGGTGCGGCTGCAGAGGTCGGTCCAGGTCTCCCCAGCGGCCCAGGCCTCCACCAGTCCGGTCAGTTCCGGTTCGTGCCAGACCGGAATCATCAGGCCGCGTTTGTACTGCTCCTTGAGCAGATGCTTGCGTAGCCCCCGCAGCCCTTCCAGGGCCTCTTCGGTGCCAGCGGTCGGGCGGTAGTCGCTCCAGAGATCGGGACGGGAGACCTCCGTCGCCAGGGCCATGGCCACGGCCGCAAACTGAGCAGGCTCAAGGTCGTCCATCTCGCCGGACATCAGAGCCAGCCCCAGCCAGAGCTCGTTGTCCCCCCGCAGGGCGGCGACGTTCTCGCCCATCTCCGTCGGTTTGAGGTCCCGCAGACAGGCGAACACCCCGAGAATCTCCATCAGCCGCAGGAACTCCTGCCAGTGGCGCTGGTAGAGGTCGGCCAGCCGCTCCTCCCGCTCGCGGATCTCATCTTCGATGCCCTCGATGCGCTGACGGCGTTTCTTCAGCTGCTTGCGGTTCTGCCAGCGGTGGGCGGGGTGCTCCCGCAGCTGCTCCTCGACCATGGCCACCCGGGCGGCCTGCTCCTGTACCGCCGCCGATTCCTCGCTGGGCGGGGCCGTCAGGGTGTGGCGCTGGCTCAGCTCCCAGAGCCGTTCGGCGATCCAGGCGGTGCCCTCGTCCCCGCTGCAGTGCTGGCCCAGTCGCTGCAGCCGCTCGGGCAGGGGCAGAAAATCGACGGCGCTGATCCGGGTCAGTTCCGGGTG
>CAYZUY010000224.1:0-3095 GCA_964481495.1 uncultured bacterium
AGGACAGCCGCACCCCAGCCGCCCAGCGATGAAAGCCCCGGGGGTTGAGGTCCGCCTCCCCAAGCATGTTGTTGAGCATCCCCCCCCAGCCCGGCAGTACCCAGCCACAGCCCTCACCGGTGGAGGAGGTCAGCGCCGCTGCATTGCCCTGGCCATCGACCACGCTCAGGTGGGTGGTACTGCCCCAGAACGAGGGCGGCAGCAGGTTCTCCTGGCAGGCACAGGACGGGTCCCCAGCCTCCAGCCAGTGTCGGCGCAGTGATTCCGCATGGGCAAAGGCCCGCACCAGATCCGCCATCCCGGCTCCCGGCGCCATCAGCATCTGCAGACTGCGACCGATCAGCACCCCGCCGCTGCTGGGGAGCGGATTGGTGAGCAGTTCCCAGTCCCCCAACGGCAGCCGCAGGGGTGTTCGCACCTCCACCCGGTAGGCCTCGCAGTCCGCCGCTGTCACCAGCCCGCCCAGGGCCGCCAGTTCCCGGTCGAAGGCCCGCAACGTCGTCTCGGGCTCCTGCCCCAACTGCGTCAGCCGCTCCGCCAGATCGGGATTGGCCCAGCACTCACCCTGCCGGGGCAGCCGACCGGTCGGCGCATAGAGCGTCCGGGCACTCTCCGATGCCAGACAGATGGGAGCCAGCAGATCGAAACAGACCTCCTGAAAGGGATCCACCACCAGTCCCTCCCGGGCCAGGGCAATCGCCGGGCCCAGAACCGCCGCTAGGGGCAGGCTGCCAAGGTCCTGCTGGGCCTGCACCAGCCCGCGCAGCACCCCAGGCACCGCGATCGCTCCCCGACCGATGTGGAACTCCTGGGTGGTGGGTCCGAAGTCCACCCCCACGGGATAGAACTCGGCCGTCGGATCGGGGCCTGCCAGTGGCGTCTGAGCGAAGAAGTCGTAGAGCCGGGGTTCGCCCCCGACCGGCGCCGCCAGCAGGAAGCCGCCACCACCGGGAGAGGTGAGCAGGGGCTCCGCCGTGAAAGCCGCCGCCAGCGCAGCGATCGCCGCATCGAAGGCATTGCCGCCCTGGCGCAGGATATCCATGCCCGCCGCCACTGTACGGGGATGGCCTGCCGCGATCGCACCGGTCCGGGATGACATCAATAAACGACAGGAATATGGGAAGCTTTGACTCGGCCTCAAGTCTGCCCGGCAGAACGGCCCGTTTGGTGTTGACTCCGCAAGATTCCGGTGAAACGTTCTTTCCTGTCACTGACCCTGCTGGTTTCGCTGCTGCCCTCCGTCGCCCTGGCAGCCTCCCTGCCCGACAGCCGTAGCAGAAGCATCCCCCCCGCCAAGCAGACCGCCTTCATTTCGACCTGCCAAGACAAAGCCAGTGAGCGGGGGGTGAATGCCGACATGTCCCGGCCCGTGTGCGGCTGCATGCTCAGCGAACTGGTGAGCAAAGGGCCCGACTATTTCAACCGCTTCGAAAAGGACACTTCAATCCAGCGGCAGTTCACCAGCCAGGCCATCCTCACCTGCACGGCCCGACTGCTCGGAATCTGAACCTGCAGGACCTCGAAATGAAGGGGGTGACCGGATATTCCCCGGTCACCCCCTTCGCTGTCTGAACAGGGCCCTAACGGCGGGCGCTGGCGATCGCCTTATCCAGGGCCTGCACCGCCACCTGATACTGGGGATCGCTGCTGGTCCCGATGTCATCCTGGCTCTTGGCCAGTTCCTCCCGCTGCTTGTCGTTCAGCTTCGCCTCCACATCCGGCTCGATGCCGTGCTTGTGGATATCGCGTCCGCTGGGAGTGAGGTAGCGGGCAATGGTCACCGCCATACCGGAGCCATCACCCAGGGGGCGCACCGACTGCACCAGCCCCTTACCGAAGGTCTTGGTCCCCACCAGGATGGCCCGGTGGTTATCCTGCAGTGCTCCCGAGAGAATCTCGCTGGCGCTGGCCGAGCCGCCATCCACCAGGATCACCAGGGGCTTGCTGGTAATCGCCCGGTTGTTCGCCGAAGCCTGCTCCGACACCCCGGAGCGATCCTTGGTGGAGACAATCACACCCTTGGGCATCCACATGCGGGCGATGTCGATCGCCCCGAACAGCAGACCGCCGGGATTGGAGCGCAGATCCATCACATAGCCGTTGACGTTATCCTTCTCCAGGTTGAGAATCGCCTGGCGCATCTCGCTGGCGGCATTGGCGTTGAACTGGCGCAGGCGGATGTAGCCCACCGGCCCGGAGGCACTGTTCTGCTTGCGGAAGGAGACGGCGTGCAGCTCAATCTTCTCGCGGGTGAGCGGGATATTCAGTTCCTCATTACCGCGCTTGATCGTCAGGGTGACCTTGGTACCGACCGGTCCGCGGATCAGCTTCACCGCTGCGTCGGAATCCATGCCCTGGGTCGAGCGGCTGTCAATCTTGAGAATCACGTCCCGGGAGCGGATACCCGCCGCCGCCGCCGGAGACCCCTCAATCGGCGAGACCACGATCAGCTGCTTCGTCTCGGGATCCTGACTGAGTTGAATCCCCACCCCGGTCAGTTCACCGGAGGTGTCGATCTGCATGTCCTTGAACTGATCCGGGTCCATGAACCGGGTGTAGGGATCGCCCAGGGTCTTGAGCATCTCCCGGATGGAGGCATAGGCCTCCTTCTTGTCCTTGTAGTCCTTGCTCAGATACTCGTTTCGCAGCTTGCGCCAGCTGTCGGGGCTGAACTTACCGACACTGTCGACATAGTCCCGATCGACAATCTGCCAGACCTCGTCGACGATTTCCTTGGGACTGTCCTGAAAGAAGGCTTCACTCCTCGACCACTGGAGACTGACTCCCAGAACGGTGACTGCTGCCAGAGCCGCTGTCGCCGTTCCGGCTGCCAGCTTCTTGGGAGAAATAACCATGATTTCCGAAGGTTCCAGGTGGAAGAGTGAGCCAAATCTAGCACGCGTCTTTCAGCGACCGTGCGGATGTTTGGCCCACCTTCCGATCCGGTCGGCAGGGCCTAGGGATCGACCCAACGACCGTCCGCTTTGATCAGCTCGATCAGTTCGGCTACGCCCTGATCCTCGGGCACCCGCTTGATCTCGTCCCGACCGCGGTAGAGAGCGATCACTCCCGGGGTCTTGCCAACGTAGCCGTAG
>CAYZUY010000225.1:0-3065 GCA_964481495.1 uncultured bacterium
CAGGGACCAGTGCTCGATGTAGTAGAGGTCGTACTCGATGCGACGGGCCAGATCCGTGTCACCGCGCAGGCCATTCACCTGGGCCCAGCCGGTGATCCCAGCCTTGACCAGATGCTTCTTCATGTAGTCGGGCACTTCATCCTTGAACTGCTCGACGAACATCGGTCGCTCCGGCCGGGGGCCGACGATGCTCATCTCGCCCCGCAGCACGTTGAGGAACTGGGGCAGTTCGTCCAGACTGGTGCGGCGCAGGAACGCTCCGATTGGAGTCATCGGCTTGGCGTAGGACTGGCCCCACTGCACCCCGGTGCGTTCGCTGTCCACCGGCATGGTGCGGAATTTGAGCATGGCGAAGGGGCGACCGTTCCAACCGATCCGTTCCTGGCGGTAGAAGATCGGCCCCGGCGAGGTCAGTCGCACCGCCAGGGCAATCGCCAGCAGCAGGGGACTGATCAGCAGCAGAATCAGGGCTGCCAGCAGCCGGTCCTCGATCGCCTTCAGCCAGCGGTTCAGGCCCTGCATCGGGCTGGCGCTGAGATCAATCAGGGGTAACCCCAGCACCTCGGTGAAGCCGTGGTTAATCAGCCGGAAGGCGAAGATATCGGGCAGGTAGCGGATGTTCACTGTGCTGTGGCGCAGCAGGTGCAGAACCGCCTCGACCCGCTCCTGGGCCCGCAGGGGCAGGGCAATCCAGACCTCCTCGACATCGCGCTCCTCCAGCAGGTCGGCCACCCGCTCGATCGGTTCCACCGGCACGCCTGCGACGCGGCGTCCCTGCAGATCCGGCGCATCGTCCAGAAAGCCCACCACCTCCCAGCCGCTCCAGGAGGCGCGGCGGATACGGGCCGCCAGATCCCGACCCAGGTCCCCCGCCCCCACCAGCAGCAGACGCTTGCGATTGCCGCCCCGGCTGCGCCAGTGTCGCAGCAGCTGGTACATCCCCAGGCGGGTGGTCAGGGTGCCGACCAGGGTCAGCCCCATCCAGAGGGCAAACCAGACCCGGGAGTAGGCATTGCCCAGTTGGGCCAGGAACAGGGCAGCCGTCAGGGACAGCCCAAGCAGGATCCAGGCCCCGAGCAGACGCCCGAGCAGACGCCCGAGGGAGCGGCCCCGCCAGCTGTCGTAGAGACCGAAGCGGGAAAAGAGGATGCCCGCCGTCGCCACCCCCAGCAGCACCAGCAGGCTGTAGTTCCCGGACGGCTCGAAGGGCAGCAGCCAGCCCCGCAACCCGAAGGCCAGGACGGCGGTGATCACCAGGGTGAGGCTATCGAGCGTGAGCAGCAGGGTGGGGATGAAACCGGCATTGCGGCGCAGCAGACCGCCCGAGGCAGGCATAGACGAGCAGGAGTGGGGCCAGGGCGACTCTACCCCACCGGCCGCTCACCCTACCAGGCCGCTGTGCCAGAGGGGCGACCTGGAGCCAGAGTGCCTGGCCCCACCCAGTAGACTGGACGGGCTGCCTACCCCGGCAGAAAGTCGGGGTCCATCAGATCGACCCAGGCGTAAGGGCAGAATTCCGGGAAGGTCCGCAGATCCAGGCCGGTTTCACGAGCCGCACCCCGACGCCCGTACTTGTAGCCCCGCGCCAGAGATTCTTCCAAGCGATGCTTCAGGCCCGGACTGTCCTCCAGGATCTTCTCGACCTGGGTCCGCTGTTCATCGATGGTCAGGGTCCAACGGCGGGAGCGACGCTCGGGCTGGAACTGCCACTTGAGCAGATGCAGGGTCAGCTGTTCAAGGGCCGCCGCCAGGGAGCGGTACTCGCTTTTACCCAAGTCAGCGATCTCCTCAATTACATTGGGCCAGTCCACCTGGTCGAAGCGACGCAGCCGCAGCAGTTCTGCCTGCTCGGCCGCCCAGCTGTAGAGGTCGCGATCGTAGGGGGTCGTCGGGCTAGTCACCGTACTCCTCCAGCAGGGCGAGGAAGTCTCTCAGGGCTGCTCGGGTGGCGTCGCCGGGGTCGAGCTGATGCCGTATTTGGAGAACAAGGAATCGATTCTGGAGTTGAGCTCGCGCAGCCGCTCGGTTTCGTTCCTGATCTGAGCGGTCTCGCTCTCGATCTGCGCGTTCCCGTTCCTCAGCTGCTCGGTTTCGTTCCTCAGCTGCTCGGTTTCGTTCCTGATCCGCGCGATCTCGCTCTCGATCTGCAGCCGCCTGCTCTCGATCCGCTCGATATCGGCTTCGATTTCCAAGGTTCCACTCAAGGCCGAGATTAGCCACCACCAGAAGGGTCGCGGTGCAGAAGACCCAGAAGCTGAGGTCAACGAGGGTGCTGGGGGGGTAGGGGAGGTGGAATCCGTCATCGCCGTAGAACCTCAGCAACGCTGTCAGGGCGAACAGAACCGTAATCAGCGCCCGGGTCAGCAGGGCCAGAAAGGCTGTCATCGGGCTTGAGCAGATCGGTATCCATGCCCGGATCCTAGTGCATCCCCGCTACCGGGGGCGACCACGTCGGCAGCCGCTCCGGGGTCTGCTCCGCCAGACGGGGATTGGCCCGGTCCTTGGCCGAGAGCTGCAGCTCGGCTTCCAGCGTGGGCCAGGCAATGCCCAGATCCGGGTCGTCCCAGCGGATGCCCTGCTCGGAGGCCGGATGGTAGTAATCGCTGCACTGATAGCAGAAGTCGGCCACCTCGGAGAGGACGAGGAAACCGTGGGCAAAACCGGGGGGCACCCAGAGCTGACGGTGGTCGATGTCATCGAGAATCACGCCGACCCACTGACCGAAGCTGGGGGAACCACGGCGGACATCGACCGCCACATCGAACACCCGACCACGGGCACAGCGCACCAGTTTGCCCTGGGGCTGCACCAGCTGGTAGTGGAGCCCCCGCAGCACCCCTCGGCGGGAGCGGGACTGGTTCTGCTGCACCAGGGGGGGAATGCCAGCCTGGTCGAGCTCCGACTGGCGGCTGGTTTCGACGAAGAAGCCACGCTCGTCGCCGAACATCTGGGGTTCGAGCAGCAGCACCTCGGGGATGGCCTGGGGGGTGATCTGCATGGTCAGTCTCCGTATTCTTCAAGCAGGGCGAGAAAGTCTCTCAGGGCTGCTCGGGTGGCGTCGCCGG
>CAYZUY010000226.1:0-1066 GCA_964481495.1 uncultured bacterium
ACCACCCTGGCACCCAATTCCGTTGCTGCCATCCTGCGGGAGAACCCGGGCATCCGCCGGGTAGCGGTCTTCTACGCCCAGAACGACGCCACCGCCCGCTCCGAAACGGAGGTGTTCCAGAAGACGGTGCGCGATCGCGGCCTCGATCTGGTGACGGTGCAGCGCACCCAGACCACCGACACCGACTTCCAGACCCAAGTGAGTGCCGCCCTCAATGCCCGCCCGGATCTGGTGATCATCTCGGCCCTGGCGGTGGACGGGGGCAATCTGGTGCGCCAGTTGCGCCAGCTCGGCTATCGCGGCCCGATTGTGGCCGGGAATGGCCTCAACACGCCCAATATCTTTCCGGTCTGCCAGCGCGACTGCGATGGCCTGACCATCGCCCAGGCCTACAGTCCGGTGCTCGATACCCCGATCAACCGCGAGTTCCGCCGGGGCTACCGGCAGCGCCACCCCGGCCAGGAACCGCCCCAGCTCAGTGCCCAGGCCTTCGCCGCCTTCCAGGTGATCACCGAATCGCTGCAGCGCCTGAACCAACGCACCCCCCTGGCCAAGCTCAGCCTCACCCAGCTGCGTCAGGAGCTGAACCGGGAGATTCTGGCGGGCACCTACGAAACCCCGGTGGGTGAAATCCGCTTCACCCCCGAGGGCGAGGTGGTGCAGCAGCAGTTCTACGTCGCCCGCGTACGCATGAACCCCGACGGTCGCAGCGGCCAATTCACGATGCTGCCGACACCCTGAGCATCAAATCGGAAGGCTATCTGAAGGCAACTCAGCGGCGCAATTCCGGGTCAGGCGCACGGGCAGACTGCCGATGGTGCTTTCAGGTCGGTGTAAGTGGAAGGCTTGATCATTCTTGTGCTGATTGCCAGTGCTGTGGGCAGCGGTTTTCTGGCACTGCTGGTTGCCGAATCCAAGGGTCACGGAGAGAGCTGGTTCCTGGCCGGACTCTTCATGGGGCCAATAGGGGTACTCGCAGCCGCAGGGCTGGGCGATCGCACCAGTCAGAAGTACCTTCGTAACCTCGTCTCTCCAGTACAAGAAGCACCAGAGAATCGCAGAGACA
>CAYZUY010000226.1:1076-3065 GCA_964481495.1 uncultured bacterium
TCCATGTCCGTAAAGCTGGCTGCTCGATCAGGATCGCAATCTGGGCTGAGAGGCTGGATGCCAGCAACAACATTGGTTTCTCGGTCCAGGAGGTCCGCAGAATCCTTGCCTTGGTGGAAAAGAACCGGGAATTTCTCTTGGAGCGTTGGGAGGCGATTCATGGACGAGACGACTTTCCAGAAGATGTTTGAGAAAGCTACCCGTGAGGGTCAGGAGATCACGGATCGGGGTCACTACGCCGTCGAAGCCCGCATCGAATCCGGGCAGGATGGTGAGGACGTGATTTACGTCCGCTATGCCAACGGCTGTGAGTTCCGCTTCCCGGTTTACCTGATCCAGGGTGTTGCGGCCATGACACCCGAGCAGCGCCGGAAGATGCAGCTTGTGCAACCCGGCGATGGCCTTCGCTGGGAGGAAGAGGACTGGGACATCTACATCCCTCACCTGATCGAGGGGTCGTTCGGCTCCAGAGCCTGGATGCAGCGGGAAGTAGCCCGCATTAATGGAAGCAGGACCTCACCCGCCAAGGCAGCCGCGTCCCGCGAGAACGGCAGGAAGGGCGGACGACCACGCAAACAACAACCCACCACGGCAGGGTGACACAGTGAGCTCCCAGGATTGCCGACGGCCTGAAGAATGCGGACCAAACCGGGAGTAGATGTATCGGGGATGGGCGTTGGCGCCATTTTTGACTAGCATCAATGCCAAATGGCTTCAGCTGTTGGATAAGACATCATGGCCACTGCCAGCCTGCCGCCCGCGTTGGGTTCGGCCGTGCATCTGCTCGGCGGCGAGAGCGTGCTGCATGCTCGGCCCCGGGTCACGACGGACTGGATTGCCCTGATTCGCCAGGGTCTGCCCTCAGCGTCCGTAGATGCAGTGGTCCGCCTCACACGCATCACCCAGAGCGAACTGGCACGCGCCCTGGCCATTCCCGAACGCACGCTGGCCCGGCGCAAGCGTGAAGGTGTGCTGTCGCCCGAGGAATCGGCCAAGTTCATCCGCCTTGCTCGCCTGGTCGAGCGAGCCGGAACCGTCTTCGAGGATACCGACAGCGCCCTGAACTGGCTGCAGAGCCCGAATGCCTCGCTCGGTGGAATCACCCCGCTGTCACTGCTGGACACCGACATCGGCGCCGAAAGTGTGCTCGATACCCTGGGACGGATTGAGCACGGGATCTTTGCCTGATGCGCACCGTCTGGCGCATCACCACCGCCCGCTTTGCCCGGACCGCCTTCAGCGGTGAAGGTGCCCGGCTGTACGGAGGCCGCTGGAATCCGAAGGGGTGGGAGCTGGTCTACACCGCCGAATCCCGAGCTCTGGCCCTGCTCGAACTGATGGTGCAGGACGATCCCCTGCGGGCGCGTTACGTGCTGATCCCCGCGCACCTGCCCCCCGACCTGCCTGAGATGCGCATCGATATCGATCAGTTGCCCGATCACTGGCGCACCATCGGCGCGCGCGATGTCCTCCAGTCCCTGGGGCTGGCATGGCTTCAGGGTGGGCAGACCGCCGTGCTGAGCGTGCCCAGTGCGGTGGTACCAGCAGAGCGCAACTACCTGATCAATCCCCGCCATCCGGATTTCGCCCGCATCGTACTGGGCGACCCCCAGTCCCTGGAGACAGATACCCGCCTGCTACGCAATCTCGGCGATCCCCTGTAACAGAGGCCTACCCGGGGTCGGGCCTGAGAATGCATACTATCCCCCGGGCGTTCCCTGAGAGACGACAGTCGCTCAACTCAGTTCGAACAGCAGCAGATCGGCCCCCTCAGCCGTCGCCTGCAGTCGGGTCACCTGCCCGGCGGTGAAACCGAGGCCATCCCCCATCCCCAGATGGGACGAACCCTCAACCCTCTCGGCATAGGTGACACTCACCTGCCCGCTGATCACCTGCAGCCAACCCAGGCGATCCGGGGCCAGAGACACGCTCAGATCACTACCGGGGCCGGGTTGGGCCCGCCACAGCCGCACCGGCCGGTGAATAGCC
>CAYZUY010000227.1:0-3038 GCA_964481495.1 uncultured bacterium
TGCTGCACTTCGGCACCCACGGCTCCCTGGAGTTCATGCCCGGCAAGCAGATGGGGATGAGCGGCACCTGCTACCCCGATAACCTGATCGGCACCATCCCCAACCTCTACTACTACGCCGCCAACAACCCCTCTGAAGCGACTATCGCCAAGCGTCGGGGCTATGCGGAGACCATCAGCTACCTCACCCCGCCCGCCGAGAACGCTGGTCTCTACAAGGGGCTGAAGGAACTGGGTGAACTGGTGGGCAGCTACCAGACCCTGCGCGAGGGCGGTCGCGGCCCGGCCATCGTCGACACCATCGTCGAGACCTGCCGTCAGGTGAACCTCGACAAGGATGTGGAACTGCCCGAGCAGGCGGCCGTCGACCTCAGCCTGGAGGAGCGCGATCGCCTGGTGGGTAACGTCTACCGCCAGCTGATGGAGATCGAAAGCCGCCTGCTGCCCTGCGGTCTGCACGTGATCGGCAAGCCGCCGACCGCGGAGGAGGCGATCGCCACCCTGGTGAACATCGCCAGCCTGGACCGTGAGGAGGAAGGGATCATCGGTCTGCCGACCCTGATTGCCCGTAGCCTCGGTCGCGACATGGAAAGCATCTTCCGGGGCAGCGACCTGGGCGTGCTTGAGGATGTCGCCCTCGGTCAGCAGATCACCGAAGCCACCCGGGCCGCCGTCGGCGCCATGGTGCGCGAAGTGACCGGTAACGACGGTCGCGTCTCGCTGGTGAAGCGCTTCGCCTGGATCGAGAAGCTGCTGGCCTTCTTCGGCATCCAGCTCAAGCCCGCCTACCAGAAGGCTCTCGAGGCCCAGGGTTATCAGGTGGATGTCGGCCAACTGAAGATCCTCTTCGACTACCTGCAGTTCTGCCTCGAGCAGGTCTGTGCCGATCTCGAGATGCAGAACCTGATCAAGGCGCTGGACGGGGAGTACGTTACCCCAGCCCCCGGCGGTGACCCGATCCGCAATCCCAACGTCCTGCCCTCGGGCCGCAACATCCACGCCCTCGATCCCCAGTCGATTCCTACGGCCGCGGCGGTGCAGTCCGCCAAGGTGGTGGTCGATCGGCTGATCGATCGCCAGCGTCAGGAGAACAACGGTGCCTACCCCGAGACGATCGCCTGCGTCCTCTGGGGCACCGACAACATCAAGACCTACGGCGAGTCCCTGGCCCAGATTCTCTGGTTCGTCGGCGTCAAGCCCAAACCGGATAGCCTTGGCCGGGTCAACAAGCTGGAACTGATTCCCCTCGAGGAACTGGGTCGTCCCCGCATCGACGTGGTCGTCAACTGCTCCGGCGTCTTCCGTGACCTGTTCATCAACCAGATGGCGCTGATCGACCAGGCGGTGAAGATGGCCGCCGAGGCCGATGAGCCCGCTGAAATGAACTTCGTGCGCAAGCACTCCCAGGAGCAGGCCGCCAAGCTGGGCATCAACCTGCGGCAGGCCGCCAGCCGGGTGTTCTCCAACGCCTCCGGCAGCTACAGCTCCAACGTCAACCTGGCGATTGAGAACAGCAGCTGGGAAGAGGAGAGCGAACTCCAGAACATGTATCTGGAGCGCAAGTCCTTCGCCTTCGACAGCGACAACCCGGGGATGATGTCCCAGAACCAGGACCTGTTCAAGGAAACCCTGGCCACCGCCGACGTTACCTTCCAGAATCTCGATTCCTCGGAAATCTCCCTCACCGACGTCAGCCACTACTTCGACAGCGATCCGACCAAGCTGGTGGCCAGCCTGCGGGCGGACGGCAAGCAGCCGGCCTCCTTCATCGCCGACACCACCACCGCTAATGCCCAGGTGCGGACCCTGAACGAGACCGTGCGTCTGGATTCCCGCACCAAGCTGCTCAACCCCAAGTGGTACGAGGGGATGCTCAATAGCGGTTACGAGGGCGTCCGGGAAATCGCCAAGCGGCTGAACTACACCTCCGGCTGGTCCGCCACCGCTGGGGCTGTGGATAACTGGGTCTACGAGGACGTCAACAGCACCTTCATCGCCGATGCTGAAATGCAGAAGCGTCTGATGGACCTCAACCCCCACAGCTTCCGCCGTATGGTCGGCACCCTGCTGGAAGTGGCCGGTCGCGGCTACTGGGAGACCAGTGACGAGAATATCGAGCGGCTACAGCAGCTCTATCAGGAAGTGGAAGACCGGATCGAAGGTGTCGAAGGCTAGGCGCCGCCCTTCCATCCATCTCATCCGCCCCGGTACCGCAGGTGCCGGGGCTTTTTCTTGCTTGAGCGTGGTGTCAGAAGCTGTCCGGTTCCGGGGCCGAGAGCTCCTGCACGAGGATCTCCACGCCGGTGGCCAGATCCCAGTTGAGATCTCCAGCGGCGAAGCGTACACCGTCGTCCCGCTGCGCTCAGACGGCCGAAGCTGAGGCTGGGCAGGCTGGGGTCCCGCAGGCGCGGATAGGGGCCGGAGACGACCCAGAACCAGCAGCCCGGTTCCTCGCCGGGATTCTCGTTGGGGAATAGGGTCCAGCCCGGCAGGTGCCGCCGCACCAGAATCTGGAAGCGGGCCAGGGTATCGCGGTCCATGACGTGGGGGAGACGGATGTTTCCGCAGCTTACCAGCGGGCTGCGATCGGCATCCGCCAGCCGCTGCCGAAGGCCCGGTCGGTCACCTTCAGGCCGGGGGCTGCCTGACGGCGCTTGAACTCGGCGATGCGCACCAGCCGCAGCACCTTCTCGACCACGGCATGGTCGTGCCCGGCGGCGATGATCGTCTCGGCATCCTCGTGGCCGTTGATCCGCCGCTCGAGAATGTCATCGAGCACAGCGTAGTCCGGCAGAGAATCCTGGTCCAGCTGGCCGGGGCGCAGCTCGGCGCTGGGGGGCTTGGTGATAATTGCCTCGGGCATGCGGGGGGTGGGTCGGCCCGGGAAATACTCGTCCAGGCAGGCCTGCCCGGCCGGGCTGTTGATCCAGCGGCAGAGACTGAAGACGCGGGTCTTGGGCAGGTCGGCGATCGCTGCCAGCCCACCGTTCATGTCGCCGTAGAGGGTGCAGTAGCCCACCGCCAGCTCCGACTTGTTGC
>CAYZUY010000228.1:0-491 GCA_964481495.1 uncultured bacterium
TCTCTAGTGTCCGGAACTTCTGATCACGTTTTGCTCAGCGGCGCCGGAAAAGGAACCAGGAGAGCAGCAGCGCCAGCCCGCCGCCCCACCAGAATCCACCCCACCAGTTGTCGACGGTCTGCACCGTTGCCAGGGGGGCAGCGGGTGTTGCGGTTGTGGGAACCGGCAGTGCCGCTGGAGTCGGGTTGACGTTCATCGTGCTGCTGGGAGCTGCCTGCACAACCGGTCGGCGGATGGCATCGCTGATCATGTTGCCGGCGACCACACCGCCGGCAACGGCGGCCCCGGTTCGGACGGCATCACCCAAGCGGGAACGGGGCGGAGGTGTCTGCACCGGCACGTAGACCGTGCGGGTCGGTGCCGGTGGCGTCCGGTAGGTGGTCGTCGTCGTTGTGGTGCGGCTGCGGTAGCTCGGTGATGACCGATAGCTGGTCCGGCTGCTGCGGAAACTGCCACCGCTCATGCGCCCGCCCCGGGCTGCCTCCGCCGGT
>CAYZUY010000228.1:501-3024 GCA_964481495.1 uncultured bacterium
GGCGCAGATGAGTAGGGCACTGAGGAGACAGAGAGTTTTCAGGGTGCTCATCGGGCTTGTCAGAGTTGGTGCGGAGAAGGTCGGTGTGCTTATGACCCTTCCAGGGTTGTCAGCTCCCGGGTCTGGCTGTTGACCAGCTCCTCGGTTTCCGGGACCAGCCGGGCCAGCTCGTCAACACGTTTGCTGTTGCGGATGCACTTGAGGGCGATCGTGGGCCGACAGGCCTTAGCCAGTTCCTGAGCCGTAGCCTGTTCCGATTTCAGCTCGGCCAGCTTTCTCTGATTGGCCGGTAGTTCCTGTTTCAGGACCTGGATACGCTGGTTGTCCGCCTCTGTCTGCTCCTGGGATTTGACCCGCAGACCATAGACAGCCTCAAGGCGATCGCGCAGGGCATCAGCCCCCTCACTGCTTTTGGGGGCAGCCAGGCTGATGGCCGGTCTGCTGGCGTCAGGTAGGTAAAGGCTGAAGACCTGCTGGAGGTTCTCGGAGTTGCTGCCCGCGACGATGGCAGTCGGAATCCCGCAGATCAAGCCACAGGCAAGGGTCGCAAGTGCTGTCCCGGCAATGCCAGAACCACCGTCGCCGATTCCGACGTAGCTGGAGCTGACTCGTTTCACCTTGGCGATACTCAGCCGCCGGGAGATCCCATCGGAGCCGTCCCGGTACTGGTTGAAGGTCGAGTAGCTGACGGCAAAAGTGATTTCCTTGCCGCTGGATCCATAGACTTTACAGAGGCGACTGTCGCGACTGATGTTCTGGTCATCAATGCTGCAGAGGTAAGCACGGCCCTCAATTTTGGACAGGTCGGGAAGGATGTCCTTGCAGAACGCAACCAGGTGGCCGACCTTTGAATCCACGCATGCCTGCTTGAACTGCTCCGCGGTGTCCGGTACGAATCCCTGACAGGAGGAGTGGAGGGGGGCACTCGCGCAGAGCGCGGGGTCGATGCCAGCCCGAGCGGGTGAGAGCTGAACCAGTAGCCAGGAGGAAGTCAGGGTCAGCAGACCGGTAGCAAGGACGCGCTTCATGAGGAGCACTCACCGAATGGAAGGTCAGAAGGCGCTGGAATCAGCGCAGATGTGAAGACAGCGATTCTCATTCTTGCAATGAAGACCCGAGTGTTGCTCCCGTGAAATTACGGATTCTGGAGTGCAGCATCAGAACTGCCAGCCGAGGTGCAGATTGGGCCCGCGCATGCTGTGGTAGCCGCCGCCGATCACGAAGTTTTCGCCGACTCGCACGTGCAGACCGGCTTGGCCCGCAGGGGTGACGCTGGTTGAGCTGGGACCGTTCTGGTAGAGCCATCCCGTGGCGTTGGACTGGATGATCTCTGCACTGCTCTGCATAGCCGACCGACACCCAGAGCTGTCGGGTCGGCAGGGCCTCTGTCGGGGGCTCCGAGTCTGCCGCTGCTGCGGTGACGTCCATTACAGGTGCCAGGGCCAGAGTGCGATCGGCCTCGTCCCTCAGAGTTGGGGATTCCAAGTCGGTGGCGGTGCCGGTTGCAGTCGGTGTTGAGATTGCTGCCTGGGCCGGTAACCCAGCCAGGAACACAGTACTGATCAGCAGGGCCATGGGTTTCACAGTCGTTCCTTTTCCAGGGGCAGGGGCCTCCGTAGAGGCGAACCACACCATTGAGCACCGACTGCTGCTGTCTACCTTCAAATTTCGTGCGAACGACTGAACTCGTTCTCTTCTTCCCTATCCCCCGCTGACTCAGTTTCGTGATTCGCACGAAAAATCACCCTTCGGTGGCTTGGCTCCTGAACAATGCCAGCTGCTGTCAATGTGTCAGTGCTGTGAACCTGCTCACGATCGATTTCTCGGAGTTTATGACCTTCCGGTTGCACTGCCCAGCCTGCGGTCGCCTGATTCTGACTGAGGGCGATCGCCTGCCCGAATCGGCCTGTACCCACCTTCGCTATGCCTACGATTGGGATGCTGGCTTCTGGCACCTTCCCAGCGATCTCGAGGCTTTTATCACTGTCGGTGAGCATGGGGAGCTGCTTGGCCTTCAGCAGTACCTGCAGTCCGTGATCACCGCTGTGCAGTTTCGGGTTGTCAGGGGGGCCTCGGATCCCGGGTGCTACGTTGGCTTCGATCTACAGGACATGTTGGTCCTTAGCCCGCTCTCGTGATCCCTGTTGCCATCGCGCTGATAATTCTGTTCCAAGACCTGGACCTGGCGTTAAGCATGGCCGATCAAGCCGGCCGGCTGGCAAGCTTTCTGACGCTGCCTACCAGCTTCGTCCTACAATTTAGTCATACCCGGAATAGTGTTTATTCTCCGTGCACAAAGCTAGGCCGATCCGCGGGGCCAGGCCCTGAGCAGGTGTTGAAACTGTCCCCTGGTGTCGGGTCCGGGAAAACAGGCGGCTGGCTCGGGTCTGGTCGGACCGGTGACGGGTCTGGGCCGCGTCAGTGTAGATCCCGGAGTGGGTCGGCAATCCTTCCAGACGCGGGGGGATGAGCGCCTAGAATGCAGTCAGCCCAAGGCTTGATGATGACCTCCTCCCCCCGTCG
>CAYZUY010000229.1:0-766 GCA_964481495.1 uncultured bacterium
TGCGACGGTTGGTGTAAGCGTTACCGCCGGGGGCGATCAGGGAGGGCTGCTCAGCGAACAGAGCGCGGGCAGCGTTGGCAACGATCGCAGAAGCGTTACCGGTGATCCGGTTCACGGTGTCGATACGCTTGTTGCCGTCAGCAACCAGCTGGCTCAGAGCAGCCAGTTGGGCATCGCCGAGGAATTCGCCGCGGGCGTCGGCTTGGGCAACCACCTTGGTGAAAGCGTCAAACATTGACCAGTCTCCTAATCTCGACTTGGTTGGTCGGTCTTCAACACTAAATCGCGACTGTCATCGCGAGGTCAACTCACTCGAGCCCAGGATCCGGTGCGCGGTGCGCGCTCGACATCCGGCGAAGGGCGGTCAACCACTAACCATTCTTAGAGGAAAGGCGTAGGGGGCGAAACTTTTTTAATAATGGTTAATCAAGCATCCCCATCAGGGTGATCGCGGCCAGGGCAGCGACGGCAGAAGCCTGACAGGGCAAGGGTTTTGCACTCCCCCGGAAGCAGACAGCACCCCGCAGGAGCAGGTTACGGAATATTACAGAGACAGGCTGCGGGAGCGGTCCAGGAGTGCCCTGGCGCAGAAAAAAGGCCCGTCAGCGTACCGACGGGCCCGGGCAGGCAAGTCCTGAACCACCGGAAAACCCGGGGACGGCCACAGCACAGACGTCCCCGGGCCTCGTGACGACTAGTCGTCGACGGAAGCCGAGTGGATGGCAACGATGCGGGCACCGATGCGGTTGAGGCGCTGCATCTCCTC
>CAYZUY010000229.1:776-2957 GCA_964481495.1 uncultured bacterium
GCGCACCGTGCCGCTCTGACGGACCTGATAACGCTGCAGAGCGGTCTGGTCGTTCTGATGCAGACCTTCGACCTCATAGATGAAGACACGGCTGGCCCCTTCGCCAGCCCGTCCACCCACCAGAGCGGATTGACCCAGCATGATGGCAGTTACTCCAGAAAGACAGAGCAGGAAACGCGATCGCCCTCACCCGCCAGCAGGCCCGTCGGCGTGAGCGACACATATATATGTACGAAGGGCGGAAGCAGACAACCGCTTCCGCCCTGGCCCGAACCTAGCTGGCGGGAGAAACGCTGACCACGCGACCGCCGCTGCGGTTGACCTGGGTCAGGGTATTATTCAGCTGCTCGTAGGGAACCAGCAGCGTCCGGTTGCTGCGGCGCACGCTGGGATAGCCCGGCTTGCTGACGGCAGCCACGACCACCCGGTAGACCCGGGTAACAGTGGCGCCGAAGGGGGTGGTACCGCCCAGGGCGCGCTGGGGCGCTTCACCCTTGGTGGACGCCACGTAGTTGGTGCCGACCGCCGGAGCCACCACCGCAGACACGGTGTTGGATGCCAGATCGGAGGCCAGGCGGGAAGCCTTGCCACCGAGGGAGGTGCGATCGCTGGTGGCATAACCGCGATAGAGGGAGAACAGACGGGGCAGGCCGACGCTCTGCTGACCGACGTGATACTCGATGTCGCGGTAGTAGGGAACGATGCTCTCGCCGAAGTTCTCCAGGTACTCGGCCGAGTCGATGTAGGAATCGATGTCGGCGTCGTAGCCGTGGTTCTCGTAGCGATCGAGGTGCTCGACCACTTCCGCTTCGGAGTAGGGGGCCCGACCGAGCAGGTGCTTGAAGTTGAGCTCGATCACCCGGGTCTGGAAGTTGCTGTAGAAGAACTTGGTCTTGTACAGCTCGGACTTGGCCACAGCCCGGACGAAGTCGCGGACAGTGATCGAGCCGTTGATCAGCAGGGATTCGGGGCCGGTCAGACGCTCGGACTTCATGATGTAGTCGTTGCCGAGCACCTGGCGGTAGACCGCATGGATCACGGCCAGGGCCTGGTCACGACTCCAGTCGGGACGCAGTTCGACCGGGGCGGCGCTGCTGAACGCCGAGGTCCCCAGCTTGGAGGAAGCGACGGTAATCGCCATGGTCACGAAACCTCGAGAAGAGAGAGGGCTGGTGCAGTGGATCTAGGCGCTGGTCAGGCCGACGATCCGACCACCCTGGGCGTTGATCCGCTGCAGGGTGTTGTTGAGTTCTTCGTAGGTGACCAGATACTCGACCAGGCTGCGACGGATGCGGGTGGTTGTGCGGGCATTGGCACCCTGCATCACCTGAATCCGGTAGACCTGATCGCGGCTGCCGCCGCTGGTTCCCACGAGGGAGTTACCGGTGCTGCCGATCAGCACGGAAGACGCCATGTTGCGGGCCACTTCCTGATCCAGACGGGAGCGCTGGCTGCCGCTGGCGGAGCGATCGCTGGTGGCATAACCCCGGTAGAGCTTGAAGATGCGGCTGAAGCCGACGGTCTTCTGACCCCGGGTGGTGGCAAAGCCCCGGAAATAGGGCACCACATTGTCACCGAAGCTGTCGGTGTACTCGTCCGAATCAATGTAGGAACTGATCTCGGCTTCGTAACCGTGCTGGTGGTAGATGGCCCCATGCTCAGCGATTTCCGACTGATCGTAGGGAGCCCGACCCAGCAGATGCTTGAAGTTCAGTTCGATGAACCGGTTCTGGGCGTTGTTCTGGAAGAACTTACTCCGATAAAGATCGGAGAGCGCCACGGCACGAACGAAATCGCGCACCGAAATCTCACCACCCCGAAGCAGGGACTCGGCACTGGTGAGACGCTCAGAATTCATCACGTGGTCGTTGCCGAGCACCTGCCGATAGACGGCACGGACAATGGCGTCCAGATCCCCTTGGGATGCATTCGGACGCCATTCCAGCGGTGCAGCTTGGCTGTAGGCAGAGAATCCGAGACGACGGGCAGAATCAAGACTCGTCATGCTCAACTCCTGAAGCTGAAAGCTTGTGCTACAGAAAAACCTGGAGGAAGCAGGCGGATCTGCGCGTTACAGATGCTGCTCCCTCCAGGTCAGTCATGGTTTACGGCCAGAGACTTAGCTGAGGGCGTTGACCAGGTAATCGATGTAGGAGTTGGCTTCGTCACGGGCGTCGCCGC
>CAYZUY010000230.1:0-2921 GCA_964481495.1 uncultured bacterium
GCCCGGGTGATGGCCAACTTCGACCTCAGCGAGCTGGTGCTGGTCAATCCCCAGTGCGACCCGCTGGGTCCGGAGGCCCGCCAGATGGCGGTGCATGCGGTGAATTTGCTGGAGCAGGCCCGGATTGTGGACAGTCTGGGGGAGGCGATCGCCGACTGCCAGCGCACTGCCGCCGCCACCGGTGCCGACTACAGCCTGCCGGTGGCCCTGGAGACGCCCCGGGAACTGATGCCCTGGCTGGCGGGGGTCAGCGGGCCGACGGCGCTGGTGTTCGGGCGCGAGGACCGGGGCCTGGACCGTACGGAGCTCGAGCAGGTGCAGCGGTTGCTGCGCATTCCCAGCAGCGATCGCTACAGCTCCCTGAACCTGGCCCAGGCGGTGGGAATCTGCTGCTATGAACTGGCGGCGGCCCGGCCCGGTCTGCGCCCCGAGGCGATCGCCCTGGCGGATCAGCAGCAGCAGCGCCAGTACTTTGACGATCTGGAACTGCTGTTGCGACGCATCGGCTTTCTGCACCCCCACACGGCAGCGGCCCGGATGGAGAAGCTGAAACGGCTGGCGGGGCGGGCGGAACTGCGGGCCGAGGAGCTGGCGATGCTGCGGGGTATGGTCAGCCAGATCACCTGGGCGATCGCCCACCCGGAGCGGATCGACCCGTCCGTCCGATAGGGTGGTCTCACTGGTGTTCCTGGCCCATGATCCTGCCCCGCCTGCACCGCTGCCTGCTGGTTGTTCCCCTGCTGCTGGGGCTGAGCAGCTGCGACCTGCTCATGGAGAGCGATCACCACACCGAGCCGGGGAGAGCCTCCGAGGGGCGGATTCTGGTGATGGTCAGCCTCTCCCGATTCGGCCACACGGGCGATCACACCAAGGCTGCCGCCACCATGCAGCAGATCATCACGGACTTCCGCAGCCTCTACCCCAGGGCCCGGATCAGCTACCGACTGCTCCGGGAGCAGGAACTCGAAGCAGCAGCCACCGTACTCACCCGCTCCGGCCTGGGACCGGACCTGATTCTCACATCCTCCAGTCACCTCGGTCGCCTCGAGAAGCTGGGGATGGTCCAACCGCCGCCCCCGCCCCCGGCCGAGCGCCTGCGGAGTTTCTCCCCCGAGTCCCTCGCCGCTCTGCGCCAGGGTTCGGAACTGAAGGCACTGCCTGCCTACCTGAACCTGATGCTGATGTGCTTCGACCGGCGGCAGGTACCATCACCGCCGCGCACCCTGGAGGACCTGCGGGATCTCGGGGAACAGGGGGGCACCATCGGCCTGGGCAATGACCTGGCGGTGCTCAGCTGGATCACCGGCGCTCTGGGGGCAGACATCCGCCGCAGTCCCCATCCCCCCTACCCCGCCCCGGTTCTGGATCGCTGGAGTCGCTGGCTGGGCTGGGCACAGCAGAGTCCCAACGTCACCCTGACCAGCTTCCAGGATCTGCTCTACAGCGGCCTCAAGGAAGGACGCTACGACCTAATCAGCTGTCCCACACTCTGGCTACCGAGTCTGCAGCGCAGTCTGGGTGAGAATCTGGGCATTGCCCCCCTGCCGGCTGGCCCGGCCGGTCCCGGGCGTCCCACCGCAGACCTGATCGTCTGGGCCTTCGGGCGTAATTCCAGCCATGACCAGCGGCAGCTGGCTCTGGATTTTGCGCTGTTCGCCACCAATGCTGAGCAGGAGCGACGGGTGGTGCTGCGCCACCGGTCCCTGATGCCGGTCAAGACCGATGTCCGTCTGCCCCTGAAGGCCGACCCGGAACTGACCACACTGCAGCAGGTGTCCCGGAACTCGGTGCTGCTGCCCATGGCCCGGGATGAGGACCTGCAGAGGGTCGAGCCCGAGGTCACCCATCTTCTGGAGCAGGTCATGGCCGGAGAACTGCCCGCCCACCGGGTAGCCCCCCGCCTGCTCGATCTGCTGGCCCCCACTCAGAAATCCAAGCCATGAACCTGAACCGGCTCCTGACCGAGGTGCAGTACCAGGGAGATCTCTGGCTGAGCCTGTTCACCCGCCCCCAGGTGCAGCTGCAGCTGGTGCTGATTCTGGTCAGCTGGGTGGGCTGCCGACTGATTGCAGCCCGGCTGCGATCGCCGATGCTGCGAGCGGCCCGGCGCTACATGCCTCGCCGCTGGCAGACACTGCCCCGGCGCTGGCACCATCGGCTGCCGCCCCGCTGCGGCTTCAGTCTGATCTCGGCGCTGCTGCTGGTGGTGGTGCTGCGCCTGCTCTGGCGAGGGCTGGAATCGACCGGGAACATCGCCGGTCTGGTCTTCTGGAGCAGTCGGGTGGCGAGCTTCTGGCTGATGGGCCGACTCGGGATCACGGCAGCCTACCTGCGCTGGTCGCGCAGCGCGGTGCAGAAGTTCGATCGTCAGGTACTCAAGCCTCTGTTCTGGGCTGTGCTGGTGGCGGTGACCTGGGCGCAGTTCGGCGACTGGACCCGGCTGGTGGAGACCCCCCTGCTGGAACTGTTCAGCACCCCCCTGACGGTTGGTTCACTGCTCACTGCCCTGGTGGGCAGCTACTTCGTCTTTGCGATCGCTCCCCCCCTGGCCCACCTGATCAGCTGGAGCTACGTTCACCTGTTCAAGCTGGTGGGTGAGGCCCGGCAGACAGTCTCGCTGGTGCTGCGCTATCTGCTGACGCCGCTGGGGCTGGTGTTTGTGATCAGTGCCATCGGCGTCAGCCCGACGGTGCTGGCGGCAATCACCGGCGGTCTTTCGGTCGGCCTCGGCTTCGGTCTCAAGGAGATTCTCAGCAATTTCGTCAGCGGCCTGTGGCTACTGTTCGAGGGTGCTGTCAAACCGGGAGACGTGATCGAACTCGATGGCGAGGCCTGTCAGGTGCGTAACCTGGGCATGCGGGCCACCACCCTCTGGCGCGATCGCGACAACGCCGAGCTGGTGATTCCTAACCAGACCTTCT
>CAYZUY010000231.1:0-2905 GCA_964481495.1 uncultured bacterium
GGTGGCGCCGATGCAGCGCAGTTCGCCGCGGGCCAGCATCGGCTTGAGCAGGTTGGCGGCGTCGGTGGAACTCTGCTGCCCGGCTCCGGCCCCGACCACGGTGTGCAGTTCGTCGATGAACAGCACCACCTGACCGTCGGCGTGAATCACCTCGCGCAGGACCGAGCGCAGCCGCTCCTCGAACTCGCCCCGGTACTTGGCCCCGGCCACCAGCGCCCCCATGTCGAGGGTGATCAGCCGCCGCTCCTTCAGGGATTCCGGCACGTCGCCGCTGATGATCCGCTGGGCCAGCCCCTCGGCGATCGCCGTCTTGCCCACCCCCGGCTCCCCGATCAGCACCGGGTTGTTCTTGCTGCGCCGCGACAGCACCTGAATCACCCGACGGATTTCGCCGTCCCGGCCGATCACCGGGTCGAGCTTGCCCTGCTCCGCCAGACTGGTGAGATCGCGGCCGTACTTGTTCAGGCTCGGATAGCGATTGTCCTCGCTCTCGGGCTCGGCCTCCTCCAGGGCTTCCCCCTCGGCGGCGGCCAGGGCCGGTTGACCGCCGGGTGCGGCAGCTGCCGCGGCCGGTCCCTGACGGCGACTGCGGATGGCGTCCTCCAGCCGGGGGGTGTCGAGGGCGATCGTCCCGCAGACGCGCCGTCCCAGCCGCTCGTCCTCGATCAGGCCCAGCAGCAGGTGTTCGACATCGATCAGGTCGTCCTGCCAGCGCTGGCGGGCCGCCTCGGCCTTGTCCAGCAGCCGGTCCAGGCTCCGACCCAGGTACAGCTGACTGGAGGTGGCCAGCCGCGGCTGACGACGGGCGAATTCATCCACCTGCCCCCGGAAGCGCTCCGGGTCCACTCCGGCCCGGGTCAGCAGGGTCACCGCCGTCCCCGGTTCCTGCTCCAGCAGGGCCAGGGTCAGGTGCTCGACCTCCAGTTGCTGCTGACGCAGATTACGGGCGACCGTCTGGGAGGCGACGATGGCATCCCAGAGCTCATCGCTGAACTTATCCGGATCGGTGGGCTGCATGAATGGCGTCGGGAGAAGGACCGGAACGGTAAGCGTTCCGCCCCCCCATCCTAAAGTTTCACCGCCCGGGCGTCGCCGCCGGAGTTCAGGCGGACTGTGCCGTCCCAGTCTGGGCCCAGCCCTGGGTACCCATCTGGATCAGCTCGATTTTGTAACCGTCCGGATCCTCGACGAAGGCAATCACGGTGCTGCCGTGGCGCATCGGCCCCGGTTCGCGGGTGATCCGTCCACCCCGACTACGGATCGCCTCGCAGGTGGTCTGGATATCGGCGACCCCGAGGGCGACGTGCCCGTAGGCCGTGCCCAGGTCGTACTCGCTCGTGTCCCAGTTGTGGGTGAGTTCGATCACCGCATCCTCGTGCTCATCGCCGTAGCCGACAAAGGCGAGGGTGAAGCGGCCGCTGGGGTAATCCTTGCGGCGCAGCAACCGCATCCCCAGAACCTCGCAGTAGAACTGTAGCGATCGCTCCAAATCCCCGACCCGGAGCATCGTATGAAGGACACGCATGGCGGACCTCGACTCGGAATGTTTCCATTCTGACGATGTCACCGCCCCTGTCTCCTGCCCTGCCGGGGCCCGTCCCCACAGGCCGGTATGATTTGTAACGGTCTGCCAGTGTGCAGCGGGGCCGGTCTGCGTTCCGGCATCGGAACGGCCCGACGTCACGAGAAGGATTGAGTGAGCATGCCCGACCAGCTTGGACTCTATATCGACGCGATTGTTGCCCGCGAGATTCTCGACTCGCGCGGTCGTCCCACGGTCGAGGCCGAAGTGTACCTGGACAACGGCGTTGTCGGTGTCGCCAAGGTGCCCAGCGGCGCCTCCACCGGCACCTTCGAGGCCCATGAGCTGCGCGATGAGGATGCCGGTCGCTACGGCGGCAAGGGCGTGCTCACCGCGGTGAAGAACGTCACCGAGAAGATCGAACCGGCCCTGATCGGCATGAGTGCCCTCGATCAGGAAGGCATCGACCGGGCAATGATTGCCCTCGACGGCAGCTCCAACAAGAAGAATCTGGGCGCCAATGCCATCCTGGCCGTCTCCCTGGCCACCGCCGATGCCGCCGCCAAGGGTCTGGAACTGCCCCTCTACCGCTATCTGGGCGGTCCGCTGGCCAACCTGCTGCCGGTGCCGATGATGAATGTGATCAACGGCGGCGCCCACGCGGACAACAACGTCGACTTCCAGGAATTCATGATCGTCCCCGTCGGCGCACCCAGCTTCCGGGAAGCGCTACGTTGGGGTGCCGAAGTGTTCCACACCCTGGCCAAGGTGCTCAAGGACAAGGGTCTGGCCACCGGAGTCGGCGATGAGGGCGGC
Source organism: uncultured bacterium (assembly GCA_964481495.1). Classification (GTDB taxonomy): domain Bacteria; phylum Cyanobacteriota; class Cyanobacteriia; order Synechococcales; family Synechococcaceae; genus CAWUMD01. The sequence continues at coordinate 2,339 of CAYZUY010000231.1, forward strand.
TTCGCTCCTGACCTCGGCTCCAACCAGGAAGCTCTGGATCTGCTGATCGCCGCGATCGAGAAGGCCGGCTTCAAGCCCGGTGAGCAGGTGGCCCTGGCCATGGACGTGGCCTCCAGCGAGTTCTACAAGAACGGCATCTACACCTGCGACGGCCAGGGCAAGAGCCCGGCCGAGATGATCGCCCTGCTCGAAGACCTCTGCGGCAAGTACCCGATCGTCTCGATCGAGGACGGTCTGCAGGAGGACGACTGGAGCAACTGGCAGGCCCTGACCGCCGGTCTCGGCAGCCGGGTACAGCTGGTGGGTGACGACCTGTTCGTGACCAACGTCGAGCGGCTGCAGCGCGGCATCCGCGAGCAGGCCGGCAACTCGATTCTGATCAAGCTGAACCAGATCGGCAGCCTCACCGAAACCCTGCAGGCCATCGACCTGGGTGCCCGCAACGGCTTCCGCTCGGTGATCAGCCACCGCTCCGGTGAAACCGAAGACACCTTCATTGCCGACCTGGCCGTCGCCACCCGCGCCGGGCAGATCAAGACCGGCTCCCTCAGCCGCAGCGAACGGATT
>CAYZUY010000232.1:0-2884 GCA_964481495.1 uncultured bacterium
TGGTACTGCCGAAGACCGTGCCCTTGGGATAGGGCAGCAGGAACACCAGCAGGTAGGCGATGCCGGTCCCCTGCCCCCCGAACACCACCTGCAGAAACAGATTGAACAGGGCAGCCAGCCCACTCAGGGGCATGAGCGAATCCAGGGCCGCATTCGTGGCACCGGTCATCGAACCCGAAGTGACCACGGCCCAGAGGGCAGAGGGGCCAATGCCGAAGCGCAGTTCCTTGCCTTCCCAGTTCGCGGCACTGACCCAGTCCGCCAGACGGGGATTCCCCAGCTGCTCGGCCCCCAGACTCACCGCCGCCAGGGCCACCAGCAGCAGCGTCACCAGCAGCAGCAGCCAGGCACTCTGCCGCCTATTTCCGAGGAAGCGGCCGAAGGCATCAATGGTAGCGGCGGGGATGACCAGCATCGCTGCCGTCTCCAGCAGGTTGGTGAACGGGCTGGGGTTCTCGAAGGGGTGGGCACTGTTGGCCGCGTAGAAGCCACCGCCGTTCTCCCCCAGCTGCTTGATCGCCTCGAACCCGGCCACCGGTCCCGGTGCCAGCAGTTGTGTCCCCCCCTCCAGGGTGGTCGCTGTCTCGGGCGAGGCCAGAGTCATCGGCACCCCGGCCAGGAGCAGCACCAGGCCCAGCAGCAGTGATCCCGGCAGCAGCACCCGGGTCAGCGATCGCAGCAGATCCCGGTTGAAGCAGCCCAGGGGCTGACCGCAGAGCCCCCGCACCACGGCAAAGCCCACCGCCAGTCCGGTGGCCGCTGAGACGAACATCAGAAACTGCAGCGCCCCCAGCTGGGCCAGATTCCCCAGACTGGTCTCGGGGCTGTAGTGCTGCTGGTCGGTATTGGTGAGAAAGGAAATCGTCGTGTGCAGCGCCAGATCCCAGCGCAGCCCTGGCCAGCCCCGAGGGTTCAGCCAGGCGGGCTGGAAGCGCAGCAGCGCAAACGTGAAGCCACCGAAGCAGAGATTAGTCCACAGCAGTGGTCGCAGGTAGTCCCAGGCTTGGTCGGTGGATTCATGGCGTCCCCCGACCCAGCGTAGCAGCGTCATTTCCAGGGGTAGGAGCCACCGGTCCAGGCGGGGCTGGGGCTGATCCCCGTAGACCTGCCAGAGATAGCGCCCCAGCCAGGACACCGTCGCCAGCACCAGGGCCAGGGTCAGCCCCATCTGCAACCAGGCTTGCATCCGAACTCCGTCGGGACGGTCGAGTCAAACCGACTCTATCACCATCCTTCAGGCCCTGATACGGCGCCGAAGAAGCTACAGTCTGTGATCCAGAGGTTCAGGCCACCTGACGGTCGACCCGGGCTCCGGCCACCTGACGGTAGAAATCCCGCAGCTGCCGGGTCGCCGCTTCCCAGCCCCAGCGTTCCGCCTCCGCTCGGGCCGCCGCCCGAATCCGCTCCCGCTCGGCGGGGTTGGCCAGCAGCCGTCGGGTGGCGGCGATCGCCCCCTGCTCATCCGCCGGGTCAAACAGGAAGCCGTTCACCCCGTCGGTGACGATATCGGGGATGCCACCGGCATTGGCGGCGATCGCCGGGCAACCGGCTGCCATGGCTTCGAGCAGCACCAGCCCCAGGGTCTCGGTGCGCGAGGGGAAGAGGAAGGCATCTGCCGACGCGTAGGCCGCCCCCAGCTCCTCACCCTGGAGATAGCCGATGAACCGGGTCTGGGTGCCCTCGAAGTGGGCCTCCAGTTCCGAGCGGTAGGGGCCATCCCCCACCAGGGCCAGCCGTGCTTCGGGGATCGCCTCCAGAATCGGGCGGATGCGGTCAATCTCCTTCTCGGCCGAGAGCCGACCGACGTAGAGCAGCAGCGGCGCCTCGGGCCGTCCGCCGCTCAGGCGCCAGCGCATCTCCGGGCTGGCCAGCTGCGGCCGGAAGGATTCGGTATCGACCCCCCGCTGCCAGAGATCGCAGCGCTCAATGCCGTGGTCGGTCAGTTCCTGCACCATCGCTGAAGAGGTACAGAGGTTGATCGCCGCCTGGTTGTGCCCCAGCTTCAGCAGTTCCCAGAGCACCCCCTCGAGCATCCCCAGACCGTAGTGGTCGAGGTACTTGGGCAGGTGCGTGTGGTACGACGCCAGCAGGGGAATATCCAGGGTGCGGGCATAGTAGATGCCCGCCAGCCCGAGGATGGCCGGATTGACCACGTGGATCAGGTCCGGCTGGAAACGTTCCAGCTGCCGCCCGATCGAGGGCCGGGGAAAGGCCATCTTCAGCTCGGGGTAGAGCGGGAAGGGCATGGCCGGTACGCCCTGAACCCGGGCACCCTTATGTTCCCGCAACCCGCCATCGGGGCAGAAGACCACCACCTCGTCGCCAAGGCGCTGCAGGAAGTCGACGGTGTGCCGCAGGCGGGTGACGATCCCGTCCACCTTGGGCAGGAACGTCTCGGTGAACAGGGCAATGCGCATGGTTGGGGATCAGCTCTGGAGCGGAGCAGCCTGAAGTTTGGAGGCCTGGTCACGGGTCCAGGCGGAGACGCAGGGAATCTTGCTGCGATCGCAGCGGTCGGCGAACCGCTCGGCGATCTGCACGACCTCCTGCATCAGACCCGCATCCAGGGTGGTGGGGTTGAGGCCCAGATCCAGCAGGCAACGGTTGTCGACGATCAGGTCGTTTTCGACCGCTTCGTTACGGGGGTTGGGCAGATAGCGCACCTCAGCGCCGGTCAGCTGGGCCACCTTCTCAGCCAGTTCCTTCACCTGGTGGGTTTCGGTCATCTGGTTGAAGATGCGTACCTTCTCACCGGGTTCCGGCGGATTCTCGATCGCCAGCTGCACACACTTGACCGAGTCCTTGATGTGGATGAAGGCCCGGGTCTGACCACCAACCCCGTGCACCGTCAGGGGGTAGCCGATTGCCGCCTGCATCAGGAAGC
>CAYZUY010000233.1:0-2882 GCA_964481495.1 uncultured bacterium
CCGTAATGTCGGATTATTTCCAGCCAGCCTGCTGCATCAGCTTCACGGCCTGGGGATTGTTCTTACCCAGGGCATCGATGTTCACCGGATCGGCCACGAAGCTGCCAAGACCGCGGGCCGTGGCATCCGTGGCCAGGGTGCCGCGGATCGGGAACTCATGGGTGCCGCGTACGAAGCGCCGCTGCCCCTCCGGTGAGGCCAGGAACTCCAGGAAGACGATGGCATTGGTGCGGTTGGGGGCATTGCGTGTCACCCCGGCACCACTGATGTTCACCTGGGTCGGGTTGGGGAAGGCGAGACCGACCTTGCGGACGATGGCCTGATCCTCCGGCTTCTTCGAGTCGAGCAGGCGGGCGTAGTAGTAGTGATTGACGATCGCCACGTCGCAGCGACCGCTGGCGACATCGCGGATCTGGGCCGTGTCGTTCCCCTGGGGTGGGCGGGCGGAGTTCGCCATCAGACCTTTGAGCCAGGCTCGGGTGTTGTTGACGCCCTTACTGGCGATGCGCGAGGCCACCATCGACTGGTTGTAGATGTTGTCCGAGCTGCGCAGGCAGAGCTTGCCCCGAAAGCGCGGGCTGGCCAGATCGTCGTAGGTGCGGATCTCGGAGGGTTTGACGTCGGCACGGTTATAGACAATGGCCCGCACCCGCCGCGCAAACCCGTACCAGCGGCCATCGGGGTCCCGCAGATTGGCCGGGATCTCACGGTTCAGAGTGGCGGAGCGGATGGCCTGGAAGATACCGGCCTGCTCGGCCCGCCAAAGGGTCCCAGCATCCACAGTGATCAGCACATCCGCCGGGCTGTTGCGGCCCTCGATGCGGATGCGCTCAATCAGCTCAGCATCCTTGCCCTCGATCTTGTTCACCTTGATGCCGGTGCGCTGGGTGAAGGCGTTGTAGAGAGCCTGGTCCTGGTTGTAGTGGCGTGACGAGTAGATGTTGACGACCTTCTCGTTGGCACGGGCGACCAGGGCGGTGCCCAGCAGGGTTTCGGCTGCCAGCCCCAGAGACAGCAGCAGGGTGACGGAACGGCGGGACATGAAGTTTTCCCCAACGATGAATGCCTGTAACCACTAGTAGCACTAGTTGCAATTAGTTTTCAAGAGTACTGGCATGTCAAGCTACTTGACCTGGGTAAATTTCGGATCAATCCCTTTCTCTGTCTGTTTTCTGGGGGTTTGGTGTGATGCTGAGTCTGATGCTCATATTTGCGACTTATTTTGATGTAACTGAAAGCAGGCCTTGCTCTACCTGTCCGGGGTTGGTCGCAGAAAAAAGGACCGGCAGGTCGCCCTACCGGTCCTTGTGACGTCTGGCTGTGGGATGGGGGCTGTCTATCCGCGGACAATCTGACCGAAGTCCGCCAGTACCAGCGCCTGATTACGCAGCAGGCCCAGCAGATTGAGGCGGTTGCGCTGAATGGCCGGGTTCTCGTCCATCACCATGACGCTCTGCTCCCCGTCGAAGAACTCGGTCAGAGCCGGGGCCGCATCAGCGAGCCCCGCCACAAGCGGCTGGTAGTTGCGACTGGTGCGGGCTGCTTCCGCCAGGGGCTGCAGGGCCTGAACCGCCGCCAGCACCGGTGCCTCCGAGGCCTTCTGGAACAGGCCGGAGTCGACCACGTCCGTGGCGGCGAGTACATCCGGGGCCAGATCGCCCTTGACCGCCAGCTTGGCGGCCCGATTGACGACGGCATAGATCCGCTCCAGCTGACCATCCTGGCGCAGCTGCTGCAGATAAAGAGCCCGGGCGCGGGCATCGAGGGGATCCGCCAGCACCCGTCGGGACTCGTCGGCTTCTCCGACCACGGCGTTGACCAGGTCGTAGTCCACCCCCTGTTCCTCCTGGAGCAGGGTGCGGACCCGCTGCAGGAAGAAGTCCTGCAGCTGACCGCTGAGAGTGGCGGCATCGGTCTTCAGGTCGGGGAAGCCGGCACAGAATTCGCTGGCGAGTTTTTCGAGCAGGCTGCTCAGATTCAGGGGCAGCTGCGCCGCCCAGGTGATGTTGAGAATGGCGTTGGCCGCCCGGCGCAGGGCGAAGGGATCGCTGGAGCCGCTGGGCAGCATCCCCAGACCGAAGATGCTCACCAGCGTGTCGAAGCGGTCCGCCAGACCGACGATCTGGCCGATCCGGCTGGCGGGCAGCTCATCGCCCGCCCCCCGGGGTAGATACTGTTCGCGCAGGGCCGTGGCTACCTCGGCCGGTTCGCCGCTGACGATGGCGTACTTCTGGCCCATTACCCCTTGCAGTTCGGGGAACTCGAACACCATCTGACTGACCAAATCGGCCTTGCACAGCTGGGCAGCCCGCTCCGCCAGCAGTCGCTCCTGGCTGTCGGACCCGATCTGATCGCAGAGGCGGTGGGCGATCGCCCCAATCCGATCCACCTTGGCTCGCACCGAACCCAGCTGCTCCTGGAAGGTGACCACCGCCAGCTTCGGCAGCAGGGTCTCCAGGGGGTTGGCGCAGTCGCTACGGTAGAAGTATTCGCCGTCCGCCAGCCGGGCCCGGATCACCCGGGCATTGCCGTCAGCAATCACCGCCGCCTTGGCGGGATCGCCGTTGGAGATGGTGACAAAGGCAGGCAGCAGGTCCGCCCGGGCATCGGTGGCAGCCGGGTCGCGGGGGGCATCGGCGCGGTAGAGCGGGAAGTAGCGCTGGTGGCTGGTCATCACCATGGTCGACACCTCCGGCGGCAGGGCCAGGAAGCTCTCCTCGAAGCGACCGACAACAGCGGTGGGCCACTCCACCAGATGGATCACTTCCTCCACCAGCTCGGCGGGCATATCCGCCACGGCCCCTTCAGCCCGGGCGGCTGCCTCGGTCTGCTCGCGGATACGCTGTTCCCGCTCTGCCGGATCTACCAGCACGGAGGCGGCC
>CAYZUY010000234.1:0-2871 GCA_964481495.1 uncultured bacterium
CGATCGCCAGGTTGCGAGCCAGGAACGTGGCTCCGAATCCGCCCTCCGCCAGCAGCCGCTCCACCCGGTAGCGATCGCGCAGCAGCAGGGGGGCACCACAGGCCTGGCACTGCCGGGCCTCGTCCAGATTGGTGGGCTGGGGGCAGTTGCGGCGGACGCAATAGCTCATGGGCGGCCCCGGGGCGCAACAGGCTTAAGGTGCCCAGCCCCGGGCCGATAGAATGATTGGGCTGTGCCGCCTCTGCGTCAGCGAGCATCCATCCAACAAAGCAGCATGCGCATCTCCATTGATTGGCTCCGGGAACTGGTCGGCATCGAGCTGGCGGTCGAGGAACTGGCCGAACGACTCACCCTGGCTGGCTTCGAGGTGGAGGATATCGAGGATCGCCGCACCTGGGCCGATGGCGTGGTGATCGGGGAAGTGCTCGAGCGGGAGCAGCACCCCAACGCCGATCGCCTGAGTGTCTGCAAGGTCAATGTCGGTGCTGCCGAACCGCTGCAGATTGTCTGCGGGGCCAGCAATGTCCGGGCCGGTATCTACGTGCCTGTGGCCACCCTCGGCACCTACCTGCCGACCATCGATCTGAAGATGAAGTCCACCAAGCTGAGGGGGGTGAAGTCCGAGGGGATGATCTGCTCCCTGGCGGAGCTGGGCCTGGAGAAGGAAGCCGATGGCATCCATATCTTCGGCGAGGTGGGCAGTAGCGACTTCACCCCTGGCACCGACGTGCGGCCGCTGCTCGGTCTTACGGACGTGATCCTCGACCTCAGCTCCACCGCTAACCGGGCTGATGCCCTGAGCATGGTCGGGATTGCCCGCGAGGTGAAGGCGCTCACCGGGGCGGCGCTGACCCTGCCGGAGACCACCGTCACCGCCTACGCCGATGACGCCCCGGCGATCGCTCTCCAGGCCGAGGACGGCTGCAACTACTACATCGGCACTGTGATCCGCGGTGTGACGGTGAGGCCTTCTCCCGACTGGCTGCGTCAGCGTCTGGTGGCCGCCGGGGTGCGCCCGATCAACAATGTCGTCGACGTCACGAACTACGTGCTGCTGGAATACGGCCAGCCCCTGCACGCCTTCGATCTGGTCCGTCTGCAGACCCTGGCCGGTGAGGGCTTTAGTATCGGCGTGCGGGCCGCGACCGAGGGTGAATCCCTGAAGACGCTGGATGGCCAGGAACGCAGCCTCAGTGAAGCCGCCATGGTGATCACCGCCGGGAATCAGGCGATCGCTCTGGCCGGAGTGATGGGCGGCGAAGCCACCGAAGTCCACGACGGCAGTACCGACCTGCTGCTGGAAGCCGCCTGGTTCGACCCGATTCGGGTGCGGCGCTCGGCCCGCAGCCAGGGTCTGCGCAGCGAAGCCTCGACCCGCTATGAACGGGGCGTGAATGCGGCCGAGCTGGCGATCGCCGCTCAGCGGGCCATCGACCTGATTCTGCAGGTGGCCGGGGGTGCCGTCGATGGTCAGACCATTGCTGACGAACGCCGGGATGCCCATCTCGATCGCACCATCACCCTGCGTCTGGAGCGTCTGAATGATGTGCTCGGCCCGGTGGAGAAGGGCGAAGAACTGGCCGATATCGAGGCAGAGGACGTTGAGCGTATCCTCACTGCCCTGGGCTGCAGCCTCACCCTCACCGATGACGCCACGTGGCAGGTGCGCATTCCTCCTTACCGATCCCGGGATCTGGAACGGGAAATCGACCTGATTGAGGAAGTCGCCCGCCTCTATGGCTACGACAACTTCGCCGATACCCTGCCCGCCAAGAGCGAACTGGGTTGCCTGTCCGCTGAGGAGGAACTGAAGCGCGAGGTGCGCGAGGTCTTCCGGGCTGCCGGGCTGACGGAACTGATGCACTACTCTCTGGTCAAACCGGGCGAGTCCGGACAGGTGCAGCTCGCCAACCCGCTGCTGGCGGAATACGCGGCGCTGCGCACCAACCTGCTCGATGGCCTGATCGAAGCCTACCGCTTCAACCGGGAGCAGGGCAACGGGTCGCTCAACGGCTTCGAAGTCGGTCGCATCTTCTGGCGCGGCGAGGACGACTATGAGGAGATGGACCGTCTGGCCGGCGTGATCGGCGGCGATCCCAGCCTCGGTCGCTGGCAGCGGGGCGGCAAGGAGCAACCCCTGGACTGGTACGCCGCCAAGGGTGTGCTCGAGAGCTGCTTCCAGCGCCTGGGCGTGACGGTTGAATACCAGCCCTGTCAGCAGGATGCGCGTCTGCATCCGGGGCGGACAGCCTCCCTCTGGCTCCAGGGCGAGGAACTGGGTCGCTTCGGTCAGGTTCATCCCGAACTGGCCCGCAGCGAGGACCTGCCCGCCGAGGTCTATCTGTTCGACCTCGACCTCGACCTCCTCATGGTGGCCCTCGACCGCGACAGCCGTCGTATCCCCACCTTCAAGGCTTTCTCCAGCTTCCCGGCTTCCGAACGGGATATTGCCTTCTACGCCAGTCTGGAAACACCGGTGACCGAACTGGAGAAGGCAATGCGCAAGGCTGCCGGGCCGCTGCTGCAGTCGGTGGAACTGTTCGACGAATATCGGGGCGAGCACGTACCCGACGGTCAGCGCAGTCTGGCCTTCCGGTTGCGCTACCGCTCCAGCGAACGGACGCTCACCGATGAGGATATCGACCCTGCCCAGCAGAAGGTCCGCGACGTCCTGAGCGAGAAATACGCGGTCAGCCTGCGCAGCTAAACTGCTTTCGAATCCATCTGCCTTTCGAGCCCTGGCCCCCAGGGCTGATTTAAAGTCAGGGTAAGCCGTGTATGGTAGGTGGGAGGCCCAGAGGTTCCCTATGCCCGCCGCCAATGTCGCCCTGATGCACGAGCTGCTGGGGCTGCTCAAAGGCATCCCCGACT
>CAYZUY010000235.1:0-2810 GCA_964481495.1 uncultured bacterium
CGGAAGGCGTCGTCCTCGGTCTGCAGGTCATCGGGGGCGATGCGGTTTAGGTGCACTTCCGCCAGGTTGCAGTGGAAGTCGGCCCCGATAATTTCCCCGCAGGGGTTCAGACCGTAGCGCTGCAGACGGTGCTCCAACTCACGCTCGCTCTGGTCGGGCCAGTTGGTGCGCAGCCAGTTCTTGGCCTCGTCGCGGCCCAGCTCGACGTAGATGCGGATGAATTCCTGCTTCAGTTCCTCGCTGGTGAGCAGGTCGGCGTTGGAGCGGGCGATCGCCTCGGGGGCGTACTGAATCGCACCTTCACCGCTGAAGAATTGCTTGACCACGGCCTCCTTCACCTCGGCCGCCGTCGGCTGATGGTGGTAGACGCGGGTGTGGTTGGCCATGCGCAGGGCATCCCGCTCGGGGTCGATGCGCCAGTTGCCGTCGGCATCCTGCTGCCAGAGGTTCTCCTTGGCCCCAGCGGCCAGCTGGTCCTCGGAGTCGAACTGGCGCATCCCGGCACTGCGGCGGACGTTGCCCGCCACCACCACCACGGCCGCCTCGTCGATCAGCAGGCAGCATTCGATGGAGTTGAGCTGACGGCCCACAGCCTTATTGAGAATGGCGGCACAGCGCTTGTAGACCTCCGGCAGCTTCACCGGATTGGCGACCCCGCCGAAGCCCTTGAGCTGCTCTCCGGCCGGACGCACATCGCCCAGGTCCACCGAGACCTGCACGGGGCCATCGAAGCGCTCGTCACTGCTCAGTTCGAGGATCTGCTGGTAGGAGCTGACCCAGCCCTCACGGCTATCTCCGACCCGGATGGTGACACGGTTGCCGTCCACCTCGACCCGGGTCTGCTCAACCCGACTGCCTGCCGGGGTGACGCCGATGCCCTGGATCACCTGCACCTCGATCGGGTTGCGGATCACCGGCAGTTGACTGATGTAGCGGGGCTCAAGGATAGCGCCGGTGCCACAGCCCATCATCGCCAGGTCCATCATCAGCCCGAAGGCCCGCCAGTCGATGACATTGGTGCTGGTGCAGTTGTAGGCCCCGTTGAAGTTCTTCTGCTGACCGATCCACTCGGTGCCACCCACCCAGAGCCAGCGACCGGAGGGTAGGGAGTACTGCTGGCGCTGCATGCGTACCAGCAGGTCGACCTCGGCCTCATTCAGGCGACCCAGCTCCGCCAGACCGCGAATCGTCCGTTCGCTCACCTCGGCCCAGCTCTCGCGCCCGGTCGCCGTCTTGCGACTGTAGGTGCGGTAGAAGACCGGGTTGGCAGCCGGAGCTGTCACCGGGAAATCACTGGCCGCGGAAGATCTGAGAGACCATGCCGGGGTTCGGAAAACTGACTCAGGGATTCTAGCGCGCCCGGCAAGACTTGACCGGAACCAAATTTAGTGTTTCCTGACCTACTCTCCGGCAAGCAGCGCTACCCCTAGTGCTTCAGCTATCCCCGTACCGGGACGTAGGATCGGAGCAGTGATGGGACGGAATGATGGCTTCCGAATGGCTCTGGCTGCCCCTGGGACTGGGGGTGCTGACGCTGTATCTGGTGCTTTCGGCCCGGACGGAGATGTTCACCCGCTGGCCGGGCCGGAACCGCGAACGGTAGTCGCTGCTGCAGATCACCGATGATCGGAGCATGTCCCCTGCCCCGATCCAGTCGCTACCCCTGCCCCTGGCTCACCGCATCGCCGCGGGGGAGGTGATCGATTCGCTGGCCGCCGCTCTGCGGGAGCTGGCCGAGAACGCCCTTGATGCCGGGGCCCGACGGATTGCGGTTGACCTCTGGCCGGAGCACTGGCGGCTGCGGCTGGCCGACGACGGCGAGGGCATCCCGGAGCCGGACCTGCCCCTGGCGGCGGCGGCCCACAGCACCAGCAAGCTACGCCGGGAGGCAGACCTCTGGCGGGTGGACAGCCTCGGTTTCCGGGGAGAGGCGCTGCACAGTCTGGCGCAGCTAGGGCAGCTGCGGATTCGCAGTCGGGTTGCCGGGGCTCCCGGCTGGCAGGCGGATTACAACCACCAGGGCACACTGATGGCCCTGACCCCGACGGCGATCGCCCCCGGCACCATCGTCGACCTGGCCGATCTGTTCGGGGCCTGGCCGGAGCGGCGGCAGGCCCTCGGCCATCCGGCCCAGCAGCTGCGGCGCATCCAGCTGACCCTACAGGATCTGGCCCTGGCCCACCCCCAGGTGAGCTGGCAGGTGCGGCGCGGCGATCGCCCCTGGCTCAGCTACCCCGCCTGCCCCGACCTGAGCACCCGTCTGGGCCAGCTGCTGCGTGACTGGCAACCGGGGGATGGCCAAAGGGCCCGGGTTCCCCTGGCAGATGGCGATCTCGACCTCTGCCTCGGCCTGCCGGACCGCTGCCACCGCCGTCGCCCGGACTGGGTGCGGGTGATCCTCAATGGGCGCTGCATCCGCCAGCCGGAGCTCGAGCAGACCCTGATCGGGGCCTTCCGCCGCAGCCTGCCCCGGGAACGATTCCCCCTGGCGATCGCCCACCTCACCCTGCCCCCGGAGCGGGTGGACTGGAATCGGCATCCCGCCAAGGCGGAGGTCTATCTGCAGGATCTGCCCGAGCTGCAGGCCGAACTGCGGCAGGCAGTCGAGGAGCTACTGGGGCCGGACCAGCTGGCGGGCCTGAATCCCCGGGCAGAGCAGCTACTGCGCAGCGCCGAGGCCGCCGCCACCTACGACAGCGGCTCCGGGGGCAGCCTCACTGCCCTCACCCAGCTGCACCGCACCTACATCCTGGCGGAGCACCCCGGCGGGCTCTGGCTGGTGGAGCAGCACATCGCCGACGAGCGGGTGC
>CAYZUY010000236.1:0-2798 GCA_964481495.1 uncultured bacterium
CGGCGATCGCCAGCATCCGGCGCATCAATCCCCAGGCCCGCATCCTCGAGGTCAGCAGCCGTCAGGGCGAGGCCGGGCTGGCCCCCTGGCTGACGGCGCTGCGGGAGCTGGCGGTGACTCAGTCTGCGGTGGAATCAGCCTGAAACTCCAGGGCTTGACCGCGGACACTCTCGTTGAAATGGCCCCGTTCGTAGACCACGTTGCCGCCGACGATGGTGAACTGGGGCCAGCCGGTCAGCTCCCAGCCTTCGAAGGGGCTCCAGCCGCACTTGGTCTGCAGATCCTCGCGCCGCACGGGCACGTAGGTCTCGAGGTCCACCAGAATCACGTCGGCATCGAAGCCCGGCTCCAGCTGGCCCTTGCCGACAATGCCGAAGATGCGGGCGACGTTGGTCGACATCCACTGCGTGACGTCGTAGGCGCTGCAGCGCCCCCTGGCGGCCTGGGTGAGCAGCAGCGGCAGGGAGGTCTCGACCCCGGGCATGCCTGAGGGGGTTTTGGGATAGGGCTGGGCCTTCTCCTCCAGGGTGTGAGGGGCGTGGTCCGTGGCGATGCAGTCGATCACCCCATCCTTGAGCGCCTGCCAGAGCACCTCGTTGTCCCAGCGGGTGCGCAGAGGCGGGTTCATCTGGGCGAGGCTGCCGATCTCGTAGTAAGCGTCCCGGTTCAGGAACAGGTGCTGGGGCGTCACCTCCGTGGTTACCCAGGCGGGCTTGTCCTGGCGCAGCAGCAGGGCCTCATCGCCGGTGGAGAGGTGGAGGATGTGCAGCCGCCGCTGGTACTTCTTCGAGAGCTTCAGGGCCAGACGGGTGGCCAGCAGGGCCGCTTCATTGTCCTGAATCGCCGAGTGCAGGTCCGGCACCTCGGCCCCGAGCATAAACTCCCGCCGGGCCAGAATCCGGGCCTGATCCTCGGCGTGGACCGCAATCAGGCGTTTACCCGCGGCGAAGATCGGCTCTAGGTCCTCCTCCTTCGAGACCATCAGTGGGCTGTGGGAAGCGCCCATGAAGATTTTGATGCCGGGGGTAGGGACAGCGGTGTGCAGATCCGGCAGGTTCTCCGGGGTGGCGCCGATGTAGAAGCCGAAATTGACCAGACTCTTTTCGGCGGCGATCGCCAGCTTCTCGGTGAGGATTTCCTGGGTGGTGGTCAGGGGTTTGGTGTTGGGCATTTCCAGGAAGGAGGTGACCCCGCCCCGGGCACAGGCGCGGCTGGCGGTGTGCAGATCCTCCTTATGGGTCAGCCCCGGGTCGCGGAAGTGCACCTGGGGATCGATGACGCCGGGCATCACCACCAGGCCGCGGGCGTCAATCTCCCGTTCCCCGTCGGGAGTTGCGGGCAGGCTGGGGGCGATCGCCGCAATCCGGCCATCCCTCAGTTCCAGATCGACAAGGCGATAGCCACCATCGGGCAGGGGTTGACGGGCCTGACGGATCCAGAGTGCGGACATGGGCACCTCGGCGGGAATCACCATCCTTGAGCCTATCGTGATGTCCCGGATGAGGCCGGGCAGTGGGAGCTAGGATGGGGCGTATCGTCCATCCGATAGCCCTGATGAGCAGCAAGAACGGTGAAAACGCCTGGGTCGAAACCGGCAAGACCATCGTCCTGAGTGTGGCTCTGGCCCTGGGTATCCGTCAGTTCGTGGCCGAGGCCCGCTACATTCCCTCGGGCTCGATGCTGCCGACGCTGCAGATCAACGACCGGCTGCTGGTGGACAAAGTCTCCTACCGGTTCAGCAGTCCCCGCCGGGGCGACATTGTCGTCTTCGACCCGACCGCAGCCCTGGAGCGCCAGGATTTCCACGATGCCTTCATCAAGCGGGTGATCGGTCTGCCGGGGGATACAGTGGCGGTGCGCGGCGGCCGGGTGTTCGTCGACGGCAAGCCCCTGACCGAACCCTATATCGCCGACACGCCGCGCTACCAGTACGGTCCGGTCAAGGTTCCAGCGGGGCAGTATCTGGTGCTGGGCGACAACCGCAACAACAGCTACGACAGCCACTACTGGGGCTTTGTCCCCCGCGAGAAGATCATCGGCAGGGCCTTGATCCGCTTCTGGCCCCTGCCCCGGCTCGGCGAGATCGAACCGGCACCCACAGCCCGACCCACCAGCTCCGCCACCCTGACCATCGGTCAGCGGTAGCCACACTGTTGGTCCAGTTGGGTGGGCGGGGGTAGATCATCAGGCCGGCCGGATTTCATTCAGCAGCTCGGGATGGCGATCGAGGATCTGCAGCAGCCGGACCAGAGACAGGGGTGGTTTTGTTCGCCCGGTTTCGTAGCGTGAAAAGGCATTGACACCGCCTCCGAAAATCGCGGCTGCCTCCCGCTGGTCCAGACCCAGTTTGTAGCGCACCCGGGCGATGAAGGAGGGGTCCACACTGGCAGTGTTGACCTGCTGGTTGAAGACCAGCATCGCGGTGCTGACACGCTGGGCTTCTGCTGCCTCCAGCACCACCTCGCCGCAGGCCGGGCAGTAGTCCCCGCTGACCTCGGGAATCCGGGTCGTCTCCCCTTTGTACGTGTAGGGCAGGTCGCGGCAGTCGTGGATCAGGCTAGCGGCACCACAGAACGGGCAGGTCATGACTACAACTCCTTGAAGGACACAATCAGGACGTCATCAACCACGGTCAGCTTCAGGTAGATCTCACCGACGTCTGTCACCGGACGGTAGACGTCCTGCCAGATGCGGGAGTCAGCGTAGGTCGTCATGCTTTTGTGGAAGTCCCGGGTGCTCAGGGCAAGCAGCACTCCTTTCATCCCCTCGAAATCAAGACCCATCGACGCTGCCCCTGT
>CAYZUY010000237.1:0-2730 GCA_964481495.1 uncultured bacterium
TTCAGGGCGCATGGCCAGAGCCCGGGCGATCGCCACCCGCTGCCGCATCCCGCCCGAGAGCTGGGCCGGACGCTTATCCATCGCCTCGCCCAGACCGACCATCTCCAGGTGATGCTCGACCACCTGCCGACGTTCCGTGGCGTTGAGTTCGGGCCGGGCCGCCTTCACCGCCAGATCGACGTTCTCCTTGGCCGTCTTCCAGGGCAGCAGGGAGTAGTTCTGGAACACCACCATCCGGTCGGGACCGGGTTCGGTGATCGCCTCACCCTTGAGGGTGACGCTGCCGTCGCTGGGGTTGAGGAACCCCGAGACCATGTTCAGCAGGGTGGACTTGCCGCAACCGGAGTGGCCGATCACGCAGATGAACTCGCCCTGGCCGACGGTGAGGTCAATGTCCTTGAGGGCCACGAACGGCCCCCGGGCGGTGTGGAAGGTCTTGCCGACCTGGGAGAACTGCAGGAAACCGGTCTGCACAGGAGTCTCCGGGCGATTGAGGGAAAGGGTCATCACAGCACCTCAGGCCACAGGGTCGAGGGAAACGGGCGCCACCTGGACCGGCGCCTTGATCGCCAGCTTCTCCAGGTAGTCGAGGGGCTGGTCGGGGTTGAACTCCACCTGATCGAAGAGGCGGAAGCCCCGACGGCCCGGAGCCAGGGGCGGGAAGCCGACCCGGGCGATCGCCCGCTCGTAGAGGTCACGGCGGTAGACGCGGCCCAGCAGTTCCTGGCGGTTCTTGGGCAGCGGCGCCACCCCCCAGCGGCAGAGCTGGGTCAGCAGCCAGGTGCCTTCGAGCGGGTTGGGGTAGTTGGCCTGATCGACGTGGAACTGGTTGAAGCGCAGCAGCTGACTGGGGGCTTCACCGGTACCGAAGTCGAAGTAGCGCTGCAGGGCGGCCCCGGCGGCCTCTCCCAGGTAGTCCGGGCGACCGAGGATGCCGATGATCGCGCTGCGGTTGCGCGGGTCATCGCAGAACTCACCCGCCCGCAGCAGCGCCGCCGTCAGGGACTCCACCGTATCGGGGTTGGCAGTGACGAAGTCCTCGGCCAGACCGAGCACCTTCTCCGGGTGACCGGGCCAGATGTCGAGGTCGGTGGCCATCACGAAGGCGGCACCGGACTGCACCGCCAGGGCAACGCGCATCTCACCGGCGGCGAAGCCGTCGATCATTCCGTGCTGCAGGGCCTCTACCAGGTCGTAGGGCGACATGGGCAGGAACTCGACCCGAGTGGCGGGGTCGATACCGGCGCTGGCCAGCCAGTAGCGCAGCAGCAGAGCCGGAATGGAGAGCAGGTCCGGTACCCCCAGGCGCAGGGTTTCGCCGCTGCGCTCCAGGTGAGCCTTCAGGTCGGCGCTGGAGCGCACTCCGGCTTCGAGGAAACGCCGGGCGAAGGCGATCGCCCCGCCGTTGCGGCTGACCACCATCGGCACCGCGATCGGCAGCGGCCGTTCGCCGTTGAGGCCGAGGGTGAGGCTCAGGGGCTGGGTGGCCATCATCAGTGCCCCGTCCAGGCGACCGACGCGCACACTCTGCTCCACTTCCTCCCAGGTGGTGCAGCGCTGCAGGCTGACCTCGAGGTCGACATCGCGGAAGTAGCCCAGTTCCTGGGCGATCGCCAGGGGAGCACAGTCGTTGCCCGGCAGGTAGCCGAGCCGGACCTTGCGGGTACCTGCCACCGCGGCGGCCGCGACGGGAGCCTTGGCCTTGCGCCGCCGGGCGCGACGCTGCTGCTGCAGGAAGTTGATCAGCTCGTTGCGCAGATCGTAGTAGTGGGGGGTTTCCATCATCGCCAGCCGCTGGCGGGGGCGAGGGAAGTCCACCTCAAGAATCTGGCCGATTTCCGCCGCCGGACCATTGGTGAGCATCACCACCCGATCCGAGAGCAGCAGGGCCTCATCCACATCGTGGGTGACCATCACCGCCGTCACACCCGACTCCTGGCAGATGCGCATCAGCTGCTCCTGCAGGTTGCCGCGGGTGAGAGCATCGAGGGCGCCGAAGGGCTCGTCGAGCAGCAGCAGCTTGGGCCGCAGGGCCAGACCGCGGGCGATCGCCACCCGCTGCTTCATCCCCCCGGAAATCTCGTGGGGGTACTTGTCGGCGGCAGCCCGCAGACCGACCAGATCGATCGCCTCCTCGACGATGGTGCGGCGCTCTGCTTTGGGCTTCTGCTTCATCACCGCGTCCACCGCCAGGGCGATGTTCTGGCGCACGGTCCGCCAGGGCAGCAGGGAGTAGTTCTGGAACACCACCATCCGGTCGGGACCGGGCTGGGTCACCTGACGGCCTTCGAGAATGATGCCACCGCTCGTGGGCTGGGCCAGACCGGCCAGCAGGTTGAGCAGGGTGGATTTGCCGCAGCCGGAGTGGCCGATCAGCGAGATGAATTCTCCGGGACGGATGTCGAGGCTGACATCCTTGAGGGCGATGTACTGACCGCCGCCGGGCAGGTCGAAGACCTGGTGCACGTGGTCGATAGCCAGAAAGGTCGACATGAGGCAACTACTCCCTAGCGGCTGACGGGGCTGACGAGGCGACCGATCCAGGCGATCAGGCGATCGAGGCCGAGACCCACCAGACCGACGTAGAGGATGGCGAGGATGATCTGACTGGTGGCGCTGTCACCACCGGCGTTGTAGGCGTCCCAGATGAAGAAGCCGATACCACCGTCGGCCTTGAGCATTTCCGCCGCAACGATCGCCAGCCAAGCCAGACCGACTGCGATCCGCAGA
>CAYZUY010000238.1:0-2722 GCA_964481495.1 uncultured bacterium
TCCGCTGGATGACACCGATCCCGAGCACCTAATGGCGAACCGGCGCTTCTTCGAAGCCCAGATGGATCGCTTCCTGCGCCCCGAGGCGCGGCTCAAGGACATCCAGGTGCAGAGCTACCGCTGATATTCCGCTGATCCTGTCTGGAGCTGGCTATGGCCGATATTCTCGATACCGCCCGGGAGGCCGGGTCCTTCAACACCCTGCTGGCGGCCGTGGAGGCCGGTGGCCTGACCGAGGCCCTGCGCGGCCCCGGGCCGTTCACGGTCTTCGCTCCGGTGGATGATGCCTTCGCGGCTCTGCCCCCCGGCTGCGTGCAGACCCTGGTGCAGAACCCGCCGCAACTGGCGCGGATTCTCAAGTTCCACGTCCTGGCCGGTCTGTACGACCGTCAGGCCTTGCTGGACCGCCCGATCTGGGAAACCCTGGAGGGCGCCACGGTGGATATCCGCCGGGCCGAGCCCTTCGAGGTCAAGAATGCATCGGTGCTGGCGGCGGATGTACGCTGCGACAACGGCATCGTCCATGTGATCAATCGGGTGATGCTGCCCGGCTGATCGCTATCGGGTTATTTCTCTGACTTACAGCCGACCTCCGGACCGGGGGTCGGCTTTTTTGCGATCTGCAGCAGTTCCTGAGGGGGGTATTTTCAATGGTGACGATTGACGATTCTGCTTTGGATTTTCTATGATTTTTATCGCCTTGTTTCTATGGTTATGTAGCTGCAACTGTATTGCAAAAAACAAATTAAAATGTTAAAAAATTAAATGAGTCTCTGGTTAAGCAAGAATCAAGATTCAGAGGCTTAAAAGTTCTTGGTCATGACGATAGTCAGGGCCAGTTTTTGTTGAGAGAAGCATGAATTTCCGCGTTCTTCCGGTGGCAGCTCTGCTGTCGCTGAGTGCTGTTGCGCCTCTGCAGGCGAAGACCCCCATTGCCCAGAAGCCGATTACCGAGGCCCAGGTGCTGTCGGCCCAGAAGGCCTGGTGCAATGCGCTGCTGAAAATCAGTCGGGACTACGCCGACGGCGGTCTGCCCAAGGCCAAGGCAACGGCAGCTGCGATTCTGGATGGCGCCTACGATTACCAGTCGCGCCCGGTGGCCTTCAAGCCGACTCTGACTGTGGCGCCTCAGACGTTCCGGACCACCCGGGACGGTGCGCTGGCCTACTTTGTGGGTGACGACAAGGCCTTCCCCAGCGACAAGGGTTTCGCCCTCAATCCCTGGGTTAAATGTGAAATCAAAAATGCCGTGGTGCAGCTGCACGGCAATGTTGCCATCACGATGGGGAACGTAATGCTGACCAGCAAGGATGGCAAGGTGACCACGGTCGATAAGACCTGGGCCTTCCGTCAGGCCGAAAACGGTCAGCTGCGGATTGTCCTACATCACTCCTCCCTGCCCTTCAAGGGCTGATATCCGGTTCCGGTTTCCGCTGACACCGGCGGAAACCGGTTCGAATAGAAAAACCACCGAGTTGCCCTCCAGGCAACTCGGTGGTTTTTCTGCTGTGCGGGGCCTTCGGTTGCCGCTCCCACCCCCGGAGAATCCGGGGGCGGGAATGCCGGGCCTTCTACTCGTCGTCGTGGGCGAAGCGATGGTAGAGGAAGTCGAGGGCCTGGTTCCGCAGGTCGTAGTACAGCGGGTCCTCCATGATTTCTTCGCGGTTGCGGGGACGGGGGAAGCTGATGTCGAGCACCTCACCGATGCGGGCAGAGGGGCCATTGGTCATCATCACCAGCCGATCCGCCAGGAACAGGGCCTCGTCGATGTCGTGGGTGATCATCAGCACGGTGCACTTCTGGGTGTTCCAGATCTTCAGCAGCTCCTCCTGAAGTTCCTCCTTGGTGATCGCGTCGAGGGCCCCGAAGGGCTCGTCGAGGATTAGCACCTCGGGGCGGATGGCCAGGGCGCGGGCGATCGCCACCCGCTGCTTCATCCCGCCGGAAATCTGGGTGATCTTCTTCTCCCCGGCTTCCGTGAGGCCGACCAGGGCGAGGTGCTCCCGCACGATTTCCCGCTTCTCGCTTTCCCGCAGGTCGGGTTTGACCGCCTCAACCGCCAGATAGACGTTCTCGTAGGCGGTCATCCAGGGCAGCAGGGCGTAGTTCTGGAACACGACCATGCGATCGGGACCGGGCTCACGGATCGGCTGCCCCTTGAGCAGAACGCTGCCGTCGGTGGGGGTGGCGAAGCCCGAGACCATGTTCAGCAGCGTCGACTTGCCGCAGCCCGAGTGGCCGATCACACAGATGAACTCTCCGGAGTTGACGGTCAGGTTGACGCCGTCGAGCACCGTGTAGGGGCCGCGCGGGGTCGGATAGACCTTGCTGACGTTGTCGATCTTCAGGAACGGGGTGCTGTTGCCGGGCTGGGGGTTATCCCCCCGGCGGGGGAGGGTGGCAGACTGCATGGAATGGCTCCTCAGGCGGCTTGGGGACGTTGGTCGAGGGAGATCTCGGCGACGCTGAAGTCGCGCTTGATCGCCAGCTGGTTGAGGTAGGCCAGCGGGTCGTCGGCATTGAAGGGAATGCCGTCGAACAGTTCGATGCTCTGGCGCTGGTAGCTGACGTCGGCGTAGCCCAGTTCCCGGGCGGCGGTGCTGAACACGCCGACGCGGCAGACCCGTTCGAGAATCTCCACGTAGTTGCGGGGGAAGGGAATCTCGCCCCAGCGGGCCATCTGGGTGAGTATCCAGAGATGTTCGGTCCGGCTGGGACGGTT
>CAYZUY010000239.1:0-2696 GCA_964481495.1 uncultured bacterium
ACCTGACTGGTTTGCCTCGATTGAATCGCCGCTGGAGCCGGAACCGGCCCTGACACCCCCGGAACCGGATGCTCCGGCTGAGCCCGAGGCCGTTGCTGCCACGGCGACGGAGCCGGAGGTCGATGGGCCTGCGGTCCCAGGTGTGGATCCGCAGGCGGCCACCGTGGTGGTCGGTGGGCTGGAGCCGGTGGGAGCCCCCTGGCAGGTGGCGGCCCGCGCTGTCGCAGCGCCCCCGGTGCCAGTCGAAGCCCCGCTTCCCTGGGCGGACACCCCCCTGCCTGCGGCAGAACCCGAATCGGCTCTGCCGGCCTGGATGACCGAGCCGGTGACCGCGGACGCCCCGGCGGTGTCACCGCTGCCCTGGGGGGACAGCGAACTGCCTGCCGCCTCGGATGTGGCCTTCACTCCTCCGGCCTGGATGGAGGCCCCGGCCCCGCAGTCCGAGCCCTCCCTGACGTCTGACCTGTTCGCCGAACTGGAACTGCAGGACCCGGTGGAACTGCCGGATCTTGAGCCGGACCCGTTGGCGGATCTGGAACTGCCGCCCCTGTCGCCGAAAGGCTGAGCCGGATCAGTCGATGCTGACGCCCCGGTGGGTACTGGCCTTGCGGCGGCCGCCCACCGGGGCGGCGGCGATCGCCCGCTGCTGCTGCCGGTGCACCTGGAAGTGTTGCTGCCAGAGGTTGGGCGCGTCCAGGCTGGTGCCGCCGTGGCGGGTGAGGCGTTTACGCACCTGACAGAGCACCGGCGTATTGACGCAGGCACCCGAGACGATCACCTGACCACGGGTGAGGGCAGGCAGTTCCTGCAGCAGGTCCCGACCGGCGGCTTCGACGCCGTGCTTGAGGCTGTCCTGATCCACCGGGTTGACGATGCGCATCAGGAACTGGCTCATGCACTGGGAGAGGATGTCGGAGTCGATCTTGCCCGGGCGCTGGGTGATCAGGCCGACGCCGAGGCCGAACTTGCGGCCTTCGCTGAGGATGGTGCGCAGAATCTGTTTGCAGCGGCTGGGCTCGTGGGCCGGGGCGAAGCGGTGGGCCTCCTCCATCAGCACGAAGCCGGGGTAGGGCAGGTAGTCCTCGTGTTCGTCGTCGACGTTGCCCCGCTCGGTGTCGATGCGGGCATGGTAGATCTGCCGCAGCAGAGCCGCGCAGATCACCTGCTGCTGCTCCTGGGGAATCTCGTTCATCTGCAGCACCGTTACCTGGCCGGGCTCCAGCAGATCGGCGGGGCGCAGGTGGGCGCTGCGATCGAAGTACTTCGAGTTGCCGATGCGCTCCAGCTTCCACTCGAGGGCATTGGCGGAACTGCCCTGACGCTCGTTGCCCTGCTCATCCTGCTGCACGTCCACCTCGTTGACGGCGGCGATCAGATCCTGGATGTCCCAGCGGTACTGGCTGTCCTTGCGGTGGCGCTTGAGGTGGTTGTAGCCCTTCTCAAGGATGGCCTGCTGGCGATCGCTCATGTTCGGCAGCAGGGTGACGAAGTCGTAGTAGTCGAGGGAGGAGATACGGATGCGCACCTCCTCGGGGGTGAGCACCTTCACCCGCGGTTCGTAGCCGTCCTCTCCCTGGAAGTCGGGGTTGCCGCGCATCCCCTCGAGGGTGCCGTACTCACCGTGGGGGTCGAAGATCAGCACCGCCGCTCGGTTGTAGGGACGCAACAGCTCCTCGATCAGCACCCCGGCGGTGTAGGACTTGCCGGAGCCGGTGCCCGCCAGGATCGCCATGTGGGTGCTGACCAGTTCCTTGACGTCCAGCACCACCGGCACGGCGCCGGGGTCGCGCAGCAGCAGCGAGCCGACGTGGGCGGAACCGACGCTGTCCTGGTCGCGCTTGTTGAGGATGCGGATCAGGCTGGCGTCATCGGCGAGATGGACCTTGGTACCGGGGTCCGGAGCGCGGCGCAGGTTGACGAAGCCGAGGTCGGGATGAAAGTAGCCGACGACCTCAACCGTGACCTCGTAGACTTCCGGGTTGTCGTACTGGAAGCCGATCAGGGCGGCGATCGCCTCGGGACTGGTCTCGACGTCGGTGAAGATCCGGTCCGGCAGGTGGTCGATCAGCTTTCGCCCGGAAATCTTGCCGAGGATGCGCTGTTCCTCGCCGCTGTCCGGATCAAGGCTGCGGTAGAAGACGAATTCGCCGACCCGGACATAGCGGCTTTCGGCGGTGATGAACAGGTACTGGTTGGCGGTCTCACCGGGGCCCTTGACGGTGCCGATGACGGGGCTGAGGTCGGCGGCAGGGGCCATGGTGGGGGCGGTGTGTTCCCGCTGACAGGGTTGGCTACTCTAGATCGGGAAGCCGAATCTGGACAAACGCTACCGTGACCAGCCAGAACCTGTCATCTCTGTGCTCGGATGCCGAAGACCTGGAACTGCTGCGCCAGCAGGTGCTACTGGAAACCCTGACCCTGCCCGACCGCCTGCGGCGCCTGCGGGCCTCCCTGGTGATTCCGGCTCCGGCGGAGCGTATCTGGCAGGTGCTGACGGACTACGACCGGCTGGCAGAGTTCATCCCCAATCTCTCCATCAGTCGCCGCCTGCCCCACCCCGAGGGCGGTGTGCGCCTGGAGCAGGTGGGTTCCCAATGCTTCCTCAGCCTGAAATTCTGTGCCCGGGTGGTGCTCGACATGGAGGAGCAGCCCCTGGAGTGCATCGGCTTCCGGATGGTGGAGGGGGACTTCCGTCG
>CAYZUY010000240.1:0-2694 GCA_964481495.1 uncultured bacterium
GACGGTGTGCTGGTCACCCTCGGCCCCACGGCGGACGTGACCCGGGTGTTCGGCATCTACGAAGCCGAAAGTGAAGCTGCCGTGAGAGCCCTCGTGGAGGCCGATCCCTACTGGCAGAATGGCATCTGGACCGAGTACGAGGTGAAGGAATGGGTGCAGGCATTCTGATCGCACGGACCCTGACGCTGACGCTGCTGGGAGTCGGCAGCCTGCCGTTACCGCCGGTGCAGGCCTGCGGGCTGACCGACTGCCGTCTGGCCCAGGCCAACAGCAACCCGCTGTATCCCGGTACTCTCGACTTCACCATTGCCCTCAACCGGGCTCAGAACCTGGCCCGGGATGCTGCCATCAATGCCAACGGTGGTCTCTCCAACTACCGGCCCGACAAGATCATGTATGGTCCGTCGGTGAATACCCCCTACCGGTACGACGACCAGAAGCAGGTGTTCACCTTCGACTTCGTCGGGGGAGCGCCGGGCTGGCAGGAAGCCAATCAGGCCCCGACGGTGCGGACCGTGGTCCAGGTGACCACCGACCTGCCGCCCCAGGTGACGGTCCTCAGCAACGGACCGCTGCAGTAGATGGCCCGGTTGCTGCTGTTCGGCGGGTTCTGGCTGGGGCTGGTGTCCTATGCGGCGCTGGGGGCCCCGCCGGATGATCCCGGGACCCTGGACCTGATTCTGCGCCTGAGCACCGGTCAGTGGCAGGGCCTCAATCCCCTGGTGGTGGCGTTGTTCAACCTGATGGGGCTCTGGCCCTTCGCCTACGCAGCCCTGCTCTACTTCGACGGTCGCGGTCAGAAGGTCCCGGCCTGGCCCTTCGCCGGAGCCAGCTTTGCCTTCGGGGCCTTCGCCCTGCTGCCCTACCTGGCCCTGCGGCAGCCGAATCCCCGCTTCGAGGGTGACCTGTCGCCCTGGCTGCGCTTCCTGAACCGACCGCTGCTGGGTTGGGGTCTGCTGGCCGCCAGTCTGCTCGGCCTGGGCTGGGGGCTGACCCAGGGCAACTGGGCGGATTACCTGCAGCAGTTCCGCAGCAGTCGCTTCATCCACGTGATGAGTCTCGACTTCGTGGCGCTGTCGCTGCTGTTCCCGACCCTGGTGGGAGACGATCTGGCCCGGCGCCGGGATGACCGCCGCTGGCTGCTTGGCCTGACGGCACTGCCGCTGATTGGTCCCTGTGCCTATCTGGGGCTGCGGCGATCGCTGCCCTCCCCCTGATGTCCCGCTTCACCCTGCATCTGGTCTGCGGCACGCCGGGGTCCGGCAAAAGCACCTACGGACGCAGTCTGGCCCAGGCCGAGGGGGCACTGCTGCTGGACCTCGACACCGCCACCGAGCCCGTGGTCCGGGCAGCCCTGACCCTGGCCGGTCTGGACCCGGATGACCGCGACAGCCCCACCTACAAGCAGGCGTTCCGGGAGCCGATCCATGAGGCGCTGCTGGCGATCGCCGCCGCCAACCTCGACCATCTGAGCGTGGTGATTGTCGCCCCCTTCACCCGCGAACTGCGCCAGCCGGACTGGGGCGATCAGCTCAGCTGTCGCCTGCAGGTGCTGGTGCGGGTGCACTACATCCACTGCGATCGCCGGGAACGCTACCGGCGGCTGTGCGAACGGGGCAATCCCCGGGACCGGGCCAAGCTGGCGGATTGGGAATGCTTTCTGGCCTATTACGGCAATGAGGCGCCCCCGGCCTGCCCCCACGCTTGGATTGACACCACACCCGGTGCCCCGGGCTGGCGTCCGCTGGGTGGCTCCGACCCTTAGGAACGGATCTGGACTTCCAGGTTGTTGCGCAGCCGCAGCAGGTCGCTGATGATCAGGCGATCGCCCGCCTGCAGCCCCTGCAGCACCGGATAGCTCTGCTGCTGGAGCAGACCGAGACGGACCGGCTGCTGACGGGCCACCGTGCGTCCGTCCCGGGTCACCATCGTGTAGACGAAAGCCTGACCGCCCATGCGGATGACGGCGCTGGCGGGCACCCGCAGGCCCGGAGCCCGTTTCCAGATCAGCCGCGCCTGGACGTACTGGCTATCGCGCAGCAGATTGCGATCGTTGCGGAAGCGGGCCTTGACGGTGATCGCCTGCTGTTTCTGATTCGCTTCCGGCGAGACGAAGTAGAGCTGACCCTCGCCCAGGGGCTGCTGGTCGGCGGGTCGCTCGAGCACCACCGTCAGGCCGGGGCGCAGCTGGGTGGCCCGCTGGGCCGGGACAGCGAAGCTGAGGTCGAAGAGGCGATTGTCGGTGATCGTGGTCAGCACCTCACCGGTGGTGACGAAATCCCCCGGGCGCAGGCTGATGTTGCCGACTTCGCCGTTGATCGGGCTGCGTACCTGCTTGAAGTCGACATTCACCCGGGCGGCGGCACTGTCCGCCTGACTGCGGAAGACCTGGGCTTGGGCCTGCCGGACGACGGTGGCTGCGGCCTGCACCTCCCGCTCGGCGACCTTGACCTGCTCCCCGGACACCTTGTATTCCGTGGCGGCCTGGTCGGCAATCAGTTGGGAGATGGCCCCTTCTTTGATCAGCAGACGGGTGCGGCGGAAATTGACTTCGGCGAGGTCGTAGCGGGCCTGGACCTCCCGCAGTCTCGACTGCGCCACCCGCAGCTGGGTCTGGGCATTCGCCAGCTGGTCGCGGGCCTGGAACACCCCGGCCACACTGGATTGGAACTGGGGCAGCGACTGGTCGGGCTC
>CAYZUY010000241.1:0-2630 GCA_964481495.1 uncultured bacterium
CCCCACCCAGTGCGAGGCCCTGTCGATGCTGGCGGTGCAGGTGATGGCCAACGATGTCGCCGTCGGCTTCGGCAACGGCAGCGGTCTGCTGGAGATGAATGTCTACAAGCCGCTGCTGGCCCACAACGTGCTGCACTCGATCCGGCTGCTCAGCGACGGCTGCCGCAACTTCCGGGAGTTCTGCATCGAGGGGATGACCGCCGATGCGGGGGCGATCGCCGCCACCGTCGAGCGATCGCTGATGCTGGTCACCGCCCTCAGCCCGGCCATCGGCTACGACCGGGCGGCCCAGGTGGCCCACCATGCCCTCGAACACGGTCAGACCCTGCGTGAAGCGGTGCTGGCACTGGGCTGGGTCAGCGCCGAGGACTACGACCGGATCGTGGTGCCGGAGAAGATGGTGCGCCCCTACGTGGGTGAAGGCTGAGGCCAGAACAGGACTGATATGCTGAGAGATTGGGCCATGCGCGGACAGGGGAAGCGGCAATGACGAAATTCATCTTCGTGACCGGGGGTGTCGTCTCGAGCATCGGCAAGGGGATCGTCGCCGCCAGCCTCGGTCGACTGCTCAAATCCCGGGGCTATTCCGTCTCCATCCTCAAGCTCGACCCCTACCTGAACGTTGACCCCGGCACCATGAGTCCCTACCAGCACGGGGAGGTGTTCGTGACCGAGGACGGGGCCGAGACCGACCTCGATCTGGGTCACTACGAGCGTTTCACCGACACCTCGATGTCGCGGCTTAACAGCGTCACGACCGGCTCCATCTACCAGGCAGTGATGAACGCATCCACCGGGTGGCCAAGGACACCAGTCCCGACGTGGTGATCACCGAGATCGGCGGCACCGTGGGTGACATCGAGTCCCTGCCCTTCCTCGAAGCGATCCGCCAGTTCCGCAAAGACGTCGGTCGCCGGGATGTGGCCTACATCCACGTCACCCTGGTCCCCTACATCCGGGCGGCCGGGGAACTGAAGACCAAGCCGACCCAGCACTCGGTCAAGGAGCTGCGCTCCATCGGCATCCAGCCCGATATCCTTGTCTGCCGCAGCGAGAAGCCCCTGCCCGAGGGCGTCAAGGAGAAAATGTCTGGTTTCTGCGACGTCTCGGCCAATGCCGTGATCACCTCCCGGGACGCCAGCACGATTTACGAGGTGCCGCTGATCCTCGAGCAGGAGGGGCTGGCGGAACGGGTGGTGGAAATCCTCGATATGGAAACCCGCCAGCCGGATCTGACCCGCTGGAGCCAGTGGGTCGAGCGGCTCAAGCACCCCTCGCGCACGGTGCGGGTGGCGATCGTCGGCAAGTACGTCCAGCTGGGTGATGCCTACCTGTCGGTGGTTGAGTCCCTGCGCATTGCTGCCGTCGAGGTGAACGCCGAACTGGAGTGCCACTGGGTCGACTCCGAGGACATCGAGGCCCGCGGTGCGGCGGACTTTCTGGCGGAGATGGACGGCATCGTCGTTCCCGGTGGTTTCGGCAGCCGGGGCGTTGATGGCAAGGTAGCCGCAATCCGCTACGCCCGCGAGCAGGGGATTCCCTTCCTGGGCCTCTGTCTGGGCATGCAGACGGCGGTGATCGAATGGGCCCGCAATGTCGCCCAGCTACCCGATGCCAACAGCGCCGAGTTCAACGACCAGTGCGCCTCGCCGGTGATTCACCTGCTACCGGAGCAGCAGGATGTGGTCGATCTCGGCGGTACCATGCGCCTCGGCCTCTATCCCTGCAAGCTGCTGGAAGGCTCCCTGGCCCACCGACTCTACGGCGAGGAGGTGGTCTACGAGCGCCATCGCCACCGCTACGAGTTCAACAACGCCTTCCGTCAGGCTTTCCTGGCCAGTGGCTATCAGGTCAGCGGTACCTCCCCGGACGGCCGCCTGGTGGAGATCGTCGAACTGCCGGATCATCCCTTCTTCATTGCCTGCCAGTTCCACCCGGAATTCGACTCCCGGCCCAACCAGCCCAATCCCCTCTTCCTGGGGCTGGTGCGGGCAGCGGTCGGGGCCGATGCCCCAGCGGCGGATGTCCCCAGCCTGAGCGAGGTGGTCTGAGCCGTGCCCCGCTGGACCCTCAGTACCGAGTTCCACTTCAGCAGCGCCCACTTCATCCGCGACTACGACGGACCCTGCGGGCGGATGCACGGTCACACCTATCAGGTGCGGGTGGAGGCGTCAGCCAACCGGCTCTCGCCGTCCCAGTACTGCCCCCATCCGGTGATGCTGGCGGACTTCCGCACCCTGCGCTGGGCCAAGAAGGACGTCACCAAGGGCGGTCTCGACCACTGCGTGCTCAACGAGGTGATGCCGCCGGAGTACGAAACCACGGCGGAGATGATCGCCATGTACATCCACGACCGCACCAAGCAGATGCTGCCGGAGGGCGTGAAGCTGAAGGTGTCGGTTTCCGAGACGCCCAACTCCTGGGCTACCTACGAGGATGACGACTAGTCCCATGGACTACCCGATCGTCGAAACCTTCCACTCGGTTCAGGGCGAGGGCCTCTGGAGTGGCTGCAGCAGCCTGTTCATCCGGCTGGGAGGCTGCGATGTCGGCTGCCCCTGGTGCGATACCAAGCACTCCTGGCCCCAGGACCGCCACCCCCGCCGGGCGATCGCCGATCTGGTGGCCGA
>CAYZUY010000242.1:0-2590 GCA_964481495.1 uncultured bacterium
TGAGTCGGCTCCAGACGAAGACCATGGCCGTGCAGGGCGCCGCCCCGAGCAGAATCAGCCCCGCCAGGGCCGAACGGGCCAGATCAGCCCCCAGCCAGGGCCGGAACAGTCCTTCCAGAAACAGCCAGCCGAGCAGGGCCATGGTGAAGGGCTTGATCGCCCAGTTCACCGCCAGGGTGACGATGAACCCCCGCGGCTGGCGCCCGAGCTGGCGGGCGGCGCCCAGATCAACGTCCACCAGCATGGGCAGAATCATCATCCAGATCAGCACCGCAATCGGCAGGTTGACCGAGGCCACCTGATAACGGCTGAGCCACTGGAACAGCTGCGGCCACTGCTGACCGAGCCCCAGACCCGCTGCGATCGCCAGGGCCACCCAGAGGCTGAGGTAGCGCTGGAAGGGACTCATGGAGGCTGGGCAGGATCGGGGTTCGGGCATGGTCAATCCGCAGGGAACAGAATTCAGTTGAAGTAGCAGAGCTGCAGGTAATTACGCCCAATCCGGGAATCGGAGGCAACAGTCTGGGGAATCGGACCGCTGTTGGGGACCCGGTGGGTCACTTTCTGATGGGCGCAGTCGATGCGGGTCGGAAAGCTCAACTCCGTCCCACCGGTCCGCACCTGGCTGATCACCGTCAGTTCCTCGCCGCGGCGCTCGAGGGAGGGGACGTTGACGGTGTACTCCAAGGAGCGATCCTGGCCGATCTGGAGCCAGATCACCTTGGCCTGGAGCGGGAGAGCGCCGAGGAGCAGCAGCGAACCGCTCACCAGCGGGAACAACCGATGGAGACAGTAGGACATCATGACCTCCGAAGGAGTGGATGCGATCAGGCAGTCGTCGAGGTCGGCCGCGGACTGGGCAGCTTCAGCGACAGCAGGGCGGCGGCCAGAATCATGGCCGCAGAGCCCCAGAGGCAGCCCGTCATGCCCGACCACTGGAAAATGGCGCCTGAGAGAACCGTTCCGGCCAGGCGCCCACAGGAATTCGCCATGTAGTAGAACCCGACGTTGAGCGCCACGTCATCGTCTTCGGTATAGGCCAGCACCATGTAGGAATGGACGGCCGAATTGATGGCGAACACCAGTCCGAACAGGATCAGCCCGAACACCACCACGCTGGCCGGACTGACACCCTGGCCGAGCAGCAGGGCCATCGCCGTGGGCACGACTGTCAGCAGGCCACCCCAGAGCTGGACGGTGTGCTGGTCCGGGGCCGCACCGCGGTTGAAACGCCGCAGCAGTACCGGTGCCGAAGCCTGAACCACGCCGTAGCCGATCACCCAGAGGGCCATGAAGGCCCCGGTGGCGGTGAAACTCCAGCCCAGGCCCAGGGGCGCGGGCGATCGCAGGAACACCGGCAGGGCGACCACGAACCAGATGTCCCGGGCCCCGAACAGGAAGAAGCGGGCCAGGGAGAGGATGTTGATCCCCTCGGATTTGGAGAACAGCTGGCTGAATTTGCTCTTCTTCTTGATCCGACCGAGATCGTTGGGTAGCCCGAAGCCGGTGAACAGGAGCAGGAACAGCCCCGCCGCCATCGCCTTCAGGGCGCCCTGGTAGCCCAGGGTCGTCAGCAGTAGGCTGCCGACGAAGAAACCGACTCCCTTGAGGGCGTTCTTGGAGCCGGTCAGTACCGCCACCCACTTAAACAGCCGCCCTTCCGCCTCCCGGGGCACCACCAGCCGGATGGCACTCTTGGAGCTCATCTTGGTCAGATCCTTGGCGATCCCGGCGAAGGCCTGGGCCACCATCACCCAGGGAATCGCCAGGGCCGGAGCCCAGTCGGGCTGCAGCAGCGACAGCAGCAGCAGGGCGAAGATCTGCAGGGCCAGCCCCCCGTAGAGGGTGAGCTTGAGGCCGAAGCGGGAGCCGATCCAGCCGCCCAGGAAGTTGGTGACGATGCCGAAGACTTCGTAGAAGAGGAAGAGGAAGGCGATCGCCAGCGGGCTGTAGCCGATGCGGTTGAAGTAGAGCAGCACCAGCATGCGCAGGGCGCCGTCGGTGATTGTGAAGCCCCAGTAGACCGAGGTGACCAGGGCGTAGCGGCGCAGGGCCAGGCTCTCGCTCATCCCCGAGCCTCCAGATCACGGGCCACCTTGCGGGCCAGATCCACCAGCCGGTTGCTGTAGCCCCACTCGTTGTCGTACCAGGCCAGCACCTTCACCTGGGTACCGTCGTTGACCAGGGTGAGGGCGGCATCGACGATGCTCGAGCGGGGGTCGCCCTTGTAGTCGATCGAGACCAGCGGCCGTTCCTCGAAACCGAGGATCCCCTGCAGCGGCCCCTCGGCGGCGGCCTGCAGTAGCCCGTTCACTTCCTCGACGCTGGTCGGTCGGGCCACCTCGAATACACAGTCGGTGAGGGAGGCGTTCATCAGCGGCACCCGCACGGCGTGGCCGTTCAGCTTACCCTTCAGCTCGGGGAAGATCAGGGCGATCGCCGTCGCCGACCCGGTGGTGGTGGGAATCAGGGACACCGACGAGGCTCGGGCCCGGCGCAGGTCCTTGTGGAAGGCATCGACCGTTTTCTGGGTATTGGTCTGGTCGTGGATCGTGGTGATCAGGCCATGGCGGATGCCCAGGGACTCGTG
>CAYZUY010000243.1:0-2563 GCA_964481495.1 uncultured bacterium
TCAGTCGGGCGATCGCCAATCTGGGCTGGCAGCCGACGGTGCCGGTGGCTGAGGGCCTGGAGCGAACCATTGCCGACTTCCGGGCGCGGGTATCCCAGGCCCAGGGAGTCTAGATGTCTGCGATCGCCGTCGTCGTGTTCGGTACCGGGTATGTCGGTCTGGTAACCGGAACCTGTCCGGAGGATGCCGGGCGATCGCCCGGCACTGAGCAACTCAGCGTCGCCGGGTTCAAGGTGCTGGGGATCGGCCGGACCGGGATGGCATGAGTCGGCCTCGTATTTCTCTGGTGCTCGCGACCTGGCGGGCCGCAGCCATCCTGCCCGGCTTCCTCGACAGCCTGCGCGCCCAGACCTGCCCGGACCGGGAACTGGTGATCGTCGATAACTGTTCGGACGATGGCACTGCGGAACTGGTGGCGGCCTACCGGGACTGCGTGACGGCGTTCGACTCGCGGCCGGATCGGGGCATTTACGATGCCTGGAACCGGGCCCTGGATCGGATTCAGGGGGACTACGTCTGTTTCGTGGGAGCCGATGACTGCTTCCTGACCCCGGACAGTCTGGAGCATCTGCATGCTCTGACCCAGAGTGATCCGGATCTGGTGACCGCCCGCAATGCCTATCACAGCCCGGACGGTCGCTGGCTGCGCCACTGGGGGCATGACTGGGACTGGGCCCGGATGCGCCAGTCGATGAACATTGCCCATCCCGGCATGCTGGTGCGGCGGGAGCTGTTTGGCCGCTACGGCAGGTTTGACCCCAGCTATCGCATCTGCGGCGACTACGACTGGTTCCTGCGCCTGGAACCGCACCTGCGGGCAGTGCACAGTAATCAGCCGATTCTGCGGGTGGTGCAGGGTGGGGTCAGCCACACGCGGATCGGTCAGGTCTATGCGGAAACCTATCGGGCCCAGTGTCGGCATATGGGTCGCCTTCAGGCCGGTGGCTGGTGGGCCCTCAACTGGGCCAAGTACGGTCGTCGCCGTTTGGTGGGGCTGGCCTGATGCTGGCCCTCAACTACAGCCCGCTGCTGCGCAAACCCACGGGCATCAGCAACTACGCTCTGGGTGTACTCCCGGCTCTGGCGCAACTGCAGCCGCTGCTGCTGGCGGAGCAATCCTATCTGCCCCAGATGAACTGGCAGCCGCTGCGGAACCTGGGGAGCGATGGCAGCCTGGGCGGTCGCCTGCGCCGTCTGCTCTGGACCCAGCGAACGCTGCCTTGCCTGCTGCGGGCCCGAGGTGCGGAACTGCTGTTCACTCCGGCGCCGGAGGGACCGCTGGGGCTAACACTACCCCAGGTGGTGATGGTACATGATCTGCGCCCGCTGCTGCAGGGAGGTTGGAACTTTCAGCGACTCTACTTTCAGGGCTGGGTGCCGCCGCTGCTGCGGCAGGCCCGGCTGGTTCTGACCAACTCCGAGGCAACGGCGCGGTCGATTCAGGAACGGGTCCGCCTGCCGGAGGACCGTCTGCGGGTGATTCCTCTCGGGTACGACCGGGACCACTTCCGACCCGGCGACTGGCCGACTCGTCCCTACTTTCTGCATGTCGGGCAGCAATACCCCCACAAGAATCTGGAGCGGCTGATCCGAGCCTTTGCGCGTTTAAAGCTGACGGACCTGGAGCTGTGGCTGGCCGGTGCCCCTCACCCTCGCGAGACTCCGCGCCTGCAGCAGCTGGTGGCGGAACTGGGACTGAACGAGCGGGTGCGATGGCTGGCCTACGTGCCCTACGGGGATCTGCCCCGTCTCTACGGTGAGGCGATCGCCCTGGTCTACCCTAGCCTCTGGGAGGGGTTCGGCTTCCCGATTCTGGAGGCGATCGCCTGCGGCACTCCCGTGATCACCAGCGACTGTTCGTCCATGCCCGAAGTGGCCGGGGATGCGGCCCTGCTGGTGCCCCCCCGCAGTGTGGATGCTCTGGCGGAGGCGATGGATACCCTGGCACGAGACTCGGGACTCCGTTCAGACTTGCGGCAGCGGGGGCTGGTGCGGGCTCGCCGTTTCAGCTGGGAGGTTTGCGGCCAGGAGACGGTAGCGCATTTATGTTCTCTACCTTCATAACCATTGCTCTATAGTGGTTGGGTTTTCGCCTGTTTGAAGATGACTGACATCCATCGTGCTCTGGGCTGTGTCAAGCCTTTTTTGCGTGCATGTATCGATATTGTGCGACCGCAGTCATACTCGCAGCTTGGCGAGGACAAGGTGATTTCAAATCAGCTGGAGGTAAAGGGTGTTAATCCGTTAGGGAGTGGATTTTATCTTGATATTGGAGCTTATCATCCAACGGATGGATCGAATACTTTTCTCTTTTACAAGAGGGGCGCATCCGGGGTTTGTATTGACGTCGGTCGAGTTAAGTCATGGATGTTTCATCTCTTTCGGCCGAGGGACGTCTTTCTGAACTCTGTCGTTGTTGAGGATTCGTTTTCGGGTGAATCTGTTGACTTTGACTTGTGCTCCTTCTGCTCTTTGCTCTTTTTTTCCAAGAAGTCTTGCGAGCTCAGGCCTTGCAATGTTTGCTAAAACATAATCAGCTTGAACTTCGTGTGCTACTCCATTG
>CAYZUY010000244.1:0-2503 GCA_964481495.1 uncultured bacterium
AGAGGGTTTCCAGAGAGACGAAGATCGTCACCAGCTCGCTGGCGCCACAGAGGAACATTCCCCCCAGGGCCGCGGTCAGCAGGATGGTGATGAACTCGCCCAGGGACGTGCCGCTCTGCTCGACGTAGCGGATCGAGAGCAGAATCGTCACCGCCGCCGACAGGGCGACCATGCCCCGGAAAACGATGCTCAGGTCGTCACCGGTGAAGGCCCCGAGGAAGCCGACGGGGTTGGCCGCGTCCCACTGGAGCACCAGGGCTCCGAGGGTGGCAGCCAGACCGCTGAGGGCCACGTAGGGCGTCCAGCGGACGGAATTGCGTCCGGAAATCAGGTCCGCCACCAGCACCGCCAGCAGCGTCACGACCATGATCCCTTCCGGCAGAATCGTGCCCGCGTTCAGCTGGGCGGCGAGATTGGCGAAATCCATAGCAGAGTGCTGCAGCCAGGAAAGGGTGCGGAAGGCTGGTCCGGTGGGGCACAGAGTCGCCCGCTGCCCCGGTCAGCAACCAAGTGGCATTCTACCGTTTCCCTTCCGGACAGGCGGAAACCGGCCCGGTGTACGCTCGCAGCATCATTGGATATAAGTGAGAACAGTTGCCTGGGACTGCGGTTCCGGGCACTGTCGTATCGACCCCGCCATCGGCGTTCGCCATGCCCAAACTCGTGATTGTCGAGTCGCCCACGAAGGCCAAGACCATCCGCAGCTACCTGCCGAAGGACTACCGGGTGGAGGCGTCGATGGGTCATGTGCGCGACCTGCCCCAGTCCGCCAGCGACATTCCCGCCGACCTCAAGGGCGAGAAGTGGGCCAGCCTGGGGGTGGATGTCGAACAGGACTTCACGCCGCTTTACATCGTCCCCAAGGACAAGAAGAAGGTCGTCAAGACCCTCAAGGACGCCCTCAAGGACGCCGACGAACTGATTCTGGCGACGGACGAGGACCGGGAGGGGGAAAGTATCAGCTGGCACCTGCTGCAGCTGCTCAAGCCGAAGGTGCCGACCAGCCGCATGGTCTTCCACGAGATCACCCGTGACGCCATCCGCGAGGCCCTGGCCAACACCCGCAGCGTTGATGAGCAGTTGGTGCATGCCCAGGAGACCCGCCGCATCCTCGACCGGCTGGTGGGCTACACCCTCTCGCCCCTGCTCTGGAAGAAGATTGCCGGCGGTCTCTCCGCCGGTCGGGTGCAGTCGGTGGCGGTGCGGCTGCTGGTGCAGCGCGAGCGGGCCCGCCGGGCCTTCCGTCAGGGCAGCTACTGGGATCTGAAGGCGGAACTGGAGGCTCACGGCAGCCGCTTCGAGGCCAAGCTGACCCAGTTGGGCGGCAAGCGGGTCGCCAACGGCAGCGACTTCGATGAGAACACCGGCGCGATCGCCGCCGGTCGGGATGTGGTGCTGCTCAATCAGGCCCAGGCCGAGGCCCTGCAGACCCGCCTGCGGCCCCTGCCCTGGACGGTCACCTCCCTGGAGGAGAAGCCCCAGGTCCGCAAACC
This sequence comes from uncultured bacterium, assembly GCA_964481495.1. Classification (GTDB taxonomy): domain Bacteria; phylum Cyanobacteriota; class Cyanobacteriia; order Synechococcales; family Synechococcaceae; genus CAWUMD01. Next base: position 1,494 of record CAYZUY010000244.1, read on the forward strand.
GGCGCCCCCCTTCACCACCTCGACCCTGCAGCAGGAGGCCAACCGCAAGCTGCGCCTCTCGGCCCGCGACACCATGCGTGTCGCCCAGAGCCTCTACGAGCGAGGCTTCATCACCTACATGCGGACCGACTCGGTCACGCTCTCAAGCCAGGCGATCGCCGCCGCCCGCAGCTGCGTCGAGTCGATGTACGGTGCCGACTACCTGAGCAAGGAACCGCGCCAGTACACCACCAAGAGCAAGAACGCCCAGGAAGCCCACGAGGCGATCCGGCCCGCGGGCAGCGAGTTCCGCACGCCCCGCGACAGCGGCCTGGACGGGCGGGATCTGGCCCTCTACGAGCTGATCTGGCAGCGCACCGTCGCTACCCAGATGGCTGAGGCCCGCCAGACGAACATCGTCGTGCAACTGCAGGTAGACGACGCAGGCTTCCGGGCCAGCGGCAAACGCATCGACTTCCCCGGCTTCTTCCGGGCTTACGTGGAGGGCTCCGATGACCCCGAAGCCGCCCTGGAGAACCGCGAGGTGCTGCTGCCGCCCCTGAAGAGCGGCGATCGCCCCGACTGCCGCGATCTGAGCGCCATCGGCCACGAGACCCAGCCTCCTGCCCGCTTCACCGAAGCGGCCCTGGTCAAGACCCTGGAAGCCGAAGGCATCGGCCGTCCCAGCACCTACGCCAGCATCATCGGCACGATCATCGACCGCGGCTACGCCCAGCTCCAGGGCAACGCGCTGGTGCCCACCTTCACCGCCTTCGCCGTCACCGGCCTGCTGGAGAAGCACTTCCCCGATCTGGTGGACCCGGGCTTCAGCGCCCGCATGGAGCAGACCCTCGACGACATCTCCAACGGCGAGGCCGCCTGGTTGCCCTACCTGCGCCAGTTCTACAACGGCGACGATGGTCTCGAGACCCAGGTGCGGGTGCGCGAGGGTGACATCGACCCCTCCGAGGCGCGCACCGTCGACCTGGGCGATCTCGACTCGGCCAAGGTACGCATCGGCCGCTACGGCG
>CAYZUY010000245.1:0-2502 GCA_964481495.1 uncultured bacterium
TGCACCCAGTTCCCCGGCTCCTCACCGGTGCCGGGGCGGGTGGTACCGGCGGCGGGACCGAAGATGCGTGCCAGCTCCCGACCCGGACCATAGATGCCCCCCAGCCGCAGCAGGCAGACCCGGCGCTCGGGCGATCGCAGCCCCAGCAGGGTTTCCTCCACCCGGGCCAGCACGGGTCCATTGGGCGGCACCGGTTTCAGGGGGGTGTTCTCATCCACCCAGGCACCCTGCTGGTCACCGTAGACCGCATAGCTGCCGGTGTAGATCAGCTGCTGCACCGAAGGGCAGTCCGGCAGCACCCGGGCCAGGGTCTCAGCGGTGCGCAGGTAGGTGTCCTCGTAGGAGCTGCCGCGCCGGGCCCCGACCAGCACCACCAGGGTGTCGACCCCCGCCAGCAGCGATCGCAGCCCGACCGGGTCATCGCCACGCACCAGCCGCACATCTCCGGCCAGTTCCTCAAGGCTGGCCAGCCGGTCCACCGTGGTTGTGGTCACCACCAGCGGCAGCCCCTGCTGCCGCCAGTGCCGGGCCAGGGCAGTGCCGACATAGCCGCAGCCGAGAATGGCGATCTGTTCGTTCATGCTGTCTCTCCCTTCTCTTCGGACTCGCGGTCTGCCGCGAACTCGCGCTCCGACTCTTCCAGCATCACTTCGTAGATAGTCCCGCGCTCGAACAGGTCGGCAACGGCGATCGCCGTCAGGGTGGCGAAGCCGATGGGCAGCAGCAGCGCGTAGTTCTTGCTCAGCTCGAAGGTGAGGAAGATCGCCGTCAGGGGCGTGCGGGTGAGGGCACCCAGGAAGGCCCCCGCTCCGGCGAACAGCAGGGTGGCGGGAGCATAACCAAACAGCAGCAGACAGAGCTGCTGCAGCAGGGTGGCCAGGGAGGCCCCCACCACCAGCGCCGGGGCCAGGAATCCACCCGGTGCTTCAGCGGCCACGGCGATCGCCGTCCCCACCGCCTGAACCACCAGCACCACCAGGGCTTTGAGCGGGCTGGAGAGCCCCAGCAGGGCATCAAAGCCGAGGGTGTCGGGGTTATCGAAGGAGCGGGGCAGAAGTGACCAGGCACCGCCGATCACCAGACCCACCAGCCCAAGACGCAGGGGCAGGGGCCAGGAACGCAGGGCAAAGAACTCGCGCAGCCGCAGCATCAGACGCTGGTAGGGGACCGCCAGCAGTCCCGCCAGCACCCCCAGTCCCAGCAGCAGCGGCAGGTCCGCCAGCCGGAACTCGGCGATCCGACTGGGGTAGTCGACGATGGGCGCCAGATCCCGGAAGAAGATCGCGCCGGTCCCTTGGACTCCCAGCAGGCGGGTCCAGGCGATGGTTGCAAATGTGGCGAACACGGCCGTGGCCGTAGCCCGCACGTCCGCCCGCTTGAGGATTTCCTCCAGGGTGTAGGCCAGCCCACCGAGGGGGGAATGGAAAATGGCCCCCAGCCCGGCGCCGCTGCCGATCGCCACCGCCAGCCTGCGGTGCGCCGGGTCCAGGCGCAGGGCATCGGCACTCTCCTTGCCCAGCGACGCCCCGATCTGAATCGACGGGCCTTCGGGCCCGACGGGAATGCCACTACCGATGGTGATGCCGCTGGCCAGCAGTTTGACCAGAGCCACCCGCCAGCCCATGGGAATCGGGAAGCCCCGCTCGTAGAGCAGCACCTGGACAATGCCGGAGCCCTTGGCCGCCGGGGAAAACAGGGTCACCAGGGCCCCAGCGATCGCCCCGCCCAGCACCCCCATCAGTGGCAGAACCAGCCAGGTGGGCAGATGCATCGCCAACTGCAGACGCACGGCGTTGACGGCGCTGATTTCCCGGCCATACACCCAGATGGCGATCGCCACCCCGATGCCGATGGCATTCACCAGCAGAAACATCCGCAGCAGCCGCTGCAGCTTCTGGACGAGGGGCAATTCCGACATGAGCGTATTCCGGGGCCTGAAACAACAATGCCACCGGGACGATGGGTCCCGGTGGCATCGTCACAGACTGTGAAACCGCAGCAGCCTAGTACTCCGGTACGCTGGCATCGACTTCCCGGCTCCAGGCCAGGATGCCGCCCTTGACGTTGGTGCCTTCGATTCCCGACTCCCGCAGGATCGCCAGGGCCTTGGCCGAGCGCAGACCGCCCTTGCAGTGGCAGACCAGACGGCGACCGTTGAGCAGTTCCTTCACCCGGCCAACACCGTTACCGGCCTCGATTTCGGGCAGGGGCACCAGCACCCCACCGGGGATGACACCGATTTCCGCCTCGTTGGGGTTACGCACGTCCAGCAGCAGGAAGTCCTCGCCGCTGTCGATCAGCGCCTTCAGGTCGGTGACCGTCATCTCAGGGATACTAGCCGCCGCCTCGGCTTCCGCCGCCTTGGCCTGGGTGACGCCGCAGAACTGGTCGTAGTCGATCAGCTTCTCGATCACCGGCCGCACCGGGTTGGGACGCAGCTTCAGTTCGCGGAACTTCATGTCCAGGGCGTTGTAAAGCAGCAGACGACCGCTCAGGGTCGTG
>CAYZUY010000246.1:0-2426 GCA_964481495.1 uncultured bacterium
GCGGTGCAGCACCAGGCGGGCGGGGTCGCGGTGGACGCGGACGGAAAAACCGATCTCCAGCCACGGCGCGACGGCCTGCCGGATCTGCTCCTCGGTGGCGTCCTTCAGACGGAACGCGGACAGGCGATCTCCCTGGGGTGAGACGGGGGAGACGTAGGCAGACGGGATGAAGTCCTGCCCCGGCCGCTTCTCAGTGGGAACTGTCGGGGCTTTGGTCCTGGTCATGGTGGGAGGCCCGGCGGTCACCGGGCCGGTAATGGGACAGCGGGCTAGAGGTTGTAGAGGTCCTCGATCTGGATCAGGTAGGTCTCGATCTCCGCCAGCACGGCCTGATTCGGGAATCCGTCGATCGGGTCGTGCAGCATCAGCCGATGGACCCGGCGCAGGGCGTCATAGTCGGCCATGTCGCGGATCCGCTGGGTTTCGGGGATGCGGTCGATGCGCTGCTGGATGTAGGCGGGCGCAGTGTAAGCTGTCTGGCTCATGGCTTCTTCTCGGTAGGTGAGCTGTGAACCGGGGCCAGTGGTGCAAACACTGACCCCGACCCCTTGCGGGTTAGCTGTATTGGTCGTGGAAGGTGTCGTAGTAGGCATCCAGGCCGTCTTCGTACTCCTGAGACAGCTGGGCGGCTTCACGCTGGCGGCGCTCATCCTCGATGGCTTCACGGGCGGCGGCCTCGCGGGCTGCTTCGTCCTGGACCTTCGCGGCGGCGACCGCTTCACGCTCCGCTTCGCGCTGCTGCAGCTGGGCCAGAAACTCGGGACGGATGCCCCGGGCCTTGACCTCGTAGAAGATGCCGCCGTCGCTGCTGCTGCGGGCGGTGCGCTGGGCCTTGCGGACCGTGGCATCGTCGGCCAGACCGTGAGCCGTCAGATACGCGGCCATGCCTTGGGCACCGTTGCGGCTGACGTAACCGCCGATATAGCCACAGTGCGACCAGCCATAGCGGGCGATCGGGTCGGTGATCAGCACCAGCCGCGGGCTCAGCTCTTCGGTCCTGAAGGCTTCGGATTGCTGGGCTGCCTGCAGTTGCCGCAGCTCGGAAAGCAGGGCAGAGAACTGGTCGGTGTAGTGGGACTCAAGCGTATAGATCTGCTGGCGTAGGGAATCGAGTTCTTCGGTCAGATTTGCGATGGTTTGACGGGCCATGGTGGCCTCCTTTTAGGGGCGAGAAGCGAACACAACAGACCCCCAGCAACCCAGACTCTGGGCTTCTTCCCGGGCTTCCCTGCTCTGCTCTGGGCTCTACCGGTTTCTGACTGAGTGATCTATCTCTTTTTCTATTTATATTGTCCCCTTTTTAGAGGCCCACTATCTCCGTAGATATGCGTAATTATGCGATTTTCTTAATAAGAAGAACTCATCGAAACCCAGTCCCCATAAGGGTTCTGACCTATCCGAACCGCGCCACTCTTTCCCCGAGCCGGGGGGCGTGGGGGGCGGCGGCGAGCGCCCCCGCACCGCTCGGATCCCGGCATCGCCGGGCAGCGGGGCGCGACCTGGCCTAAGCAGGAATCGCGATAGCAATCGCCCGGAAGTCGGGCCAGGTGGCGCGGGGGAAGCGGAGCGCGGCTGCAGGCGGCGCGACACAACACACAAACCCCCGCACAAAAGCCCGGAGGCCGCGCCCCCAACCAAGGCGCACTGGCCCACGGGCCGGACGGGGGAGCGTAGCGGACTCGGCCGGAACGCGGGACAGTTAGCTGCCCCCGATTCAGGGCGCGGCCGCAGGACCCTTCTCCCCCTGGGGGCTGGGGGACAGCGGCTCTGCCGCGTGGTTGTTCATGCGCGCAGGACCCCGCAGTCCCCGACCGGGAGGGAGCGGGCGGAGGGGACCGGAGTGCCTCTATGGCAGACCCGGAGCCCTGTCGTCTGCCTGGCTGAAGCCCGCCATGGTTGCCGGTAAGCTGGGGCGATGCCTGACGTCGATGCCCTGCCACCGATTGACAGCGACTCGCCCTGGAAGTCGCTGATCGAGTCCTTCTTCCGCGACTTCATCGCCTTCTTCCTGCCCGTTGCCCACGACGAGATCGATTGGGCCCGGGGCTACGACTTCCTCGACAAGGAACTGCAGCAGGTCAGCCGTGATGCCGTGGTCGGCAAGCGCTATGCCGACAAGCTGATCAAGGTCTGGACCTTCGAGGGTGAGGAAGCCTGGGTGCTGATCCACGTCGAGGTCCAGAGCAGCCACGACTCCGATTTCGCCGAACGGATGTTGGTCTACCGTTACCGCATCCATGACCGCTTCCGCCGCGACTGCGTCAGTCTGGCGGTGCTGGTGGATGGCTCCCCTCAGTGGCGACCGGACCACTTCGAGATCAGTCGCTGGGGCGATCGCCTCCTGCACCGCTTCCCCTCGGTGAAGCTGCTCGATTACCAGGAGCGCATCCCGGAACTGCTGGAGGCCAACAACCCGATCGCCCTGG
>CAYZUY010000247.1:0-2375 GCA_964481495.1 uncultured bacterium
TGCGCCAGGGCCGCTCCTGCCGGGAGCTGCTGCGCAACCGCCGCCGGGACGGGACTCTGTTCTGGAACGAACTGACCATCAGCCCGATGCTCAATGCCCGGGGCGAGCTGGTCGCCTTCCTGGGCTTCCAGCAGGACGTCACCGAACGGGTCGAGGCTACGCGGCAATTGGAGCAGCGCAACCGTGAACTGGAGCAAGCTCGACGGGAAGCGGAAGCGGCGGATGAAGCCAAGGGCCGTTTCCTGGCAACCATGAGCCATGAACTGCGCACCCCCCTGAATGCAGTGATCGGTATGACCCACCTGCTCCAGGGCACCCGCCTCGATCCGGAGCAGCAGACCCAGCTGCAGACCATCCAGACCAGTTCGGAGCTGCTGCTGGGTCTGATCAGCGACATCCTCGACTTCTCGAAAATCGAGAGCGGCAGTCTGGAGCTCTGCCCGGAGGGGGTCGACCCGATCGCCCTGGTCGATGAGATCACGAACATCCTCGCGCCCCTGGCCAGCAGCAAGGGTCTCGACCTCTACGCCCCCATCGACCCCCAACTGCCCGCCCGCCTGACCGTGGACCCCCTACGCCTGCGGCAGGTACTGCTGAATCTGGTAGGCAATGCGATTAAGTTCACGGATGTGGGCAGCGTCAGCCTCACCCTCGAGCAGCAGATCGATGCCCAGGGCCAGCACTGGCTGCTGGGACGGGTGCGCGATACCGGCATCGGCATCCCCAGTGCCCAGCAGGACCGCCTGTTCGCGCCCTTCGCCCAGGGGGACAGCATCACCACCCGCCGCTTCGGCGGCACCGGCCTCGCTCTGGTGATCAGCCGCCGCCTCTGCGATCTGATGGGGGGCGACCTGCTGCTGGAGCAGTCCAGCGCCCGGGGCAGCTGCTTCCTCTGGCGCATCCGGGTGGAGGCGGATGACCCCAGCCCGCCGCCGCCGGTGGCAGACCCGCAGATGGTGCGGCTGCTCTGCCATCGCCAGGAACCGCTGCGGCATCTGCGCAGCCGCCTGGAACGGCTGGGGCATCGGCTCTCGAACGCCGGTCGCTGCGACCCTCCGATCGCGGGGGAATGGCTGCTGCTGGGCCCCCGCCTGCTGCGCCGCAATCCGGAACTGCTGCCCCTGGCGCGAAGCTTCGGCGATCGCCTGGTACTGCTGGGGGACATCCCCTGCCCGGAACTGCCCCGGGCCCGCCGACTCGCCCTGCCGGCCCGGCTTACCCAGTTGGCATCCCTGCTCAGTCCTGCCCAGGCACCGGCACCGGTGACCGCTGACCCGGAACCGACGGACATGCCGACCTCGGAGCTGCGCATCCTGCTGGCGGAGGACAACCCGATCAACCAGCGGGTGGCCCTAGCCCTGCTGGAACGGTGGGGCTACCGGGCAGACGTGGTGCCCAGTGGCCGGGAAATTCTCGACCAGCTGCCGGATCTGCCCTACGACCTGGTGCTGATGGATCTGCAGATGCCGGAGGTCGACGGCTACGAGGCCACCCGGGCAATCCGCCGCGGCTGCCGTCGCCAGCCGTGGATTGTGGCCATGACCGCCAATGCCCTGGAGAGCGATCGCCAGCAGTGCCTGGATGCGGGCATGAACGACTACCTCTCCAAACCGATTCGGCCCCAGCAGCTCCAGGCCGCGATCAGCCGCGCTGCCCGGGCACTGCAGCCATCCCCACCCGCCTCAGCATGAGCCCGCCAGCGGACGCTCCAGGGGTTCACCCAGGGCCACGCGGTGGCAGCTCTGCAGATCCGCCGCCACCAGGTCGACCACGCTGCCATCCACTTCATCGCGGGCCTGCATCTGCCGCAGCAGCGCCAGAATCGCCGCGGGGTCGGTCGGGGCCCGGTAGGGTCGCCGCTGGGCCATCGCCTGGTAGACATCAGCCACCCGCATAATCCGCGCCTCCAGGGCCAGCTCGGACTGGTCCTTGCCGAAGGGATAGCCGCCGCCGTCCAGAGACTCGTGGTGGAAGGCGGCCCATTGCGCCATCTCATCGAAGCCGGGGATGCTGCGCAGAATCTCGAAGGTCCAGTAGGTGTGGGCGCGGATCACCTGCCGCTCGTCATCGCTCAGGCCCCGGGGGCTCTCAAGAATCGCGTCGGGAATCCGCAGCTTGCCGACATCGTGGACCAGCCCGGCGATCACCACCTGACGGCAGCGCTCCGGCCCCAGTCCTGCCTGCCGGGCCAGCCACCCTGCCAGACGGGCGACGCCCCGGGAGTGCTCGGCAGTGTAGGGGGATTTGGCATCGACGATGTCGGCGATGATTTCGGCGAAGTGGAGCAGATCGTCCCCGCTGATCTCCTCGATGGTCTGGTTCTCGAGCAGCCCGAAGACCCAGTGGTTGAGAGGCGGCGCATCCAGGTTCAGCCA
>CAYZUY010000248.1:0-2359 GCA_964481495.1 uncultured bacterium
AGAGCATCGGAGATCAGTCCGTAGGCGGGTTTGATCATCCAGGGCAGGGCGGCGATCCCGGTCAGGGCCGAGACCTCCGCCGGGGAGAGCCCGAGGTCGTCCTTGAGGAAGAAACTGACCGCCAGCCGGGTCAGGCCGAGAATCCCCTGGACGAAATACACCATCAGGAGGGCCGCCAGTTCCGGACTGGGGGTGTGCCCCAGCAGCAGTCGCTGACTCCAGGGGGGCGGGGCGGCTACGGACGAATCCGGCATCCTGAGAGTGTTAAGAAATATCAACTACTGCTCAGTATACCGGCGGCTCAGAGACTTCCGGTCTCGACGATCTGCTGGAGCAGCGGCAGATCCTCAGCCAGACGGCTGCTCTCGGCAAGCAAGTAGTCGAGGAAGGTGCGGGCCACCACCGACTGCTGCTTGCCCTTGGGGTAAAGCACGTGCCACTGACGGTGGATGGGGAAGCCCTCCACGTCGAGTACCACCAGATCCTCGGTGGCTCCGGCGGAGGTGAGGGTGTGGTACGAGAGCACCGCCAGCCCCAGACCGCCCAGAATGGCCTGTTTGATCGCCTCGTTGCTGCCCAGGTCCAGCTTGACGTTCATCTCCAGGCCCCGCTCCTCGAACAGATGCTTGGCTGCCTCGCGGGTGCCGGAGCCGGACTCGCGCATGATGAAGGGCTCCTGGGCGATGCGCTCCAGGGAGATGGCCTTCTCGTTCGCCAGGGGATGACTGGTGGGGGCAATCACCACCAGGGGATTGTCGAGGAAGGGACGCACCACCAGGTCATGGTCGTGGGGTGGGCGGCTGAGGATGTAGAGATCGTCGAGGTTCTGCTCCAGTCGGTCCAGCAGTCCCTCGTGGTTGGTCACCTTCAGGGAGACGTTGATACCGGGGTACTGCTGGCAGAAGGGGCCGAGCAGACGGGGCACGAAATACTTCGCCGTGGTGATCACCGCCAGCCGCAGCCGCCCCTGCTTCATGCCCTGCAGATCGGCGATCTTCATTTCCAGGCAGTCGAGCCGTTCGAAGATCTCCCGGCTGGCCTGGTAGAGCTCCTCACCGGCGTGGGTGAGGAACAGCCGCTTGCCCACCTGCTCGAACAGGGGCAGGCCGATGGACTTGGTCAACTGCTTGACCTGGATGGAGACCGTCGGCTGGGTGAGGAACAGTTCCTCGGCGGCCCGGGTGAAGCTGCCGTGGCGGGCCGCGGCCTCGAACACCTTCAGCTGGTGCAGGGTCATGTTCAGCATGTTCTATGCCGCGCCACTACGGGATTGAACCTAGTCTATGTAATGGCGGGGCGAACATCAACCCTGCAGGACCGGGGTGCGCAGGGGCGCGATGCCGGCGCGATTGAGGATCTCCGGGATCAGATCCTCCCGCTTCACGGTCATCAGGTGGACGCCTTCGCAGATATCGCGGGCCAGCCGCACCTGCTCGGCAGCGATGCTGATCCCTTCGTCCAGGGGATCTGCGGCCCGGGCCAGCCGGTCGATCAGGTGCTGGGGAATCTGCACCCCCGGCACGCAGCGGTTGAGGAACTCGGCGTTCTTCGCTGACTTGAGCAGGAAGATGCCTGCCAGCACCGGCTTGCCTGCCGGGCGGGCGATCGCCGCCATGAAGGCTTCCAGACAGTCGAAATCGGAAATCAGCTGGCTCTGGAAGAACTGGGCCCCGGCCTCGATCTTGCGCTCGAAGCGGCGCTGCAGACCGCTGCGGCTGCGCAGCTGCGGGTCGATGGCTGCCCCTGGGAACAGCCGGGCCGGACCGTCCGGCAGGGGTTTGCCGTTGCTGTCGAGACCGCTGTTCAACTCCCGGATCAGCTGTAGCAGCCGCACCGATTCCAGCTCGAACACCGCCCGGGCATCGGTGCAGTCTCCGGCCCTAACCGGGTCGCCGGTGAGGGCGAGGACGTTGTGCAGGCCCAGGGCGGTGGCCCCGAGCAGATCTGCCTGCAGGCCGATGCGGTTGCGGTCGCGGCAGGCCAGCTGCAGCACCGGCTCGATGCCGGCCTGCCTGAGCAGCACGCAGGCTGCCAGGGAAGCCATGCGCATCACGGCCCGACTGCCGTCGGTGACATTGACAGCATGTACCCGCTCCTTCAGCCCGGCGGCCATGGCCAGCATGTGGCTCGGGTCGCCGCCCTTGGGCGGGGTCACCTCGGCGGTGATCAGAAACTCCCGGCGGGCAACGGCCCGCTGCAGCTGGGTCTCGGTCACGGGCTCAGAACCTCGGGGCGAAGCCCATCGCCCCGCGCACCCGCTCCAGGGTGGCGTTGGCGACGGCTTCGGCCTCTTCCCGACCCTGGCGCAGCACATCCTGCAGATAGCCGCGTTCGCTGCGCACCTGGGCGTAGCGCTCCC
>CAYZUY010000249.1:0-2354 GCA_964481495.1 uncultured bacterium
TGACCCGCCTGCGGGACCTGGGCAACACGCTGATCGTGGTTGAGCACGACGAGGACACCATCCGACTGGCGGACCACCTCGTTGACATCGGGCCCCGGGCCGGAGTTCACGGCGGTCGCATCGTCGCCCAGGGGGACCTGCAGACGCTGCTGGCCAGCGAGGAGTCGCTTACGGGAGCCTACCTCTCGGGGAGGCGCCGCATCGCCACCCCGGCCCAGCGGCGGGAGGGGAACGGCCGCAGCCTCACCCTGGCAGGCGCCTGCCGCAACAACCTCCGGGACCTGACGGTGGACATTCCCCTGGGCCGGCTGGTGGTGGTCACCGGCGTCTCCGGGTCAGGCAAGTCGACGCTGATCAACGAACTGCTGCACCCGGCCCTGGAGCATGAGCTGGGGCTGAAGGTGCCCTTCCCCAGCGGCCTTGGCAAGCTCAAGGGCATCTCGGCGATCGACAAGGTGATTGTGATCGACCAGTCACCGATCGGTCGCACCCCCCGCTCCAACCCCGCCACCTATACCGGCACCTTCGACCCGATCCGGCAGGTGTTCGCCGCCACGGTGGAGGCCAAGGCCCGCGGCTACCAACCCGGCCAGTTCTCGTTCAACGTCAAAGGGGGCCGCTGCGAGGCCTGCGGTGGCCAGGGCGTCAACGTGATCGAGATGAACTTCCTGCCGGACGTCTACGTCCAGTGCGAAGTCTGCCGGGGCGCCCGCTACAACCGCGAGACCCTGCAGGTGACCTACAAGGGCAAATCGATCGCCGACGTCCTCGACATGACCGTCGAGGAAGCCTGCCAGTTCTTCGAGAACATCCCCAAGGCCAGCGGCCGCCTGCAGACGCTGGTGGATGTCGGCCTCGGCTACGTGCGTCTGGGCCAACCGGCTCCGACCCTGAGCGGCGGCGAGGCCCAGCGGGTGAAGCTGGCAACAGAGCTGTCCCGCCGAGCCACGGGCAAGACGCTCTATCTGATCGACGAACCGACCACGGGCCTGTCGTTCTACGACGTCCACAAGCTGATGGACGTGATCCAGCGACTGGTGGACAAGGGCAACTCAGTGCTGCTGATCGAGCACAACCTCGACGTGATCCGCTGCGCCGACTGGGTGATCGACCTGGGCCCTGAGGGCGGCGATCGCGGTGGTCAGCTAATCTGCTGCGGCACCCCCGAGCAGGTGGCCGAGCATCCCGAGAGCCATACGGGGCGGTATCTGCGGCAGGTGCTGGCGCAGCATCCGCCCGGCCAGTAGCACCGAGATCAGCGCTGGGGCTGCCCCTCGTCGGGAGCAAAGGAGGTCTCGACCCCCCGGTCCACATCAGCCAGCGCGGACTGTACCACCTCCACCACTTCCGTGTCGGTGCGGGAGGTTCCCAGGTAAACACCCCGGCCGATCAGGCGGGCCGTCTCGGACGGCAGGCCCGTCAGCAGCCGTTTCATGCGACGACCGATGAACTTGAGATCGAGCAGAACCCGTTCCTTACGGGTGAGCTTACGGGGCATGGGCACTCTCCCTGGCAAGTTGGCCCCAGCATACCGCCACTAAAGCCGCATCCTGCCGGGGCCTCCATGAAACGCAATCAGCCGCCCTGAACGTAGTCCTCCAGGGGCGGGCAGGAGCAGACGAGGTTGCGATCGCCGTAGGCATTGTCGATGCGGGCCACGGCGGGCCAGAACTTGTGCTCCCGGGTCCACGGGGCCGGGTAGGCCGCCTGTTCGCGCCCGTAGGCCCGATCCCAAGTGTCGGCACAGACCACCGCCGCCGGGTGGGGGGCCTGCTTCAGGGGATTGTCCCGGAGGTCGGCGCTGCCGTCGGCGATCGCCTGCGCCTCGGCATGGATGGCAATCATCGCCGCACAGAAACGGTCCAGCTCCTCCAGGCTCTCGGATTCCGTCGGCTCCACCATCACCGTCCCGGCGACGGGCCAGGAGACCGTCGGGGCGTGGAAGCCGTAATCCATCAGCCGCTTGGCCACATCCTCAACCTCAACCCCGGCCTCCCGCTTCAGCGGGCGCAGGTCGAGAATGCACTCGTGGGCCACGAAGCCGTGCTCGCCCCGGTAGAGCACCGGGTAGCAGGACTCCAGTTGACGGGCGATGTAGTTGGCGTTGAGGATGGCCAGTTCCGTCGCCGCCCGCAGCCCCTCAGCCCCCATCATCCGGATGTACATCCAGGAGATCGGCAGGATGCTGGCGCTGCCGTAGGGGGCCGCCGAGACCATCCCAACGGCCGCATCCCCCGGCTGGAGAGCGGGCAGGAAAGGCGCCAGATGCGCCGCCACCCCGATCGGCCCCATCCCGGGGCGGCCACCGCCGTGGGGAATGCAGAAGGTCTGGTGCAGATTCAGGTAACAGACGT
>CAYZUY010000250.1:0-2284 GCA_964481495.1 uncultured bacterium
GGCTGGCGGAGCTGGAGCTGCAGGCCTTCCAGCGCCAGGTGGATCGGCTGCAGCAGCTGTTCGGCGGGGCCGTGGCTGAGACGCCTACGCCGGTCGCCGCCCCCGAGCCCCTGGTGCCCAGCGAGCCGGAAGCGGCGCCGGTGCCCGTACTGCAGCCGCGGATCATCACCATCGAGGCGACCCTGGCTGATCTGGTGGACGAGCTGCTGCTGCACACCGACCCCACTGACCCGGTGGCCTGGGACACGGAGACCACGGATCTGGACCCGGCTAAGGCGACGCTGGTCGGTCTCGGCTGCGCCTGGGGCGAGGCGCCCGATCAGATCGCCTACATCCCCCTGGGGCACCGGGAGGGGGAACAGCTGCCGACGGCCCAGGTGCTGGAGGTGCTGCGGCCGATTCTGGAGGGGAGCGACTATCCCAAGGTGTTCCAGAACGCCAAGTTCGACCGGCGGGTGCTGCTGCACCAGGGCATCCGGCTGCAGGGGGTGGTGGCGGATACGCTGCTGGCCAGCTATGTCCTCAACCCGGAGGGTGAGCATAACCTCGATGCCCTGGTGCGTCAGTGGCTGGGGCTGACCACCCGGCCCTACAGCGAGCTGGTGCCGAAGAAGCAGACGATTGCCGACGTGGCGATCGCCGAGGTGGCCCAGTACTGCGGCCTCGACTGCCACGGGGTGAAGCGGCTGCTGTCGAAGCTGCAGGCGGCTCTGGCGGAAACCCCGGCCCTGGCCCAACTGCTGGCGGCGGTGGAACTACCTCTGGAGCCGGTGCTGGCGGCGATGGAGGAGCGGGGCATCCGGGTGGATGTGGACTACCTGGGTCAGCTCTCGGCCCAACTGGAGGCGGACCTGCAGCGACTGGAGCAGCAGGCCCACGCCGCCGCCGGGCAGCCCTTCAACCTCAGCTCGCCCAAGCAGCTGAGCGAGCTGCTGTTCGAGACGCTGGGCCTGAACCGGAAGAAGAGCCGCAAAACCAAGACCGGCTATTCGACCGATGCGGTGGTCCTGGAGAAACTCCAGGGCGATCATCCGGTGATCGATCTGATCCTCGAGCACCGCACCCTCAGCAAGCTCAAGTCCACCTACGTGGATGCACTGCCGGCCCTGGTGGCGGCGGACGGGCGGGTGCACACGGACTTCAACCAGGCGGTGACGGCGACAGGGCGGCTGTCGTCCTCCAACCCCAACCTCCAGAACATCCCCGTGCGCACAGAGTTCAGCCGCCGCATCCGCCAGGCTTTTCTGCCCCGGCAGGGCTGGTGGCTGGCCGCCGCCGACTACAGCCAGATCGAACTGCGGATTCTCGCCCACCTCAGCCAGGAGCCGCTGCTGCTCGAGGCCTACCGCCAGGGGCAGGATGTGCACCGGCTCACGGCCCAACTGCTGTTCGACCGGGAGGAGGTGTCCGACGAGGAGCGGCGTCTGGGCAAGACGATCAACTTCGGGGTGATCTACGGCATGGGGGCCCAGCGCTTTGCCCGCACCATGGGCTGCAGCACGAAGGAATCCCAGGGCTTCATCGACCGCTATTACGAGCGCTACCCGGCGGTGTTCGCCTACCTGCAGTCGCTCGAGCGCCAGGCGATCGCCCGGGGCTACGTGGAGACGATCCTGGGCCGACGGCGGCATTTCGAGTTCAGCCGCGAGGGGCTGGGCAGGCTGCGGGGTCAGGACCCGGACAGCCTTGACCTGGGGCAGCTGAAGCCGGATCGGTTCGAGGCCCAGGCCCTGCGCCAGGCGGCGAATGCGCCGATCCAGGGCAGCAGTGCCGATCTGATCAAGCGGGCGATGGTGCTGGTGGAGCAGGCGCTGGCCCCCTACGAGGCGCAACTGCTGCTGACGGTGCACGACGAACTGGTGGTGGAGCTGCCGCCCGGCGAGTGGGAAACGGTGGCACCGCTGATCCGGGCGGCGATGGAGGCGGCGGTGCCGCTGACGGTGCCCCTGGTGGCGGAGGTGCGCCACGGCGGCAACTGGATGGCGGCGAAGTAGGCCTGCCTCCCATCCAGTTAGCAGTCCGGCAAGTCAGGTTCCGGATGTGGCTTGAGGGGTTGCTGAGCCGACCGTGGTGCGAGGTAACCAACTCTGATTCGTCGTTAAAAGCAAACAGCCCTCAGACCTTAAGGTTTGAGGGCTTTGCACCTGTAGAGACAATGAGTTGCGCTTTGGAAGTTACAGCTTGGCGCCGCAGTCGGGACAGAAGCGGTGGCTGGGCGAGGTCTTGGCACCGCAGCTGCCGCAGGTGGCGATCGCCAGGTCCAGGTCCAGGGTCGGGTCCTTGG
>CAYZUY010000251.1:0-2281 GCA_964481495.1 uncultured bacterium
CGACTATGATGTCCTGGCAGACGGCACCCTCGTCCTGCCCTTGGCCGGGACCCTGGATGTCCAGGGGTTGACCCTCGACCAGGCCACAACCGCCCTCACCCGCCAGTTCCAACGTCTGCTCAAACGGCCGATTGTTACCGTCAGTCTTCTGGGGCAACGGCCGGTGCGGGTGGCGATCGCCGGTGAGGTGACCCGGCCCGGAGTCTATACCCTGGGCGGGAGTACGACCCAGAGCCTTCTTAATCCAACCGCTCCCACCGGCGTGGCCCTGACCACCGGCGAGAAGCCGACCCTGACCAAGCTGATTCAGCAGGCAGGCGGGATTACCCAGATGGCGGACGTCCGGCGCATCGAGATCATCCGTGAGGGAGGTCAGGGGCAGCCCCGCCGCACCCAGACCATCGACCTTTGGCAACTGCTGCAGAGTACTGACCTCAGTCAGGATCCATTCCTCTACGACGGAGATCAGATCCGGATTCCCAGCGCGGTGGCCCTCAAGCCCGAAGAAATCCGCAGTCTGGGCAGTGCCAGTTTTGCCCCCGCCACTATCGGGGTCAATGTCGTCGGTGAAGTTCCCAAACCCGGCCTGGTGCAACTGCCGCCGAACACGCCGCTGAACCAGGCGATTCTGGCGGCGGGTGGCTTCAGCGATCGCTCCGAAGCCTCCAACGTCGAGCTGGTGCGACTCGAACCCAACGGCACGGTCAGTCGGCGGGTGTTCCAGGTGGACTTTGCCATCCCTGTCGATGAACAGCGTAATCCGCCCCTGCGCAGTAACGACACGGTGATTGTGGCCCGCAATGCCTTCACCGTGACGTCCGATGGCCTCAAGAACCTGCTCAGTCCGTTCAGTGCCGGTGCTTTCCTTTTCCAGATCTTCGGTTTCTAGATCCCGTTCCCTGCCCTGTCACCCAGCTCTGCGACTATGACCCAGGCCAATCCCGCCCTGCCGCCCCAACGACCTGAGGGACTGCAGGTGTTGGCTCCCCAGGATGCGGTAGTCACCCTGACGCCGACCAGTAGCCTTCTCCAGTCCAGTGCGAACGATGACGACAGTATTGACCTAGGCCAGATCGGGCGGATTCTGCGGCGGCGGCATCGGCTGTTCCTGCTGGTGGCCTTGTCGGTGACGGGGCTAGTCGCGGTCAGGACGCTGCTGGCAACCCCGCTCTACGAAGGGCGGTTCAAGGTGCTGGTGGAAAGCGTCGACCGGCAGAAGCCCCAACTGCCGACCGCAACTGCAGAGGTGGCCGGACTGCAGCAGGGATTACAGGACACTGACTTCGCGACCATCGTCGATCTGATGCAGAGTGATGCGGTTCTGCTTCCGGTCGCACAGCAACTGCGGCGGAGTGGAATCCCGAATCCTCCGACCTTGGAGCAGCTCAAAAAAGCGATCGACAACAAAACCCTGACGGTGACCCGCCTCAAGGGCACAAAGGTGATTGAGGTCACTTATCAGAATCCCTCGCGGGAACGAGCTCAGCAGATCGTTCAGGTGATGGCGGACAATTTCGTCAATTACAGCCTGACCCACGAACAGCAGAAGCTGAGTCAGGGCATTCGCTATCTTGACCAGCAGTTTCCGGGGCTGCAGGCCAAGGTCGATCGTCTGGAAGGGCAACTCGAGCAGTTCCGCCGCCGCTTTAACTTCATCGATCCCGATAGGCAGGGCGAAGCGCTGCTGAATGCCGCGACCGCTGTGCAGGAAACCCAGCGGGACCTGACCCGGCAGCTGGCCCAGGCGGAAGCGAATCGGGCGCTGCTGCAGCGTCAGGTTGGGCTACTTCCGGATCGGGCCCTGGCGGCTGCGGCGCTGAGCGAGTCGCCGCGGTACCAGAGTCTGCTTAATGATTTGCTGGAGCTAGACAAACGGATTGCCCTGGAATCTGCTCGCGTCCAACCCGGGAACCCCACGCTGCTGGCTCTCCAGGACCGGCGTAGTCAGTTGCTGCCGTTGCTTCGCCGGGAGTCGGCCAAGCTCCAGGGAGATATTAACGGGGGCGGTCAGCCGTCAGCCCAGCTCACCCAGACCGGCCTGGGTCTGACCCAGAAACTGATTGAGAATTCCAATCTGGTGCGGAGTCTGCGCCAGCAACAGGCTGTGGTTGCGGCCCAGCAGGTCCAGCTCAATCAGCGCTTCCAGAGCTATCCGATCCTGGCGCGTCAGTACCAGGCTCTGCTGCGGGAACTGGAGGTCGCCCAGGCCAATCTGAAGAACTTCATTGAGGCTCGGGAAAAGTTCCGCCTCGAAGCTGCCCAGAAAATTGTCCCTTGGGAG
>CAYZUY010000252.1:0-2260 GCA_964481495.1 uncultured bacterium
CCGCATGGCCAAGAGGGAGTACGACGAGTCGATCGGCGAGATGAAGCATGCCGATGCGCTGATGGAGCGTCTGTTCATGCTTGAAGCCCTGCCCAACCTGCAGGACCTCGGCAAGCTGATGATCGGCGAGACCCTGGTCGAGGCCCTGGGCTGTGATCTCAAGCTGGAGCAGACGGCTCAGGCCACGCTCAAGGAGGGCATCGCCCAGGCCGAGACCGTGCGGGATTACGTTTCCCGGGATCTGTTTCAGCACATCCTTGATGACACTGAGGAGCATATTGACTTCCTGGAGACCCAGTTGGAGCTCGTGACCAAGGTCGGTGAGCAGAACTACCTGCAGACCCAGATGGGAAGCTGACGTCCTTTCTCCTGAGAGCCTTTTCGCCCCTCCCACCCGAGGGGCTTTTTTGATGGGCAGGCAAGGGTGAGCATCACTGGTGTGCGTCCGCACCACAGCAGTTGCGACTAAGTTGCATTATTCTGGATGTACATCATCCCCAGACCGTCATGATTGTCTGCGTCTGTCACAGCGTTTCGGATCGGGACATCGCCCGGGTTGCTGCCCAAGGCTGTAACAGTTTCGAGGACCTTCAGTCAGCCCTGGGGGTGGCCTCCCGCTGCGGCATCTGCCGCCAGCAGGCCCTGGACTCGCTGCAGAGTCAGGCAAGCGGTTGTACCCGCTCCTGCGGGGGCTGTGCCTGCACCTGACCTCCGTCCGGGCCGAGTACGGATCTCCTCATACAGACTGGCACCCCAGGGATACCCCCGGGGTGCCTTTGCCTGCAGGTTTGACCTGACTGAGAAGCCGTACCTTTGAGTGCTAGAAAACGAAGGTCGTCTTCAGCATCGGCACCACCAGGTTGCCGGTGACAATCTGGCCGTTGGAGGGGTTGGGGGCCCCACCGGTGACGTTGGTCACGAGGTAGAGGGCCGGGGTAATCGAGATGCTGTCCGTGAGCTGGAACTTGTAGTAGGTCTCGAAGGCGAAGTTGCCGCTGTCGGTGCCGTTGGGCAGCGAGGAGGCGGTGACGTAGGGGGCCTGACCGAAGGCAAGGCCGAACTCGTTGCCCGTCGCAAACAGGTTCGGGAACTGCATACCGACCGTCCAGACCTGGACAGTGCTGGTGTTCCCGTCCGCGGCCAGGAAGCTAAGGCCATAGGCGGCACTGAGAACGAACTGGGGAGCGATCGCCCAGCCGAAGGACAGGGCGATGTTGTTGCTGCCGACCAGAGCATCAGCATCGTTCGTCGGACCGGTGAAGGCCCGGAAGGTGCCGTAGTTGACGCCGCCGAAGTTCTGGTTGTCCTGGTTGGAAGGACCATTCCGATAGGCGTAGGCCAGAGCTGCAATCACCTTGCCGTCGTTCGACTTGTAGGCCAGCTGGGTTGTAGCCTGCAGACCCGCTGAGAAGAAGCCGCCATTGCCGATCGTGGAGTCCACCCCACCGTTCACAGCACCGCTCTGGGCCGCATAAACCGCCCCGAAGTTCCAGTTGGGGGTCATCTGCCAGTTGAATCCCACCGTCGACACCGCCCCGGCATCGGGGTCGAGGTAGATGTTGGGCCCCCCAGAGGTGAACAGGTAGCCGATCTGGGCGTCGTAGAAGGTACCGTCCGTACTGAGGACATTCTCGACCTGGGTATTCGAGGCACCGACCACAAACGTCAGGTCGCCCACCGGAACGGTGTACGTCAGGCCATCGAGGGCGAAGTCCGTGGTGACCTGGGTACCGGGACCGTTCAGAGCATCGATGTAGAGGGTACCGGCAGGCAGGAAGGGATACCCGCCGTTGGCCGCTCCGCCCGGCACCGCAGCCCCACGGTTGGCCGGGGAGTTGATGTTGTCGGATGTCATGCTGATCGACAGCAGATCACGACCACTGAAGCTGGTATCGAAGCTGATTGTGGTCTTGCTGGCGAAGGAGACGCCGGTGTTGGTCCCGGCCGGGTTGTAGGCCTGGTCGAGCAGCATGTTCACTTCACCCGACAGCTTGGTCGTGGTGCTGAACTGCTGGGCCTGGAGCTCGCTCACCTTAGCCTCGAGGGCATCCACCCGGCCCCTGAGCGACGCCAGTTCCGTCTGAAACTCCTGCATCAGCCGCTTCAGGGTCTCGAGGTCCTCCTTGGAGGCGGCGTACTCGGTCACCTTGTCGATGCAGGCGTTCAGACCGGCGGCGAACTCGTAGCGGCTCAGGGCCCGGTTGCCCTGGTAGGTCTTGTTGGGGTAGCCGACGATACAGCCGTAGCGCTCGACCAGAGA
>CAYZUY010000253.1:0-2247 GCA_964481495.1 uncultured bacterium
CGCAGATTTCGGCGATCGCCGCCTCGAACACCCCGTGGGTGGAGGGGTAGGTGACCATCAGCGCCGCCAGCTGCGGCCCGTACTGCTCGGCCTTGGCCCGCAGGTCGGCGACATCGATGTTGCCTTGGTCGTCACAGGCTACCGGCACCACCTTCATGCCCACCATCACGGCGCTGGCAGGGTTGGTGCCATGGGCAGACGTGGGAATCAGGCAGACCGTGCGGTCGTGATCCCCGCGGCTGCGATGGTAGCCCCGAATCGCCAGCAGCCCCGCGTACTCGCCCTGACTACCGGCATTGGGCTGCAGCGACACCGCCGCAAACCCGGTGATTTCCGCCAACCAGCGTTCCAGTTGAGCAAACAGTTCGGCATAGCCCTCGGCCTGGTCGGCCGGAGCAAAGGGGTGCAGTTGAGCAAACTCCGGCCAGGTGATCGGCACCATCTCGGCGGTGGCGTTGAGCTTCATCGTGCAGGAGCCGAGCGGAATCATCGAGGTCGTGAGCGATAGATCCCGCGACTGCAGTCGGTAGAGGTAGCGCAGCAGTTCGGTTTCGCTGCGGTAACGGGAGAAGACCGGGTGGGTGAGAAAGGCACTGGTGCGGGCCAGGGGGGCAGCCACCGCACCATCCGTCGCCGCCAGCAGGGCCGCAACATCCGGTTTCAGCTGGTCGGGGGCGAACACCCACAGCAGGACCTCCAGGTCCGCCGCCGTCGTGGTTTCGTCCAGGCTGATGCCGATGGCATCGGCGCCCAGGGGCCGGAGGTTGTAGCCCACCGCCACCGCCCGCTCCAGTACGGTAGCGGCCTCGATGCCGCTGACCTGCAGGGTATCGAAGCAGTCCTCGGCCCGCGTCAGGATGCCCAGCCGGGTCAGCCCCGCCGCCAGAGCCTGGGTGTGACGGCGCACCCGGATGGCGATCGCCCGCAGCCCCTCGGGACCGTGGTAGCAGGCGTACATCGAGGCGATCACCGCCAGCAGCACCTGGGCAGTGCAGATGTTGCTGGTCGCCTTCTCGCGGCGGATATGCTGTTCGCGGGTCTGCAGCGCCAGCCGCAGGGCGGGCTGACCGGTGGCGTCCTGGGAGACGCCGACGATGCGACCGGGAATCAGCCGCTTGTGGACCTCCGTCGTGGCGAAGAAAGCCGCGTGGGGTCCGCCGTAGCCCATCGGCACCCCGAAGCGCTGACTGCTGCCGACGGCAATGTCTGCCCCCAGATCCCCCGGCGGGGTCAGCAGGGTCAGGGCCAGCAGGTCCGTGGCCAGAGTCACCAGTCCGCCCTGGGCCTGCACCCGGGCGATGAAAGATCGGGGGTCCGCCAGCTGACCGTGGGTGTCCGGGTACTGGAGCAGCGCCCCGAAGATGGGCGTGCCGAAATCGAAGGTGGCCGGGTCGCCGACCATCAGTTCGATGCCCAGGGGCAGAGCCCGGGTGCGCACCACCGCCAGGGTCTGGGGATGGCAGGTATCAGCCACAAAGAAAGCCTGGGCCCTGTTCTTCGCCGCCGCCAGACTGAGGGTCATGGCTTCGGCGGCGGCGGTAGCCTCATCCAGCAGTGAGGCATTGGCCACCGGCAGGCCGGTGAGGTCGGCCACCATCGTCTGGAAGTTGAGCAGCGCCTCCAGACGCCCCTGGGCAATCTCGGCCTGGTAGGGGGTGTAGGCGGTGTACCAGGCCGGGTTCTCGAGGATGTTGCGCTGGATCACCGGCGGCGTAATTGTGCCGTAGTAGCCCTGACCGATGCAGGAGCACAGCACACGGTTGCGGCGGGCGATCGCCTGCAGTTCCGCCAGGGCCTCGCTCTCGCTCGCCGGGGGCGGCAGATCCAGGGGCTGCTGGCGGCGGATGTTCTCCGGTACGGTCTTGTCGATCAGGTCCGCCCGGCTGGCCAGTCCCAGCGCCTGCAGCATCCGCTGCTCATCGGCCGCCGAAGGGCCGTTGTGACGTTCCGCGAAACCGGCGATGGCAACAGACATGGGTCGGGCAGTCAGACGATGCAGTCATTCTAGGAACTCCACCCCGGAGCGGCGGCATCCAGGCCGTAGGCTCAGAGACAGTCACACCGGACCGTCATGTCTCTGCAGCTGCGCCCCGCCACCCCCGCCGACACTCCCTTCATCACCGCCTGCATCCGGGAACTGGCGGACTTTGAGCGACTGAGCCATCAGGTCAGCGGCCAGGCCGAGGAT
This sequence comes from uncultured bacterium, assembly GCA_964481495.1. Lineage (GTDB taxonomy): Bacteria > Cyanobacteriota > Cyanobacteriia > Synechococcales > Synechococcaceae > CAWUMD01. The sequence continues at coordinate 2,189 of CAYZUY010000253.1, forward strand.
CTGGAACGACACCTGTTCGGGGAGCCCCGCTACTGCCAGGCCACGATCGCCGAGTGGGA
>CAYZUY010000254.1:0-2223 GCA_964481495.1 uncultured bacterium
TCAGCCCCTACTTCACCGGTCTGTCCCACTTCGCCCTCGCCTGCCATCGGGCCGGGGCCAACGGGCTGGTGCTCTTCAACCGCTTCTACCAGCCGGATATCGACATCGAAAGTCTCACCGTCAGTCCCAACCTGATCCTCAGCGGTGCCCAGGATCTGCGTCTGCCCCTGCACTGGATGGCGCTGCTCCACGGCCGCTTCCCCGGCAGCCTGGCCGCCACCGGCGGGGTGCAGCACCCTGCGGATGCGATCAAGCTGATCATGGCCGGGGCGGATGTGGTGCAGACGGTGGGCGCCCTGCTGCGCCACGGCCCCGGACGGCTGCGGGAGCTCGAGCACGGTCTGCGCCACTGGCTGATGGACCACGGCTACAACTCCCTCGATCAGCTGCGGGGCAGCATGAGCCAGCGGCGCTGCCCCGACCCGGTGAGCTACGAGCGGGTCAACTACCTGCGGGAAATCCAGACCTACACGCCCCACTGGCACCGCTGGGAGAGCGTCGAACCCCTGGGCACCGAATGAGGCCGGGGCTGTCGCCAGGGACACCATGCCCGACAATGGCTGTTCTGAGCTGCTGTCCCCCGAATCCATGTCTCTGAAGCTGTACAACACCCTCGCCCGCGAGAAGCAGACCTTCCAGCCTTTGGAACCCGGCCGGGTGAAGATGTACTGCTGCGGGGTGACGGTCTACGACTACTGCCACCTCGGCCATGCCCGCAGCTACATCATCTGGGACGTGCTGCGCCGCTACCTGCTCTGGCTGGGCTTCGAGGTCCGCTACGTCCAGAACTTCACCGACATCGACGACAAGATCCTGCGCCGGGCCCGGGAGGAGGGCTCGACCATGGAGGCCGTCTCTGGACGCTACACCGAGGCCTATTTCGAGGACATGGCCCGGCTGAACATCCTCGAAGCCGACGACTATCCCCGCGCCACCCACACCCTCGACGGCATCCAGCGGCTGATCCATGAGCTGGAACAGAAGGGCAACGCCTACGCCGCCGGGGGCGATGTCTACTTCGCAGTGCGCAGCTTCGCAGGCTACGGCAAGCTCTCGGGCCGCCGCCTCGACGACCTCCAGGCCGGGGCCAGCGGTCGCGTCGAGGACGGGGAAGCACTGAAGCGGGACCCCTTCGACTTCGCGCTCTGGAAGGCGGCCAAGGAAGGCGAACCGGCCTGGGAATCCCCCTGGGGACCAGGGCGGCCCGGCTGGCACATCGAGTGCTCGGCGATGGTGCGCGACAGCTTCGGGGACGGCATCGACATCCACATGGGCGGCGCGGATCTGGTCTTCCCCCACCACGAGAACGAGATCGCCCAGTCCGAGGCGGCCAGCGGCCATGCCCTCGCCCGCTACTGGCTGCACAACGGCATGGTCAATGTCGGCGGCGAGAAGATGTCCAAGTCCCTGGGCAACTTCACCACCATCCGCCAGCTGCTCGATCAGGGCCACGTCGACCCGATGGTGATGCGGCTGTTCGTGCTCACGGCCCAGTACCGCAAACCGATCGACTTCACCGATGAGGCGATCGCCGCCGCCACCGCCGGTTGGGAGACCCTCTGCGAGGGCCTGCGCTTCGGCCTGCAGTTCGGCGAGCAGCTGGGCTGGAGCGGCGAGGTGCCCCTGGATGAGGCTGCGATCGCCCGCTTCAACCAGGTGATGGACGACGACCTCAACACCCCCGGTGCCCTGGCAGTGCTGTTCGAGCTGGCCAAGGAGCTGCGCCGTCAGGGCAACCTGCTGCGCCACCAGGGCAGCCTCGATGGTGATGCCGCCCGGCTGCACTGCCACTGGCAGACCCTGACGAAGCTGGCGGCGGTGCTGGGCCTGGAGCTACCTGCGGAGACCGGAGCAGAGTCTGTCCAGGACGGGCTGTCGGACGTAGCGATCGCCGCCCTGGTGGAGGCCCGGGCCACGGCCAAGACCCAGAAGAACTGGGCCGAAGCCGATCGCATCCGCGACGAGCTGGCGGCCCAGGGGATCACCCTGATCGACCAGAAGGGTGGCCAGACCAACTGGCTGCGCTGAGGGTCTGCTGACAGCCAGTGCCCAGGGCTGGCCCAGCAGCGCACAATAGGGCACCTGCTTTTTCACTGCCATGACTCCGAAACAGCTGGTGGCCTTCGGCCTGCTGGTGTTCGTACCCATTTCCGTCGCGGCCGAGTGGCTGCATTGGGGTGACAGTGCTGTCTTCTTCCCTTCCGCCCTGGCCATCGTGCCCCT
>CAYZUY010000255.1:0-2175 GCA_964481495.1 uncultured bacterium
GAGGTCAGCAGCAGACGATAGCTACCGCTGCCGGGGGCGGTCCAGGTGCGGGTGTCGCTGCTGCCCGGCAGCAGGAGGGTGCCCTTGCCGTCAAAGATCGCCAGTCGCACGCCGCTGCCTGCATCCAGGTTGAGCTGCAGTGCCTGCCCCGGCAGGCTGTTGATCAGGAAGACGCGGCTTTCGCCCGGACCGAGGCTGCCCTGACTGCTGGTCTCCTGATTGGGCGAGACGCTCAGGGTCTGGGGTGGGGGACTGTTGCTGAGCAGGGCAGCAGCGGCGGCGGCGATCGCATACCAGACCTGACCGAGAGGTTTATCGAAGCGTTCGGGCAGGGGCAGGTCCGGGAAGACGGCCCGGTAGCGGGCTTCCACCATCTCCCGGAAGGCGCTGACGGGCAGCGACTGGCGGCTGACGGTGCGGGCCCAGGCCTCGTAGTCGCTGCTGCTGTAGCGGCCCAGGTTGCTGCGGACCTGGGGCGGCAGAATGCTCAGGCGGGTCAGCCAGGCGTTGGCCACCTCGAACCAGGCATCCCGGGCCGGGGCCTCGTCAGGACCGGCGCCGGGCAGGCGATCGCCCCGCTCCGGATGGGCCTGAAGGTAGCTCTGGTTGACCAGGGTCTCGAAGAAGTCTGGGTTCACCTGCATCGCCTGCAGCTGATTGCGGATCTGCTCCCGTCGGGTCTGCGCATCATCCCCGAGGTTGGGCAGACTGGGCAGCACGGTCTGGGGGGCCTGGGGACGGCTCTGGAGCAGCATCCAGCCCCGGGCCAGCAGCCAGCCGCCGCCGATGGCGATCGCCGCCACCAGGGCCAGCCAGCCGACCCAGCGCCAGGGTTTCCAGTCCGCGACTGCCTCATCGTCGGGTTCTGCCTCTGGTGCGTCCGCCGTGGCCAGCCGCGTCGGGGCGGTGCCTGCCAGGCGGGTGGCGCCGTTGCCCGTCGGGGCTACCACCTGGGTGACGGTGGTGGGAATGCGGCTGGGTTCCGGGGCCGGAACCGCCTGCTCCGGCAGCCCCTCCAGGGCGGCCAGGGCCTCCTCGGCGGAACCGTAGCGATCGCTGGGGCGCAGGGCCAGCATGCGATCGAGGGCCTCCCCGAAGCGGGGGTCGAGGTCCAGGTGCTGGCGCCAGGTCCAGTCAAGGCTGAAGGGGTCCATCAGCTCCTGGGGGTCCTGGCCGGTCATCAGCACCAGCACGCTGGCCGCCAGGGAGTAGATGTCGCTGTGGGGATAGGCGGCCCCACGCTGCATCTGCTCGCCGGGGGCGAAGCCGACCTTACCCAGACGTGTGGCACTGGTGGTGCGGATGCCGCTGTACTGGGAGAGCACTTCCGCCGCGATCTGCTTGACGCCGCCGAAGTCGATCAGAATCGGCAGTCCGTCGCCCTCGCGGCAGATCAGGTTGTCGGGGGCGATGTCGCGGTGAATGACACCGACCGAATGGATGTAGCTCAGGACCGGCAGCAGCTGACGCAGCAGCGCCACTCCCTCGCCAGGGCTGAACACCTGTCCGGCAGCCAGTCGCCGGTCCAGCAGTTCCCGGAAGGTGGGGCCGGGTACGTAGTCCTGCACCAGCAGCAGCAGCCCCGCGCCCTCATGCACCGTGCGGAACAGTTCCCGGAAGCGGGGAATCTGCGGATGCTCCAGGCGGTAGAGCACCCCGGCCTCGCGGGTGAACAGGTCCTGGGCCTTGGCCAGAAATTCATCGTCCTGGATCTGCGGCGCGAACTCCTTGAGTACGCAGCGTTCCCGGAAGCGGTTCAGGTCCTCGGCCAGATAGGTGCGACCGAAGCCGCCCTGGGCCAGTTCCCGCAGGATGTGATAGCGATCGCCCAGCACGGTGTTCACCGTGATTCCGCCGGAGCTGGAGGAACCGGACCGAGGGGAGGAATTGCTGGTCATGGAGGGCGGAGCGCCAGAGTCACCCTTCAGCTTACCGGCGGCGCTGGATCGCTTGAACCGCCGGGGCCGGTCGGTTAACCGGCTGGACGCCGCTCCTCGATCACCCGGTAGAAGGCGGCCCGGGCGGGGGCCATCAGGTCGTCAGGCAGCTGCTCCAGGAAGGCGGCCACCGCTGCGCCGTCGCGGGGGTCCACATCACCGGGGTTGGTGAGCAGGAACAGCCAGATCACATGACGTCCCCAGAGCTCATCCAGGGGACCGTCAATGAAGCGGTCAT
>CAYZUY010000256.1:0-2166 GCA_964481495.1 uncultured bacterium
GGGACAGGGCGCGCAACCTCCCCACTCTAGGCCGGTTGTCCCCAACGAAGTCGGATACCGACGGATGGATCAGCCCAGGCCGCAGCCATCAACTTTTGTGAAACCCGACTGGAGCGATCCGGCGGTTGATTACGCTGACAAGCAGCCTTACCCCTGGAGCCCACCGATGAAAACCCGTGCCGCTGTCGCCTTCGCCGCTGGTCAGCCGCTGGAGATTGTCGAGGTGGATCTGGAGGGCCCCCAGGCCGGGGAGGTACTGATTGAGCTGAAGGCAACCGGCGTCTGCCACACCGATGCTTTCACCCTCAGCGGCGACGATCCCGAAGGTGTATTTCCAGCCATCCTCGGCCACGAAGGTGCAGGCATCGTGCGTGAGGTGGGAGCCGGGGTGACCTCGGTGAAACCGGGCGACCACGTCATTCCGCTCTACACACCGGAATGCCGGGAGTGCGAATACTGCCTGAACTGGCGCACCAATCTCTGTCAGGCGATCCGGGTCACCCAGGGCCGGGGAGTCATGCCCGACGGCACCAGCCGCTTCTCCTTTGAGGGCAAACCCATCCTCCATTACATGGGCTGCTCCACCTTCTCGAACTTCACCGTGCTGCCCGAGATTGCCGTGGCCAAGGTGCGCTCCGATGCTCCCTTCGATCGCATCTGCTACATCGGCTGTGGTGTCACCACCGGCGTCGGGGCGGTGATCTTCCAGGCCAAGGTGGAGTTCGGCGCAACGGTCGCGGTGTTCGGCCTGGGCGGGATCGGACTGAACGTGGTCCAGGGGGCGCGTCTCGCCGGAGCCAGCCGGATCATCGGCATCGATATCAACCCCCGCCGCGAGACCCTGGCCCGCCAGTTCGGCATGACCGACTTCATCAATCCGAAGGAGGTGGACAACGTGGTCGACATCATCGTCCAGATGACCGGCGGCGTCGACTACAGCTTCGAGTGCATCGGCAATGTCGACGTCATGCGTCAGGCCCTGGAATGCACCCACAAGGGGTGGGGGCAGTCATTCATCATCGGGGTGGCCGGGGCAGGCCAGGAGATCTCCACCCGCCCCTTCCAGCTGGTCACCGGCCGCAGCTGGCGCGGTACCGCTTTCGGTGGCGCCAGGGGCCGGACGGATGTCCCCAAGGTGGTGGACTGGTACATGGAGAACCGGATCAACATCGACGAGCTGATCACCCACACCCTGCCGCTGGAGGAGATCAACCGGGCCTTCGAGCTGATGCACGCAGGCGAGAGTATCCGCTCGGTGGTGGTCTACTGACCTAGCAGGCAGGCTAATCGAGACGGATGCTGACCGAGATCAGGAACTGGACAGCTACCGGATCAGAGCTGAAAAGCCCGGTGAGAGCAGCTTTTCACGGACGCTGAGCGGGCGGTTGGGGTAGTCCATCGTCATGGTAGGTGTTGTGCCCTTCGGCAGGGAGGGATGGGGCCGATGCCAGTTGTGGGTCAGGCTCGGGCCCAGGCTGCGGCATCTACAGGCCTCGGGTGGCCCCCGAATTTACACCACTCGGCGGGACGTAACCTGCTTTGACGATGCTGAACGGATTGTCTGGAGCACTCCCTTCCCTACTTCGGCAAACACCTTGGATATCTCAGGCAAACCCCGGTCAATCTCCCGGGAATACCAGGGTCATGTCCCGATCAGTTGCGTCCCTGTTCGCGCAATCCAAAAGAAAGACTCCGTGATCTTATTTGTCTTTGGCGCACAAAGCCCGGGACGGCATCCGTCCCGGGCTTTGTGCGGCCGATCCATCCGCCGCACCCGCCGTTGAGCCGCCAGGCTCTAAAGTTTGTCGATCTGGCGGCGCAGTTCCTCGAGTTCCGCGTCGACGCTGGCATTACTGGTGGTCACTGCTGGCCCCTGACCGGCGGGCAGGGCTCCGGCAGGTTTGCTGCCGGACAGCTGAGCCTTCATCGCCGCCAGTTCGTCCTCGACGTCACTGCCAGCCTCCAGACTGGCGAACTGACTTTCGAGGTCGGCACCGGCCAGTTCGCCCACGGCCTGGGCCCGGGCCTCCTGCTGCAGCACCTTCTCCTCCATGCGCTCGAAGGCGGCCATGGCGGTGCTGGTGCCGATGCTGCTGACCGCGCTCTGGAGTTGCTCCTGGGCCTGGGCCGCCTGGGCGCGGGCCTTGAGCATGTCCTTCTTGGTCT
>CAYZUY010000257.1:0-2157 GCA_964481495.1 uncultured bacterium
GAGACCCGTGTGGTGAGTAGTCCACTCAGGACTGGCGGCCTGCCAGGAGCGCAGAAAAAACCGGCTGTGAAGCCGGTCTGCATTTCCTTTGCAAAAAGTGGTGTCTTCAGGTTAGGTGGCAGTCGTGGCTAACGGCCGAAATCACCTTCAAAACTTCCGCGATTCGGCTCAGGACATCACCCGGGCGGTGACGCAGCCTGAAGGCATCGGTGGGGCAGTGGACTCACGAACCCCTCATACGGAAGAGCCCCAATATTCCCGCCTGCGGGCCTGGCTCCCTCGATGCTGGGCCCGTCTTCTATGGTTACTACGGGCATTTGTCCTTCCAGCCACTGGAAGAATCCAAGGATCCACGCATCGGTGTAGACTTCATCCGCCAGGTGGTCGTTGCTGAAGATTTCAGCCAGACGGTTCATGGGTGGATCCTCCAGTTTTAGTAACGCGATCAGCTAGGGCGGGATGGCACTGTCACGGTGCATGGCGTCATCAATCTGGCTTCATCTGTGCTCGCCGCTTTTAACGGCAGGGGCTTGAAGGCAGCGCAGGAGTGCACTGAGCTGCAGTACCGTGCATGGCAGGTACACAGCCCAATTCCGGCACCTGTGAAGCGCCGCCAGTGCTCGCAGTGACTGCAGGCCTGGTGGTGGGTCATCGGTCTGGCTGAAAAGGTTTCGGCTAGCTTTCCCCGTCATGTCCGGGATCGCTGTCATTCAACTCAAAACTTCAGCTATTCGGCTCAGGCCATCACCAGAGCGGTGGAGCAGCATGAAATCATAGCTCTGCTGTGCTGATGAAAGGATTGGGACGACGGTGGTGTTCCCTCCATAGCGACCGTTCACGATCCCCCAACAACGGACCTGGCTACTCTCTAGGCTGGGTCCGTTTTTCTTGTCTGCTGCCAGGTTATTCGACGTGCGACCTGAGGTCTAAGCCCCTGCTGGCAGACGCTTCAGGGCCTTTGTCACCGTACCCCTGGCGGCCGCCGATGCTCCCACTCGCTGATCCTGTTGCCGACCTCCAACAGCCCGACTACCAGCACCCGGTCCTGAGATCGCACCTGCCCTCCCTGCAACAGGTCCACGACTGCTGGACCAGTCTGGCCGGGGTGGTGGAGCAGTACCTGCCCCAGGAGCCCCGCGAACCCGATGCCGCCTACCGGGGCCGCCTGCAGCGGGCGGTGTTCGTGGATCTGTTCCGCTCGGATCTGGCGGCCAAGGCGGGTCTGCTCACCGACTTCACCCTGAGCGAGCTACCGCCCACGCTCGTCCAGTTCCACACCGACGTGGACCGGCGCGGCACCAATCTCACCCAGTTCCTGCTTGAAGCCGACCAGCTGACGCTGCGCGATGGCGGCTGCTGGATTCTCGTCGAGGCACCGCCCCAGGGCACGCCCCGCAGCCGCCCCTACCTTGTCCTGCTGCCGCGGGAGCGGGTGATCAACTGGCGCACCAGCATCGATGCGGATGGTGAGGCGATTGCCCTCGCTGTCATCCGTGAGGACCGGCTGGTGCCCGAGGGCCCCTTCGGAACGGTAGCCACCACGTTCTACCGGGTGCTGACCCCCGGACGCTGGCAGCTGTGGTCGCAACCAACGGGTATCAGCGCACCGGTGCTGGCGGATGAGGGCCGCACCTCTCTGCCGGTCGTGCCCCTGCTCTGGTACTCCCACAGCGGTGGCCCGGTCGGTGAAGCGGACGTGACCAGCCTGCCCCTGTCGGACCTCTGCCTGCAGCACTTCCGCCTGCGCTCGGACCTCCACGAACTGCTCCACAAGTGCGCCATGCCGGTGCCGGTGCGCAAGGGGATGCCCCTGCTCGACGGCCAGACACCGCCGCCGCTGGTCATCGGACCCAACAGCGTCGTGGACGTTCCCACTGATGGCGGCTTCTTCTTCGCGGAACCCAGCGGCTCCAGCCTCAACCGGCAGATGGAGGCGATCGCCCAGGTCGAGGCCCTGATCGACCGCAGTTCGCTGCGCTTCCTGTCGGGCGACAAACAGGTCACAGCCACAGAAGCGGAGCTGCAGGGCTCCCAGGTGCGGTCGCTGCTGCTGGGGTTAGCGCGTCAGAAGGAATCGATGTTCGAGGCCCTGGTCGCCCTCTGGTGCCGCTACACCGGTGAAGCGGCCACTGCCCGCCTGGATGTGAACCCGCGGCT
>CAYZUY010000258.1:0-2153 GCA_964481495.1 uncultured bacterium
GAGACCATGGCTGCTCGCAGGGTTGTCTTTGGCCTGCTGGGGGTGAGCGGCGGATTCTATTTCCTGCTGCTATCCGCACTTCCTATGGCCGACATCTGGAAGGTGTCTCTAGGGCTGCTGCCGATTCAGGGTCTGATCCTGCTGTGGGTCTGGCCGAATCTGCGACGCCCATCTGTGCCTCCGATATCCGGTTCCGGAGATGCTCCCTGAGTCTGACGTTTCTCAATTCGGAGACAAGCTGACATGTCCAGTTCGATGCCTGACCTCGGGGGTAACCCGCCTCAGTTCACGTCGATGGCCTACCTGCAGAGGGGTTGGGCACAGTTCCAGGCTGACCCCGGGCCTGTGATCGGTTTTACAGCTGTTTCCATCGGGATTTCTTTAGTTCTGGGAGTCGTCCCTCTGGGCTCTATCGTCTCTGCTGTGATCGGCGGGCCGTTGTTTGCTGGTTACTACCTGGTTGGTCTGCAGCGGGCACGGGGGCAGTCGGTGGTCTTTGCCGACTTTTTCAGGGGTTTCACCCGGTTTGCCGACTTCTTCCTGATTAATCTGCTGATTGGTCTGGTTACCTTTTTGGCCTGTCTTCCGGGTGTGCTGGTTCTGATCGCTGGGGCAGCATTCAGTGCGGCTCTCCCCGACTCGCTTCAGACCCTGATCGGTGTACTGGGAGCTCTGGTGGTACTTCTGCTGATCATGGCTCCTGTGCTGTACCTGAGTGTCTCCTACGTTCTGGCGATTCCCATGGTCGCTGATCGCCCTCTCAGACCCTGGTTGGCGATGGAAACCTGTCGTCGGCATACCACCGGGCAATGGTTCCAGGTGCTAGGCATGCTGCTTCTGATCGGTCTGGTGAATCTGGTGGGTCTGCTGCCCTGTGGCCTCGGTCTGCTGGTGACGGTGCCCTGGAGCTACGCCACAATCCTGGCGGCCTATGAGGATCAGTTCGGTCTGGCGGCGGATGCAGCGGGCTGATCCGAGTACTCAACCCCTGCGCGGATTGACCCGGCTGGAACGGCAGTGGCGTCAGTCCGCACTGCTGCTGGAGGGAGCGGGGCTGATTTACCTGATCAATGCCCGCTCCGGTGGCCCCACCCTGCTCTGCCCACTGCGGGCCTGGACCGGAATTCCCTGCCCCTGCTGCGGTATGACGCGATCGCTCTCGGCCCTGGTGGTCGGCGACTGGCGACGCAGCTGGGACTGGCATGCCTTCGGGATGCCCCTGGCGCTGGTGGCCCTGCTCTGCGGGCTGGGCTGGAGTCTGGAACTGCTGACGAGACGGCGATCGCCGCTGCTGGATCGACTGACGCGCAGCCTGCTGCGGCTCTGGTCCCTGGGGCTGCTGGCTCTGCTGGTCTACCACGGCATCCGACTCGGCTACTGGTGGCAGCAGGGCTGGCTGTCCGCCTGGATCGCGGCATCGCCCCTCGGTCACGGGCTGCCGGGATCGCGATAGCCTGAACTGTCAGTGTGCCGCTCCTCCGCCCATGCCTGCCGATTTTCTCAGCACCCTCAACCCCTCCCAGCGTCGGGCGGTGGAGCATGCCAGCGGACCGCTGCTGGTGGTGGCCGGAGCCGGATCGGGCAAGACGCGGGCCCTCACCTTCCGGATCGCCAACCTGATCCGTGGTCACCGCATCGATCCCGAGAACATCCTCGCGGTCACCTTCACCAACAAAGCGGCGAAGGAGATGCGCGAACGGATCGAAAAGCTGTTCGCCCAGCAGTTTGCCGAAGACCAGTACGGCAAGCCCTATTCCCTGCTGCGGGAAGTCGAGCAGACCCAGCTGCGATCGCGGGTCTATCGGGAACTGACCAAGGACCTCTGGATCGGGACCTTCCACGCCATCTGCGCCCGTATCCTCCGCTTCGATATCGATAAGTACGTCAGCCCCCAGGGGCATCGCTGGACCAAGCAGTTCTCGATCTTCGACGAGTCTGATGTCCAGAGCCTGATCAAGGAGATCTGCGTCGGCGAACTGAACCTCGACGTCAAGAAGTTTGATCCCAAGTCGGTGCGCTTCGCGATCAGCAACGCTAAGAACAACGGCTGGAGCCCCGAAGCACTGGAGCGGGAGCAGCCCAACTTCCGGGGGCGGGTGGTGGCCGATGTCTACCGCCGCTATCTGGCTCGGCTGGCGGCCAACAATGCCCTC
>CAYZUY010000259.1:0-2149 GCA_964481495.1 uncultured bacterium
CTGGTGGCCAATCTGCAGCACCATGCCGCCCCCCACTGTCCCCACCCGATTCACCTTGAGCTGGCCCTGGAGCTTCAGGACGATGGGCTGCTGCTGCGCCTGGTGGATGACGGACCGGCCTTCCAGCCATCCACTGCCCCGCCGCCACACCTGGATAGACCTCTGGAACAGCGACCCATCGGCGGTCTGGGATGGTTTCTCTGCGGCACCCTGGCTGAGTTCCATCGCTATCAGCGGCACGGTCAGCGCAACTGCAACGAGTTCCGCTTCCCGTCAGGCCCGGACCCCATTCCGGTCAGTCCAGCGGAGGCGGTCTGCCCTGGAATCGGTACCGTCTGAAGCGGTTCTGCCGATGCTCAGGCAACCGGATCGACAGCGGCTGCTCCCTTGGAACGGTGGATCAGCAGCAGCGTCAGGTCATCCTGGGCGGCTCCCCGGCAGTGCTCCTCCACTGCCTGCTGCAGCCGTTCCAGAATGGCGGCGGGTGGCTCCGTTGCCAGGCTTGTCAGCAGAGCCTCCAGGCGATCCTCGCCGAACAGGTCGCCCCGGGGATCGGCGCCTTCCACCAGACCATCCGTGAACAGGACCAGGGTTTCCCCCTCACCCAGATCCAGCTGGCGATCGCCGTAGCTTGCCTCTTCGAGGACGGCCAGCAGCGGGCCGGTGGGGTCTCCCAGAGAGAGCAGCGGTCGCCGGGGGCCGAGCCGGTAGGGACTGTTGTGCCCGGCGTTGGCATAGGTGATCCGGCCACTGGGCAGATCGATCCAGGCCAGGAACAGGGTCAGAAACAGGGACTCGCGATTGCGCTGCAGCAGTTCCCGGTTCAGGCGGGTGAGGGTGGCCGCAGGCCCTGTCTCAATGCGGCTGAAGTTACGCAGGCAGGTGCTGGCCGCTGCCATGAACAGGGCGGCGGAGATGCCTTTGCCCGAGACATCGGCGATCGCCACCGCCAGGGTTCGTTCATTGAGCAGAAAGTAATCGTAGAAGTCTCCGGCCACGAAGCGGGCCGGTTCGTAGTGACTGAGAATGCTCCACCCCTCGGTGGGTGCGAAGTCGGGGGGCAGCAGCGACTGCTGGATACGCAGCGCCAGCTTCAGTTCGCTCTCAACCCGCTCCCGGGCAGCGGTGGCCGTCAGCTCCCGCTCGCGACTGTGCTGCAGCCGGTTCAGCATCCGATTGAACAGCCGCATCAGCCGCCCGACCTCGTCCCGGGGAAACGGACCGGCAATCCGCAGCGACCAGTCCCCGGCACCCACCTGGCGGGTGGCCTGGGCCAGCCGGGCCAGGGGACGCGTCACCAGGGAGGTGAGCAGCGCCAGCCAGGCCAGAATCAGCAGTGAACCGACCACGAAGACACCAGCCTGGCGCAGCAGCCGCGACTGGAGCTGGGCGAGGATGGCCGACTCCCGCACCAGGGCTACGACGGCCCCGCCACTCTGTCGAACCGGTGTGAACAGCACCCAGCGGGGCTGACGATCCCGGGGTGCGTGGGGTAGCCGGATCATGCCGGTGCGGCGCTGGGCGATCGCCTGGGTCAGACTGGCCAGCGCCGGATCGCCTGTCCACCGGGCCAGTTCGCCCAGGTTCAGCCCCGCCGGAATCGAACGGTCATCACTGGCCAGCAGTTCCCCGCGATCCGAGAGCAGCAGCAGCTCCCCGGGCTGGAAATCCGCGTCCCGCAGCAGTTGCCGCAGGTGTGCAGTGCCCAGGCGGCTCGGGGCCCGTTCGGCAGTGCCGGGCAGGCGCGCCAGCTCCGCCTCCAGTCGGGCGGCACTGAGGCGGGTGAGAGTGGTCAGTTCCCGGCGCATCTCCGCCAGCTCCTCGCGTCGGTCGAGGCCGTACTCGATCCAGAACACACCGGCCTGGAGCAGCATCAGCGGCAGACCGATGCCCAGCAGCAGCCGCTGATGCAGGGTCCGGCAGAAGCCGTGGCAACTGCGGGCTCGGGGACGGCGACCCGATCGGAACCAGGAGATGGGCATGGGCTGGGCTTCTGCGCGGCGATCGCTACCCGAATCGTTCCCCGGTCGGTGGGGGACGGCAGAGTCCCCGCAGAATCGCCGCGAACCGGCATAATGGTTACGCCTCGGGATGTAGCGCAGCTTGGTAGCGCATCTGCTTTGGGAGCAGAGGGCCGCAGGTTCGAATC
>CAYZUY010000260.1:0-2127 GCA_964481495.1 uncultured bacterium
GGTGAGTGACGCCCGTCACGCGCCTCGCCGGCTGCCTGCTGCCCAGGTGGCCGTCGGTGGTCTCGGTCTGCCGGTCGACGGTCTGGTTGCCGATCCGCCCGGAACCCATCCTCTCTCTGGACCCTGGCTGATCGCCCGCGACTGGTGGCGGCTGCAGCTGTGGCGTCTGAGCGGCAGTACCGGTGCCTTCCTGGCCCCGGCCCACCGGCAGCGCAAGCAGGCGGAGTGCGGCTCGCTGCAGTAGCGCTGTATCCACCCTCCATCACCCGCTGTTTCCTCCATCCTTCCCCGCCCCCACCTGCCATGCCGACTGTCCTTCTGGTGGCCAACACCGCCTGGTACCTCTACAACTTCCGCCTGCCGCTGATCCGCCATCTGCGCCAGCAGGGCTTCCGGGTCGAACTGGTGGCGCCCGAGGACCCCTACCGGCCGCTGCTGGAGGCCGAGGGCCTGACGGTGCACCGCTGGACCGTCAACCGCCGCTCCATCGACCCGCGGGTGGAGAGCGAAGCGCTGCTGGACCTGATCCGGATCTACCGTCAGGTCCAGCCGGACCTGGTGCACCACTTCACGATCAAGGCCTGTCTCTACGGCACCCTCGCCGCCAAGGCCGCCGGGGTCGATCACGTCCTCAACGCGATCACCGGCCTCGGTCATGTCTTCCTGGGCGAGCGGCGGCGCAGCCGGGCCCTGCGGCGGGTGCTCAAGCCGATCTACCGCACCATCTTCACCGCCCGCCGCTCCGTGGTGGTGTTCCAGAACGCCGCCGACCAGGAGCTGCTGGTGAAGCTGGGCCTGATCGACCTGGGCAAGACCCTGGTGATCCGGGGGTCCGGCGTCGATACCCACCACTTCCACCCCGAGCAGTTCCCCGCCTCCGCCCGGCCCGTACCGCAGCTGCTCTTCCCCTCCCGCCTGATCCGCGAGAAGGGGGTGCGGGAGCTGCTGGCGGCGGTGTGCCTGCTCCGGGCGCAAGGCCACCGCTTCGAGCTGCAGATTGCCGGCGAGCTCGACCCCGGTAACCGCAGTGCTCTCAGTACCGCCGAGCTGGACGAGCTGCGCAGCAACCCTGCCATCCGCTGCCTGGGGCATGTGGGTGACATCCGCCCGGTCCTGGCCGGGGTGGACATCGTGGTGCTGCCCTCCTACCGCGAGGGCCTGTCCAAAGCGCTGATCGAAGCGGCGGCGATGGAGAGGGCGATTGTGACCACCGATGTGCCGGGCTGCCGCGATGTGGTCGACCACGGGCGCACCGGCTTGCTGGTGCCCGCCCGGGATGCCGGCAGTCTGGCCCGGGCCCTGGAACTGCTGCTGCTCAACCCAGACCTGACGGAACGGATGGGGCGCGCAGCCCGGGTCAAAGTTCTGCAGGAGTTCGACACCGACCTGGTGAATGCCCGCACGCTTGCCCAGTACCAGCACATGCTCAGCTGGCGTCAGCCCGACCTGGCACTGGCACCTTAACAGGCGACGTCCTCCCTCCTCCGCACTGGCTGTCTCTCCTGCAGCGACCTCAGACCTCTGCAGGCCCTGGCCAGCCGCCAGGGGCACAGCTGCTGACGCTGGGGCTGCAGCGTTTGCTCCGGCCCAGTGCAGGCAAGCAGAAGAGCGCGGTTCAGCCTGGGCGGCATCCTGCGGGCAACTCCTGCTCATCCTCCAGATGCAGTACTCCCTGTCGTGCGGGCTGAGAGAGGTGGGGGATCGTCAGATTCCGTAGATGAGGTGGAAGGTTTTACCTTGCGAACCAGTTATTGAAGGGGGGGTCCGCAACCCCCCTTCACCCCACCGCTCAGGGGCTAGTCATGACAGTCCTGGTTCGGCTCACTTGCCCAGCAGACCGAGGTAGCCTCACCAGCACTGTCCCCCGAGACCCCCAAACGTCACGACACTGACTCCGTTGCTGAACCCTGAATGGCGGAACGACCCTGACGTCGTTCTCTCCGACTGGGGATTTCGATCCGGATATCGGGTCTGACGCGCTTCTGACGCATCTGATCCGGATGGTTCAACGGGGTTCGGTTGATGGAAGACAGGGTCGGCCGGTGTGGACAACGGAGTCAGTGCTCGTTGGGTGACTGGATAAGTCCTCCACGCCAGACTGGGCGGCAGCTTTGGGGGTGTCGGGTG
>CAYZUY010000261.1:0-2117 GCA_964481495.1 uncultured bacterium
CCTGGTAGGTCTTGTTGGGGTAGCCGACGATACAGCCGTAGCGCTCGACCAGAGACTGCAGTGCCTGATAGGCCCAGTCAGTCGGCCTGACATCACTCAGCTGGGCAATGCTGGTGACCTGTCCGGCGGCTGTTGCCTGAACCGCCACCCGATCCGCCTTGTCGAGTACCGCCAGATCTGCGGCCCGGACCCCGGGAGCGATCGCCATCCCCAGCGGAGCCGCCAGAGCCATGGCTATCCATCGTTTCATCACATCACCTCATCACCAGACAGAAACGTAGGTCTCACCGCCGCAACCTGAACTTCGGCGCCCGTCAGGGAACTACACAGGTCGGCTGAGACCGGAACCCGAAAAATCGAGAACGATTATCAATTTAATCATCTTCAGCCTGTCCCCAAAGAAAAATCGTCCCAAGCAGTTCAACGCTTGGGACGGGTGTGGGATGCAGGAGGCGCCGGGCTCAGGGCAGCGCGCGCACCGCATCCAGGAAGGAGGCCTTGGGATTGGCTTTGCAGAATCCCTGAATCTGGTTCCCGATCTGCTCGTCGACGTCCCGGGTGATCACCGCATCTCCCCGATGGCCGGATGCATAGCCCAGCAGGAACGTGAGAAAGCCTTCGGCTTCCATCTCGATCTGATGGTCCTGGGTACGCCGGGCGGTATCCAGGGCGCTGAGGATATCCCCCAGCTGGGTACAGGTGAGCAGACCGAGACTGATGGCCGGGGGCCGGGGGGCCGAGGTAGGAGTCGCGGCCGGTTGGGTCTTCGGGGTCGGTCCCGCAAAACCGGGGGTAGCCAGGGGCAGAGCGATCGCCAGCAGGCTGACCAGAACAGAGAGATGACGCATGGGAAGCACCGGACGAGAGCGGATTCAGGGACTGCCGTAGGCAACGGAGCAGGCGGCATTCAGCAGTTGCTGCTGGTTACCCGACTGGGGCGGAGCACCGTTGATCGTGAAGGACTGACAGTTGCCGATGGCCGAGAACTGCTGACCGGCGATGGTGTACTCGAAGCTGACGTTCTGGCCACCGTAGCCCTGCACCGACGGGTAGTTGAGATAGGCGTTGGTGTTGGGAATCTGAATCGTCGGCTGGCTGGCGGACTGGGCGGCCGTGACCAGGGAGGAGACGGTGGCTACACTCAGCAGACCGGTGACCGCAGCGGTGCCCGCGTACCAGGCACCCCAGGCACCCCAACCGGGCCAGCCCGCCCCGCCGTAACCCCAGCCACCGTAGCCGCGATAGCCCCAGGCATTGTTGCCGGAGATATTCACGTTGCAGCTGCCACCGGTACAGACGCGCCGACCGTTGGCATCCCAGCCGGTGCGGTTCCAGTTGCCGTTGTTCCAGGCACCGGTCCGGTCCACGGTTGTGTTGTTGATCGTGGTGTTGCCGATGCGGTCGTTGTTGCCCCAGGTCCGGTTATCGAAGCCCTGGTTGACCGTAGTGCGGTTATCAAAGCCACCGTTGTAGGTGCGGTTATCGAAACCCTGGCTGCCGCCGCGATCGACATTGCCGAAGCTGCTGCGGTTGACGTCGCCGCCGCCCCAGCCGCCGCGGTTGATGCTGGCTCCTCCTCCGAAGCGGTTGAAGCCACCACTGAAGCCACCCATGCGGCCCCAGGCAAGTGTCGGTCCTGCCCAGAGCAGACCCGGCAGGGTGAAGGTCAGAGCCAGGGCGATCGCCCTGGTAGTGCGTCTGCGGCGCGACATGCCCGTACTCCCGTCACTGTGCGCGTAGGCCCAGCCTAGAACAGGCCTGTGGCCAGACCCAGCAGATTTCTACAAAGGTTCATCCTTGCGCCGCAGGTGGCGTTGCTCGGCCTCCAGTTCCCGTTGCAGGAACCAGTTGAGCAGCGTGCGGATGACGGCGATCGCCCCCAGCTGCACCAGTTGGGAGGTGCCGGGGTTGAGGGTGGTGGCGACGATGTCGGCCCCCAGCTGGAATTCGAGCGCCAGGGCCAGCCAGCTGCCGAACTGCAGCCGCAGCGCCACGAGGCGATCGAGCAATGGGCGCTGGCCCCGCCACAGGGTTGGCAGCAGACTGATCAGACCGAGACTGATCGTCAGCAGCGCCGCCAGTTCCAGCAGTTGCCGCAGCACCCGCGCCAGCGATTC
>CAYZUY010000262.1:0-2107 GCA_964481495.1 uncultured bacterium
TACGCTCGGGATTGCGAGCCCGCCGGGCCTTCTGGTAGGGTGCGGACGCCCGCAGGGTGGCATCGACGGCAATCCGCTTCACTGGGCCCCGGGGCAGCATCGGCTTGATGTAGCGGCCCCGCTCCTCCGAGAGAATCAGCGATCGTGAGCCCGACTTGCCCTGCTTGCCGGCCTGCTGGGTGAAGGCCAGCACCTCGGGGTCGAGCATCACCCCTTCAATATCGAAGACGAACTCCTCGGGCACCGGCGGCGGCTCATCCGGCTGTTCGGGGTCCTCGTTGTTCTGGTCCTGCTCGTTCTCCGGTTCTTCCTGTTCCTGGGAGTCCTCGGGGCTCTGGTCCTGGGGCTGGTCCGGTTGCGGCGGCGGGGGCGGCGGCGGTTGGGGCTGCTCCTCCTGCTCCGGCGGTGGCTCCAGCAGGGTGGCGCGGGGGACAATCACCAGCCGCACGGCGGTGCGCAGGTCGTCGGCGTTCACCTCGGTGCGACCATCCAGAGCGGCGCAGGCCCGGGCCACCCGCAGGGCGTAGAGTTCCGCCCGCTGACCCTGTACCTGCCCACGGATGGCTTCCTTGACCAGATACTCAATCTGCTCGCGGCTGATAGTGACATCCTTGAGCCACTCCCGCGCCAGCAGGATCTGGGTCCTGAGGGCTTCGTTCTCTTCGTCGTACTCCCGCAGGAAGCGGCTGGGATCGTTGGCGTAGGCCAGGGACTGCTGCACCGCCTGCACCCGCTCCTCCAGATCGAGGATGGCGTCCGCCGAGAGGCCGATGGCGATGCGGTCGAGCAGGTGCTGGCGCAGTGGCCCCTCCTCGGGGTTAAAGGTGGCGATCAGCAGTGGGCGGCAGGGGTGTTCGAAACTGATGCCCTCGCGCTCGATCCGGTTGCGACCCTCGCTGATGGCGCTCAGCAGCAGGTTGGCGGTCTGGTCGTCGAGCAGGTTGATCTCATCGATGTAGAGAACGCCCCGGTGGGCTTCCGCCAGCAGACCGGGCTGGAACACCGTCTCGCCCTGGCGGATGGACTGGGCCACGTCCACGGAGCCGATCAGGCGGTCCTCGGTCACCCCCAGGGGGATCTGGATGAAGGGCGCAGGCACCACCTGCGTGGGGACCTGTTCCGGCGCGGCCCCGTGGCGCTCCAGGGTTTCGTCATCCCAGTCATCGGGACGGGTGGGGTCGCTGTTGAGCGACCCTTCGACAATTTCAATCGGCGGCAGCAGGGCGTGCAGGGCGCGGGCCATCACGGACTTGGCGGTGCCGCGGCGACCGGCGATCACGACGCCACCCAGTCCCGGATCGACAGCAGCCAGAATCAGGGCCTGCTTGATCAGGTCCTGGCCGACCACGGCGGCGAGGGGGAAGGTGGTCACCTGGGGCGGCGCGGCAACGGTCATGGAGGCGACGGAATCAGTCCAGACCCCCAGAATAACAAGCGCTCTCGTGGCCTCAGAACGCGATCTCCGGCACATCGGCCCAGGAGGTGGGCAGGGCGATCGCCGCTTCGCCCCCACCCTGGCAGGGCTCCCGGTAGGGACAATGCCGGCAGAGATCATTGCTGCGGGGGGTGGCAGGCCAGGTATCCCCCGCCTCCAGTCCCTGCTCCAGCTGGATCAGCAGACCATCCAGCTCCCGGCGGATGCGGCCATGCCAGACGGCGGAATAGTCGAAGCGCTCCTGGTGGATGGGGTCGGTGCGCACGAACCAATAGGTGAGGCTGAGCTGCTCCGGGGGGTATCCACTGGTTTCCGCCAGCAGGTAGAGGTAGAGCCGGGTCTGCCACTGGCTCTGCAGCTGACGGCGGGAGCGGGCCTGCAGCCCGGTCTTCCAATCGTGAATCTCCAGGCCGGTCGCAGCCGGTCGCAGCAGATCGAAGACTCCGTTCAGCAGCCAGCCGCGGTGGTAGTGCGATCGCCGAACCTCTGCCCGGGCCGTCTCCCGTTCGGCAAATAGCTGCGGCTGGGCGGCCCGGAAGCGATCGAAACAGGCATCCAGTTCCGGCTCACCACCGTTGGCCCGCTCCACCGGCAGCCCCAGGTACCACTGCTGCATACGGCGGTGGAAACGCTGGCCCCATTCCAGGCGCGACCGCTGCTCCCGGGGGATGG
>CAYZUY010000263.1:0-2098 GCA_964481495.1 uncultured bacterium
TGCGCATCCGCAATGTCGTGGTCGGTGGCGAGGCGGCCGAGGACTGATCGCCGGGCCTCAGATCAGACCGTACTGGCGACCGATCAGGAAGGGGGTGAGGCCGAGCAGCAGCAGCGACAGCGGCGCGCCGTATTTCACCACGTCCATGTAGCGGTAGCCGCCGGGCCCGTAGACCATCAGGTTGGTCTGGTAGCCGACCGGTGTCATGAAGCTGTTGGAGGCGGCGAAGGTGATCGCCAGGGCGAAGGCCATGGGCGGCTGACCCAGCTGCTGGGCGATCGCCACCCCCACCGGCAGCAGCAGCGCGACGGTGGCGACGTTGCTGAGCACCTCCGTCAGGGCAACGGTCATGGCATAGACCACGTAGAGCGAGGCCAGCGGTGGTAACTGCCGACCGAGACCGCTGACGAAGTCCGCCAGCTGACTGGTCAGGCCGGTTGCCTTGAAGGCTTCCTCGAAGGCCATCAGCGCCCCGATCAGGATCAGCACGTCCCAGCGCACAGCGTCCATGAACCGGCCGGGGCTGAGGCAGCCGCTGATCACCATGGCGATCGCCCCCAGCAGGGCAGCCGCCACCAGAGGCATGACGTTGAAGCTGGCCACCAGCAGAGTGACGGCGAAGATCCCCAGAGCCCAGACACCCTTGCCCTGGGTGAGGCGTTCATCCTCGATCTGCTGCAGCACCACCACGTCGTTGCTGTTCTGCAGACCGCGGATGCTGTCCATCGGGGCCTGCACCAGCAGCACGTCCCCCGCCAGCAGCGGCACCCGACCCAGCCGTTCGCGGATGACGCGGCGACCACGGCGCACTGCCAGCACGGTGGCATTGAAGCGCTGGCGGAAGCGCAGTTCCCGCAGGGAGCCCCCCTGGAGCAGCGACCCGTCGGTGACCAGCAGTTCCACCAGCCGGTCCGAGCCGCTCTCGGTCGGATTGTCCGCATCCGGCAGGCTGGCCAGCTCTCCCTGGGGCACCAGGGTGACGCTTTCCTCGCTGCGTAGGCGCAGCAGCTCCTGGCGACTGCAGCGCAGCATCAGGATGTCGCCGCTCTGGAGGGGGCGATCGCTCAGGGGCAGTTCCAGCCGCTGGGCGCCGCGGATGATTTCCACCACGTCCAGGTCGTAGCGCCGCTGCAGACTGCTGCTGCGCAGGGTCTGACCCACCAGCGGCGACCCGGCGGGAATCGAGACCTCGGTCAGGTAGGTTTCCAGATCCCAGTCGATGGCCAGACTGCGGCCGCTCTGGGGGTCCCGCTCCGGCAGCAGGCGCTGGCTGAACAGCAGATAGGTGACTCCCACCAGGTAGACCGGGATGCCGATCGGGGTCATGGTGAACAGGCCGAGGTGACCGATGCCCAGTTTGTCGATCAACTGGGCTGCCACGAGGTTCGTGGAGGTGCCCAGCAGGGTGAGGGTACCCCCCAGGACGGTGACGTAGGAGAGGGGCAGCAGCAGGCGCGACGGGGCTACGCCCCGGCGTCGACACCAGCCCTCGACCACCGGCAGAAAGCTGGCCACCAGCGGGGTGTTGGCGATGAAGCCGCTCACCGGACCCAGCAGCAGACCCATCAGGGCAATCTGGCGGCGGGGATGGCGCAGCTTGCTCGAGGCCATCAGGCTGCGGATGCCGTCGAAGGCCCCACTGCTGTTCAGGCCGGCCGAAATCACGAAGAACCCGAGCAGGGTGAGGACGGCGCTGCTGCCGAAGCCCGCCAGACCATCCGCCGGGCTGACGATGCCGCAGGCGATCAGCAGGGCACAGGCGGCCAGGGCTGTCAGCTCTGCCGGAATCGGTTCCCAGATGAACAGGGCGATCGCCGCGATCAGGGTGCCGACCGTGAACGGGACGGCGAGGGCGGGAGGCAGAGGGGTCATGGCAGACAGGTGTGACAGCGGTCGGGATGCCGTGTCGTGTGCAGGGTGACCAGCGGCGACCTCAACCGTTCTCCACTGTACGCCGGTCAATCACCACTGTTTCCGCGGCATCAGAAGGGATGACTCCAGGCCCGGTCTGCCTGGAACTGCAGATCCTGGAGACTGCTGTCGTTGGTCAGTACCCGGTCCGCCAGAGCGCATTTGTCCTCGATCGGCATTTGGGCGG
>CAYZUY010000264.1:0-373 GCA_964481495.1 uncultured bacterium
GCTCGCCGTGCGCCTGCCGGTCTTCAGCCGGCGCGCCAAGCGCCGGGTCGTCACGCACCCGAAGTTCTACTACTTCGACCCCGGCGTGTTCCGCGCCGTGCGACCGCGCGGCCCGCTCGACGGACTCCGCCAGCGCCCGGGCGGAGCGCCGGGCGGTACACCGGGTCAGCATCGCCGCCAGCCACCGGGAGATCCCCTGTTCTGTCTCCCCGGCACTGCCTCGCTTCAGAAACGCCTGGGCCGCCACAATGCCTGTGCCGGGACAGGGCTTCAGCAGCACGGTGATGCCATTGCCGAGTCGCTGGCGCAGGAGAGTGGCACTGAGGGGACGATCGGTGGTGGCGGGCATCGGCAGCACAGAAACGGGACCGGG
>CAYZUY010000264.1:395-2093 GCA_964481495.1 uncultured bacterium
CCCAGGGGCTGGAGGAACTGGCCACCCAGGAGCTGGAGGAACTCGGGGCCGAAGCCGTGCGCAGCCAGCCCCGGGGCGTGGCCTTCCGCGGCGATCGCGAACTGCTCTACCGCTGCAATCTGCGGGCCCGCATTCCCTTCCGCATCCTCGAGCAGGTGCATCAGGGCCCCTGCCGCAACGCCGACGAGCTCTACGACCTGGTCTACGACCTCGACTGGAGCCCCTATCTCACCCCGGAGATGACCTTCGCAGTCGAAGTGACTGGGCGGACCGAGCGGCTCAATCACAGCCACTTCACGGCTCTACAGGTGAAGAATGCCGTGGTCGATCAGCAGCGCGAGGTCTGGGGCCAGCGCTCCAGCGTCGATCCGCAGCAACCGGACCTGCGCATTCACCTGCACCTCTACCGCGAGCAGGCCACCCTCAGCCTCGACAGTTCCGGCGAGAGTCTGCACCGGCGCGGCTACCGCAGTGCCATGGGTCTGGCCCCCCTGAAGGAGAACCTGGCCTCGGGGCTGATGCGCTGGACCGGATGGCAGGCGGATGTGCCCCTGATGGACCCCCTCTGCGGTTCCGGCACCCTACTGCTCGAAGGCAGTCTCCAGGCCCTACAGGTGGCCCCCGGGCTGGGTCGCGGCTTCGCCTTCCAGGGCTGGCCCGACTACGATGCTGAACTCTGGGAACGCCTCTGTCAGCAGGCCCAGCTGGAGCGCCGCGACAGCCTTGGCGTGCCAGTGCTGGGCCGCGATCGCCAGACCGAAGTAGTCGAGCAGGCCCGCTGGAACGCCATGGAGTGCGGGCTGGCCGACCAGCTGGACTTCCGGGCCGAGCGTCTGGAGGATCTGGAGGCCCCGGCTTCCGAAGGCATTCTCGTCTGCAATCCGCCCTACGGCGAGCGTATCGGCCGGGTGGAGACCCTGGGGCGTTTCTATCGCCTGCTGGGAGACGTCTTCAAGCAGCGCTTCCGGGGCTGGACAGCCTATGTGCTCAGCGGCAACCGCGAACTGACCCAGCAGATCGGTCTGCGCTCGGCCCAGCGCTGGCCGGTGAACAACGGCACCATCCCCTGCCAGTGGCTGAAGTACGAGCTCTACTGACGGAGCCCGGGTTCGCTGAGGGCGGGGAGGACCGGCAACCGTAGCCTCAGCTACAGTTGTGCCTCGGCAGTCATTCTTCAATGACGGCGGTCCATCCGGGATTAGCCCCATGTCGCCCATCAACGCTGAACTGTTTGCCGCCAAGCAGGCCAAAGGTCTGAGCTTCGCCGATCTCGAGCAGGCCCTGGGTCTGGATGAGGTCTGGATTGCCGCGCTCTTCTACGGTCAGGCCAGCGCCTCGATCGAGGAAGCCAGCCGTCTGGTGGAACTGCTGGGAGTCGATGACAGCTGGGTAGCGAAGCTGACCGAGTACCCCGTCAAGGCCAGCATCGAACCCGATGTTCCCCGCGATCCGCTGATCTACCGGCTCTACGAAATCGTCCAGGTCTACGGCCGCCCGATGAAGGATGTGATTCAGGAGAAGTTCGGCGACGGCATCATGAGTGCCATCGATTTCTCCCTGAACATCGACAAGATTGAGGACCCCAAGGGTGATCGCGTGCTGGTGACGATGAACGGCAAGTTCCTGCCCTACCGCAAATGGTAAAAGCCTGAGCGGCTAGCATCCATCCTCCCGGCAACAGCCCTGTTTTCGGGAGGA
>CAYZUY010000265.1:0-2090 GCA_964481495.1 uncultured bacterium
CACCCAACCGGAATCGCCATCCTCGTAGTGCTCCAGCTTCCAGATCGGGGCGCGGTGCTTCAGTTCCTCAATCACGTAGCGACAGGCTTCGCAGGCCTCATCCCGGTGGATGGCACCGACCCCGACAACAACGCTGGCATCCCCGACCCGGGTCTCACCGACCCGATGGCTGACATAGATGCGCAGTTCCTGCCCGAACACCTGCTCCGCTTCCCGGCAGATGTCGAGGAAGACGGTGCGGCAGAGGGGCCGGAAGCTCTCGTAGGTGATGCCGGTGACCCGCCGTCCGACGTTCACCCGCCGGACAATGCCGACGAAGCTGGCGAAGGCACCGAAGTGCTGATCGGCACAGAAGTCCGCCGCCGCCAGGGGCGGGATGGCATCGTCGCGGATTTCAGCAAAGAACCGTTCCATCTCAGCCTCCACTCACGGGCGGCAGCAGGGCCAGCTGCAGCGTCCCCGCCGGGATGCAATCGTCATCGCGGTAGAGGGCCGTCTCGGTGCCCAGGGCCGAGCGGGCTAGCAGGTCCGCCTGGGAAAACTCCGGGGCTAGGGTCGCGGCGATCGCAGCCTTCACCGTCCGGGCCGGTTGCGGCAGATCCAGGTCCAGCTCCAGTCGCAGCTCCCGCAGACCCGCGAAGCCGATAATCTCCACCCGACTCATGCGTGGTCGCCTCCGGCCACAATCGCCAGACTGTGAGCCAGCAGCGGCTCCAGGGTGGCGAGACCGCTGGCCACCGCCCGGGGGCTGCCCGGCAGCGCGATCACCAGCGCCCCGTCAATCACCCAGGCACCGCTGCGGGAGATCCAGCTCATCGGCGTCTCGCTCACCCCGGCCTGGCGCAGGGCCTCACCGATGCCCGGCACCTCACGCCCACCCAGGGCCTGCAGGGCTTCGGGGGTGCGATCGCGGGGGCCGAGGCCCGTGCCGCCACTGAGCAGAATCAGGCTGGCCCCGTCGGCGATCGCACCCCGCACCGTCTCGGCCAGGGGGTCCGGTTCATCCGGCAGACAGTGGCGAGCCACCAGAGTCGCACCCCGATCCACCAGCCAGGCAGCCAGCAGCGGCCCGGAGCGATCCTCGGCCGCCCCGGCTGCCGCCCGGTCACTGACAGTGATCGCGATCGCCCGCTGAGCACTCAGGTCCGCCCGATCGAGCCCAGCCCCGGAGCCATCGGCCCGCCAGTGGCCGGACTTGCCGCCAGTCTTCTCCAGCAACCGGATGCCGCCGATTTCGGCGGTGGCATCGAACATCTTGGTCAGGTCGTAGAGACAGAGCAGCGCCGCCGACACCGCCGACAGAGCCTCCATCTCGACTCCGGTCTTACCGGTGGTGCGGGCCCGGGTCTCGATGCGGATGGTGCGCCCGTCGGGCTGGGGATGGCTGTCGACCTTCACGCCCTCCAGGGGCAGCGGGTGACAGAGGGGCAGCAGATCGGCGGTGCGTTTGGCCCCCTGGATGCCCGCCACCTGGGCCAGCAGCAGGGCATCGCCCTTGGGTAGGTCCTTCTGGACCACACGGCGGTAGACCTCGGGGTCGAGGCGAATCCAGCCCTCGGCACGGGCGGTGCGCTCGGTCACCGCCTTGTCGCCGACGTCGATCATCCGGATGGTCATGGGGAAGGAGCTGGGAAACGCCGGGACAACGCGACCCGCTAGGCTGGGCCAGACGTCGGTTGTTCTATCATGCTGCGCTACGACGAAGCCCTCGGCGAAATCCGCAAGGCCGCCCCGCATCTGGCGATCGCCGCCGAAGTCTGCCCCCTGACCGAAGCCCCGGGTCGGATTCTGGCCGCCGACCTGCAGGCCCCCGGCGACCTGCCCCACTGGGACAACTCGGCCATGGACGGGTTTGCCCTGCGCAGCGCGGATACGCTGGCGGCCTGCCCTGAACTGCCGCTGGCCCTGCGGATCGTCGGCACCGGGCTGGCGGGCGAGCCGGTGCCGGAGCAGCCCCTGGCCCCCGGCGAAGCCCGGGCGATCATGACCGGTGCCCCCCTGCCCCCCGGCGCGGACAGCGTGGTCAAGGTGGAAGACGTGGCGGTCTGCGGCGACCGGCTGCAGCTGCGGGAGCCAGTCCCGGCCGGGCA
>CAYZUY010000266.1:0-2052 GCA_964481495.1 uncultured bacterium
CGGCGGTGGAAACGCTGGCCCCATTCCAGGCGCGACCGCTGCTCCCGGGGGATGGGCTCGTCCCACTGCTCCAGCCAGCGGTACTGGAAGCGGCGGGGACAATCCGCCAGGGTCTGCAGCAAAGCCTGGGAAACCGCCGGGCGATCGCGGAACATGGAAAGTCTGTCGAAACCTGGCTCCAGCCTAATGCCGTCCTCGGTCACCGCCCTGATCGCCCTGGGGGCCAACCTCGGCCAGCCCGCCGAAACCCTGCGGTCTGCCCTGGTAGCCCTGGATGCCGACCCGGACCTGCGCGTCACCGCGATCTCCGGCTTCTACCGCACCCCACCCCTGGGGCCGCCCCAGCCGGACTACTGCAACGCCTGCGCCGCCCTGGACACCGGGCTGGAACCGGACCTGCTGCTGGAGCGGCTGCTGGCCCTCGAAACCCGTTTCGGTCGTCAGCGGGGCGAACGCTGGGGCCCTCGCACCCTCGATCTGGACCTGCTGGCCTGGGGCGATCGCATCCACCGGAGCGATTCGCTCACCCTGCCCCATCCCGGCTTGGCAGCGCGTGCCTTCGTCCTCATCCCCCTCCACGACATCGCGCCGGGTTGGCGCCATCCGGTTGTCCTTCAGACTGTTACCGAACTACTGACGCAACTGCCGGAACGCGATCGCGCCGCTATCCATCCCTGGACTTGGGCCTGACACCCTTCATCCACGTCAGGACAGCAGAGTCGCCGGACGTACCTGATATCCCCAGCCGAACGGAGCGAAGTCCGAGTTGCATTGCCATTCAGGATTGGTCAGCGAAGTCAGGGGCGGTTGGTTTGGGGGTTCCCAGGGGGCAAGTCCCCTGGGTGGCGGGGTGCAGGGGGGCGCCACCGCCCTCCCTGCAGGCTGTTGGCTCGGCAGAGCCCTGATGAACTCCGGGTCCCTAAACCCGGCACCCCCCGAGATTGCCGCTCCACCACTGCTCATCCAGTCGCTCATCCGAACTGACGCCCCCGATAATCTGCCACTGCTGTGGCCGGGGCAGCGTCACCCCTGTCGGCTGTGCCCCGCAGTACTGACGACTGCCCGGCTTGTCCAGATACTGCTGGTGATACTCCTCGGCGAAGTAGAACTCCGGTGCCGGAATCACCTCCGTCGTGATCGGCCCGTAGCCCGCCGCGCTCAGTAGCTTGCCGTAGGCATCCCGGGACGCCAGCGCCAGCACCAGCTGCTCATCGTTGAAGCAATAGATCCCCGAGCGGTACTGGGTGCCCCGGTCCGGACCCTGGCCCATGCCCTGGGTCGGGTCATGACTTTCCCAGAACGCCTTGAGCAGATCGCAGAAGCCGATTTTCGCCGGGTCGTAGACCAGCCGCACCACCTCGTTGTGCCCCGTCAGCCCGCTGCAGACCTCGCGGTAATCCGGGTTCGGTGTCAGCCCGCCTGCATAACCCACCGCCGTCACATGCACCCCCGGCAGTTCCCAGAACAGCTTCTCGGTGCCCCAGAAGCAGCCGTTGCCGAACATCGCCAACTGGTAGCCGAGGGGGAACGGCCCCTGCATCGGCGTGCCCAGGACGAAATGCTTCGCCGGCACCTGCATCGGGCGATCGCGCCCGGGCAGGGCTTCCGCTGCAGTGGGCAGGGCAGATTTCTTGCCGAACAGTCCGAACATGGCGTACATCCGAGAACCAGACAGCCCCCAGTGTAGGCAGCGGAACCGACCGGGCACGCTCAGCCTATGACCGCCCCTCTGCAAGCCGTTCTCGACTGCCTCAACCGGGTGATTCTCGGCAAGGAGCCCCAGGTGCGCCTGGCCTTCACCTGCCTGCTGGCCCGGGGCCATCTGCTGATCGAGGACTTGCCCGGCCTGGGCAAGACCACCCTTTCCCATGCCCTGGCCGCCAGCCTGGGGCTGCAGTGGCGGCGCCAGCAGTTCACCAGTGACATGCTTCCTGCCGACCTGATCGGCGTCTCGATCTTCGACCCGGAGCAGCAGCAGTTCCGCTTCCACCCCGGCCCCCTGTTCAGCCAGGTGCTGCTGGCCGACGAAATCAACCGCGCCAGTCCCAAGAC
>CAYZUY010000267.1:0-1976 GCA_964481495.1 uncultured bacterium
TTCCAGGGCACCGTCCTTCTCGATGTACTGGCGGTACTCGTCCAGGGTGGTGGCGCCGATGCAGCGCAGTTCACCCCGGGCCAGCATCGGCTTGAGCAGGTTGCCTGCGTCCATGGCACCCTGGGTCGCCCCGGCACCGACAACGGTGTGGATCTCATCGATGAACAGGATGATCCGCCCTTCGGATTCGGTCACTTCCTTGAGCACCGCCTTGAGCCGCTCCTCGAACTCGCCGCGGAACTTGGCCCCGGCGATCAGGGAGCCCATGTCGAGGGCAATCAGGGTGCGATCCTGCAGGGACTGGGGCACATCGCCGTTGACGATCCGCTGGGCCAGCCCCTCGGCGATCGCCGTCTTGCCCACCCCCGGCTCGCCAATCAGCACCGGGTTGTTCTTGGTGCGGCGGCTGAGGATCTGGATGGTGCGGCGGATTTCCTCGTCCCGACCGATCACCGGGTCGAGCTTGCCCTTGCGGGCCATCTCGGTCAGGTCGCGGCCGTATTTCTCCAGGGCTTCGTATTTGCCTTCGGGGTTCTGGTCGGTCACTTTCTGGCTGCCTCGTACCTGTTGAATGATCGTCTTCAGTCCGTCTTCGCTGAGATTGAACTCCCGGAACAGACCCTGGCCGAAGCGGCTGTCGCGGGCGTAGGCCAGCACCAGATGCTCAATCGAGATGAAGTCATCCTCGAACTCCTTGCGCAGGGCCTCGGCCCGGTCGGTGAGCTGGTCGAGGGACTTGCCCAGGTAGACGGAGCCGCTGCCGCCGCCGCTGACCTTGGGCTGGCGGGCGATGAACTGCTGGGTGAACTCCCGCAGGCGGGCCAGGTTGACCCCGGCGCGGGTGAAGATGCTGCTGGCCAATCCCTCCTGTTCCAGCAGGGCGGCCATCAGATGCTCGGATTCAATCTGCTGATGCTGGGCCTGCTTGGCAATCTCCGGGGTGCGGGCGATCGCCTCCCAGGCCTTTTCCGTGAACTGGTTGGGATTGGTGGGCTGCATGGTCAAACCCCTGCGGTGGCGCGTTGGCAATCATTCTAGGAAGACTGCCCCGCCGTTCCAGGGGGGTAAACCGTAAGCCCCGACGGGGATTTACCGCCCTCAGACCGTCATCGGCTCCGGTTGCCGCCGCCGCTGACCCATCCAGACGTTCAGCCCCAGACAGAGCAGCGCCAGGGCCAGGAGGATGAAGGTCGGTCCGGCGACGACGCCGACGGCGAACCAGGTGTAGACGTGCAGCACCATCACCAGGGCCAGGGGGGCGGCCAGCAGGCTGACAGCGATCTGCCAGAGGCGGCGGAAGTCGCCGAAGTGGAGCACCAGCAGGGTGGCGGTGGCGATCAGGTTGGCCGGAACCAGGAAGGCGCAGATCGCCAGACAGTGTTCGCGGGAGAAATCACTGACGCTGCAGAACCAGTGCATGGCGATCGCTACTCCACTCGCTGGGCTCCAGTCAAACATGGGCTGGGTGCGGCGATCGCCCGCCCTTCAGGAAACTTCAAGGTTCCGGGGGTGCTTACTTCGTGCTGCTGCTCACCGGCTGGTAGGGCGGGTTCAGCTCCCGGGGTGAGTCGCCATTCTCACTGCAGACGGGAATCGCCTGGTTGCGGCTGATCTTCAGACCATCCGCCAGACCGAGCACGCAGCTGGCGTAGCGGTCCGGCAGCAGGGAGAGGCGGCAGCCTTCCACCGCGGCCCGGGCATTGGTGTCGGGGCCCTGAATCTGACCGACGCAGGCAGCGAAATCACCGGGACGGCGCACCGAGCGGCAGCTGTCGAGCAGGTCCCGGGCACTCAGCTTGGTGACGCCGGTGAGATTGCCGACACAGCTTGAGACGGCACCGGGGTCGAGGGAACCGGCGCAGGCGGCAGCGGCGGTGGCTTCGCTCAGACCCTGGGCCTTGAGGCTGGCGGCGCAGCCCCCGTAATCGGCGGCCAGGGTGCGCGGGGTCGGCAGTGCCAGCAGGCTGGTGAACGTT
>CAYZUY010000268.1:0-1976 GCA_964481495.1 uncultured bacterium
CGTCAGCGCCTCTCGGTGCTGGAGCAGTCCCAGGACGGCTTCTTCATTGCGGAGATGGATCTGCGCTTCCGGGGGCCGGGCCAGGTGCTGGGAACCCGCCAGTCGGGTCTGCCGGATTTTGCCCTGGCCAGTCTGGTGGAGGACCAGGCCGTACTGGAACTGGCCCGGGAGGCAGCTGAAAAACTGATGGCCGCAGACCCGACGCTGGACAGCTATCCGGGCCTGCGGCGTGAGCTGGACTACCGCTATCAGAAGCTGATGGGCGGCAGTATCCTGACCTAGGCTTTCTTCTTGAACAGATTGCCGATGAAGTCACCGACCCCGGCCAGCGGGTTGGGGATGGGCAGCTTCGGCTCTTCGTAAGGGGTGATCGGTTCGTCCTTGAATTCCGCCAGCCGGTAGCCGAACTCCAGACGGTCCACATACTTCTTCAGGGCGGGCATGCCCCGCACGGCGGCTTCGGTCAGGCCTGGCCGGTTATCACGAATCGCAAAGTTCACCTGGTCGGAGCGCTTGACGGCAATCTCGCCGACGGTCATCCAGTTACGGGTCCCGGTGGGGCGCACGAAGATCTGATAGGCGGGCATGCCCTCCGACTTCATCTGCTCCAGTTGCTGGGCGGCTTCCTGGCGCTTGATCGCCGACTCTGAAATCTTGCGGGGTTCAGGCGGCTTACCGAATCCTTTGGCCACGGTTGTCTGGATGAGAAACGTTTACTGATCGTAACGTCAGCCGTGAGCCGCTTCCAGCTCCGAGGGCAGGATTCGGTTCAGGGTGGTCTGGAACACCGGGTTGCCCTTGGCCCGCAGGGGCCAGATCCGCAGCCAGCAGATGCTGTCTTCAGAGCGGATGCCAATCACCTGGTAGATATTGTGGGAGTGGTCGTTGCGCAAGTGCACGCAGGCTCCCGGAGCGATCGCCGCCATGGCGGATGTCCTCAGGACAGAAGCAGATGCCGCTAGGGTGCCAACGGTCAGCCGTTATCCACACAGATGCTCGTACAGTCCGTGGTGTTCCGGAAACTGTGCCCGAATAGCCTGGGGGTCTGCCAGCTCGAAATCCCGGAACTCGAAACCCGGTGCGACGGTGCAGCCCACCAGGGCATAGCTGTTAGGGGTAGCGAGATCTGCCCCGAACCAGTGTCCAGCGGGGACCCAGTCGAAGGGGCGATCGCCGTTTTCCAGGTCAGACCCCAGGCGCAGACAGCGGTAGCTGCGGCGGTCGGGATCGAGTACATGGACCCGCAGGGTGGAACCGCTGTAGAAGTGCCAGAGTTCATCCGACCGGATACGGTGCAGGCGGGAGCGATCGCCGGGACCCAGCAGGTAATAGATGTGGGTGCTGGCTACCAGGGCATCCGTCGGACGGGCGAGCGATCGCACGGACTCCCGGGCGCGGTAGACCTCACGGTAGTAGCCGCCTTCCGGGTGGGGCTCCAGTTGCAGCTTGCGGACCAAGTGCTCCACCCTGGTGGTCACATCAGTGTCGGTCATCAGTGATGGGCTCCAGTTGCTCGATATCCAGACGCAGTTGCAGCTGGCTGACTTCTTCGGCGGTCAGAGCCATGGCTTCCTGCCGCTGATCCACCGTGGCCAGTACCGGCTCTGCCCAGAATTCACGACCGCTGCTGCGCTCTACCAGACTGCCCCGGGCAGTGGCCTGAAACAGAGTCTCGTCGTAGTGGATGACGTAACGCGCCTGGATATGCAGTTCAGCCATGGGACAACTCTCCCGCAGGGTTGGCCCGAGGCTATCAGAAAGTTACTGGCTTGGCAGCAGAGGGCCGCAGCCCCCTCGGCATTGCCCCTCGGATCGTCTCAAAGCCTTATCCAGCCTAGTTTTGTGTCTTATGGGTCAGCGGGTCGAGAAAAACTTTCTTTTAGGGGGTTGCGTTTCGGGGATGGATTCGCTAGATTAATTAAGCGCGGGTGAGGCGGACGAGTTGCGAGAGCGGCGAGGCTGGTGAACTGAGCGGG
>CAYZUY010000269.1:0-396 GCA_964481495.1 uncultured bacterium
AACCAGGCCGGCCAGCACACCGCTGCGGGGCTGCCGCTGCAGGGCCACCAGCAGGTTGTCGATTACCGAGAGCTGATCAAACAGGCGCAGGTTCTGGAACGTGCGTGCCAGCCCAAGTCGGTTCAGCCGGTGCGGCGGCATGCCCGTGATCGGGGTACCGCGCCAGCGCACGCTGCCGCTGGTGGGGGTGGTGACGCCGGAGATCAGGTTGAACAGGGTGGTCTTGCCGGCACCATTGGGGCCGATCAGCCCAAAGATTTCACCGGGTTGCACGCTGAAGCTCACCTGGTTCAGGGCCATCAGCCCTCCGAACCTGCAGCTGAGTGCGTCGACCTCCAGGAGTGGCGGGGTCATGGCCGCACCTCTTTGCTCGATGCGGAGCGCTCCCACAGGCTG
>CAYZUY010000269.1:406-985 GCA_964481495.1 uncultured bacterium
CCAGTCGGGTCGGGGTGATCAGACCCTGGGGAAACAGCACGGGTCCCAGCAGGATCACCAGGCCAAAGAGCACGAGACGCACATCACCGACTGGCCGCAGCAGCTCCGGCAGCGCGGTGAGCAGAAGGCCGCCCACCACAGGGCCCAGCCAGGTGCGTGAGCCTCCCAGGATCACGAAGGCCAGCATCGTCACGCTCGTGTCGAAGCTGCCCTGACGGGCGTTCCAGGTGTTCAGGAAGTGGGCGGCCAGAGCACCGGTGCTGCCTGCCAGTACCGCGCTCATCACGAAGGCGGTGAGCTTCACCCGGGTGGTGTCGATGCCCATGCAGCTGGCGGCCAGCTCGTCATTGCGGATGGCCGCCATGGCCCGGCCAAGAGGCATCACCTCCAGTCGCTGGCAGATCAGTCCCGCCAGGATCAGCAGGGCCAGCGCGGGCAACAGATAGCCCGCGGCGGTGGGGAAGGGTTGAGGGATCCCAAAGATGCCGATCGCTCCCCCTGTGAAGGGGAGATTGAGGATCGCGACCCGCACGATCTCCACCAGGGCGATGGTGGCAATGGCCAGGTAGATCCCCTGCA
>CAYZUY010000269.1:995-1597 GCA_964481495.1 uncultured bacterium
GGCCGACCCACCAGCAGCGCCAGCGCCCCTGCCACCAGCCCCCCGAGCAGCAGCTCCAGCAGAAAGGAGGGCACGGGAAATCCAGCATCGCTGCTGGCACCCAGCAGCGGCCAGCCGGTGGAGAGCAGCGCTGCCAAGGTGCCGCCCACGGCATAGAACGCCGGAGTGGCGAGGGAGAGCTGGCCAGCGGCCAGCGGCAGGTAGACCGATACGCCCAGCAGAGCGCCGATCAGCATCTGCACCAGCAGTGCGTCATCGATCAAGGGATCACCTCCAGGGCTTGAACGAGGCTCAGGGTCTTCATGGCGTCAAACCTTCTCCACCAGACGGCGACCCAGCAGGCCTCGCGGTCGGAGCAGCAGCACCGCGAACAGCACCGCGAAGGCCAGCGCATCCCGCCAGCCGGAGGCTTCACTGGGCACAAGCGCCTCCGCTAGACCCATCAGCAGGCCGCCGGCGATGGCTCCGGGCACGCTGCCCAGCCCCCCCAGCACCAGCACCGCCAGACCCTTCAGCCCGTAGCCGATCCCGACATACGGCCCGGGCAGGCTGATGCTCACACCGATCAATCCACCGCCGAGCCCCGCCAGGCCACCGCTGAG
>CAYZUY010000269.1:1607-1879 GCA_964481495.1 uncultured bacterium
GGGCGCGCGGTGGTGGCATCTTCTGCCACGGCCTGCAGGGCCCGGCCACGGCGGCTGCACTCCAGCCACAGGGTGAGCGCGATCACGCTGGTGGCACAGACCGCCAGCAGCAGCACCTGGACGCTGCGGATGCGAGCCCCGGCGATCATCACAGCCTCCGGCAGCTGCGCCAGGGCGGTGGAGGGGAAGGCATAGCCTTCGGCCCCCATCAGCATCTGCAGCAGGTGGACCAGCACCAGGCCGGCACCGAGGCTGGTGATCAGATACAGCAG
>CAYZUY010000270.1:0-272 GCA_964481495.1 uncultured bacterium
TCCCACCCCCGGCATGAGGCCAGCATGGGCGAGCATCATCACCATCCCACCAGCGACCGCGTCGACCGGGCCTTCCTGATCAGCCTGGCGCTCAACAGCGCGCTGGTGGTGGTGCAGGCCATTGTCGGGGTGCTCGCCGGGTCCCTGGCCCTGCTGGCGGACGCCGGGCATAACTTCAGTGATGTCGTGGCCCTGGTGCTGGGTCTGGTGGCCGTTCGGCTCGGGCGGCGGCCCAGCAGCGATCGCCGCACCTTCGGCCTCAGCCGGGCCGG
>CAYZUY010000270.1:284-1873 GCA_964481495.1 uncultured bacterium
TGCTGCCGCCCTGCTGGTGGTCTGTGGGGGCATTGCCTGGGAGGCGGTTGTGCGCCTGCAGAACCCGGAACCGGTGCGCTACGGCTGGGTAATCGCTGCCGCGGCCCTGGGGGTGCTGATCAACGGCGGCACCGCGCTGCTGTTCCTTGAGCAGGGCAAACGCGACCTCAATCTGCGGGCGGCCTTCCTACACCTGGGGGGCGATGCCGCCATCTCCCTGGGGGTGATCCTGGCCGGATTCGCCATCCAGTTCACGGGCCAGTCCTGGATTGACCCCGTTGTCAGTCTGGCGATCACCCTGTTCATCGGCCACAGCACCTGGTCTCTACTGCGCGAATCGGTGGATCTGATGCTCGATGCCGTACCCGACCACATCAGCCTGCCCCAGGTGGAGAGCTTCCTACGGGAGCAGGCCGGGGTGACGGATCTGCACGACCTCCACGTCTGGGCGATGAGCACCCACGAAGCGGCGCTGACGGTGCATCTGGTCATACCCGCCGGGCACCCCGGCGACGACTGGCTGCACCAGCTCTGCCATGAACTGCACGACCGCTTCGACATCGATCACCCCACCATCCAGGTCGAGAGCTCCGGCGAGCAATGCCGTCTGCGGGACCGACATCACGGTCACCGCCACTGAAGCGGCGGAGTATCGGGTTAGCCTTGGGGCGGCAAAGAGCGACCCGTCCAGGCCAGCCCAGATAAAGTGCCGTGCAGCGGGCCATCGTTCCGTAAATCCGCCCGGTGGCAGCAGTGGCAGGACGGGCAGTCTGGGTGATAGACCCCTGTGGCTGTCATGGCACCGGACCTTCACCCAGGCCTGTTCGAACCGGATCGAGCGGCGCTGGCAAATCTGCCGCCGCGGCGCTGGCTTGACTGGCTGCCCCTGGGACTGACCCTGGCAGGGCTGGGGCTGACGGCCTGGCTTCTGTTCCTGGCCGTTGACCAGCGGCGGGTGGAGCGTCAGCGACTGGAGGAGCTGGTGCTCAAATCGGTGAGCGAGGCCGTCCAGGTGCGGGTGGGAGACACGGTCCAGCACCTGCAGGGGGTGGTGGGGCTGTTTGCCGCTTCCGAACAGGTGACCCGTTCGGAATTCCGGGCCTATTACCAAGCGCTGGCCTTGACGAAGACTACCCTGGAGGGGATTCAGGGCCTGGGGTTCAGTCGCTGGCTTCCGGCGGCGGAACTGCCTGCCTACGAAGCGGCGGTGCGGGCCGAAGGGTTCAAGAACTTTTCCGTTCGTCCACCCGGTCGACGTCCGGTCTACGCTGCCATCACCTACCTGGAGCCCTTCAACTGGCGCAACCGGCGGGCCTTCGGATTCGACATGTGGTCGGAACCGGTACGGCGTGAGGCCATGGTCCGGACCCGGGATACCGGTCTGCCGGCCCTCTCAGGCAGGGTGGTCCTAGTGCAGGAGACCCGGGTGGCCCCCCAGGCCGGTACCCTGATGTATCTGCCCATCTACCGCCAGGGCGCCGACCTGTCATCGCTGGCGGCGCGGCGGCGGGCTCTGGTCGGCTGGGCCTATGCACCGCTGCGGATGGAGAATCTGGTGCGTGCGGCGCTGGTCAACCCGCTGATTCGGG
>CAYZUY010000271.1:0-1871 GCA_964481495.1 uncultured bacterium
CTTCCACAGCGAGGAACTGCGGCCGGAGGACTTCGTCTTCGAGGGCTACAACGGCGTCCTCTGCATCGAGGCCGGGGGGCCGCCCGCGGGCACCGGCTGCGGCGGCTACGTCACCGGCCAGACCGTGAAGCTGCTCAAGGAGCACCACCTGCTTGAGGACACCGACGTGGTGATCTTCGACGTGCTCGGGGATGTGGTCTGCGGTGGCTTCGCGGCGCCCCTGCAGCACGCCCACTACTGCCTGATTGTCACCGCCAACGACTTCGACTCGATCTTCGCCATGAACCGGATCGTTGCCGCCATCCAGGCCAAGGCGAAGAACTACCGGGTGCGCATCGGTGGCGTAGTGGCCAACCGCAGCCGCGACACCGATCAGGTGGAGAAGTTCAACCAGCGGGTCGGCCTACGCACCCTGGCCCACTTCCCCGACGTGGATGCTATCCGCCGTAGTCGTCTGAAGAAGTGCACCATCTTCGAGATGGAGCCGGAACCGGAAGTGCTGCACGTGCAGCAGGAATACCTCAACCTGGCCCGGACGATGCTCGAATCGGCGACGCCGCTGGTGGCGGAACCGCTCAAGGACCGGGAGATCTTCGACCTGCTGGGTTTCGACTGATCGGCAACCGCCGCCGGGTCTGCCATCCTGGGAGCACGAATTCCGAGGTGGGCCGGTGAAGGGGCTGCAGCAGTACCGGGATCCGGAGCGGGTGCAGGCCCTGCTCCGGCAGTTGCAGGAGCGGGTGAGCCGCCCCTGGACGGTGATGGAGATCTGCGGCGGCCAGACCCACAGCCTGCTGCGCCACGGGCCCGGTTGTCCGGTCTGCGTCACCGCAGCCGAAACGGTGGATCAGGCGATCGCCCTGGCCCGTCGCCCGGAGGTGATCCTCTGCTCCTTCGGGGACATGCTGCGGGTGCCCGGCCGGGATGGCACCAGTCTGCTGGCGGCCCGCAGCCAGGGCGCGGATGTGCGCATCCTCTACAGCCCCCTCGATGCCCTGCCCCTAGCCCGGGCTCACCCCGAGCGGCAGGTGGTGTTCTTTGCTGTCGGCTTCGAGACCACGGCCCCGACCACGGCCCTGGCGGTGACCCAGGCGGCGGCCCTGGGCCTGGAGAACCTCAGCCTGCTGACGGCCCACGTGCGGGTTCCTCCGGCTATGGAGGCCCTGCTGGCCGCCCTGGACTGCCGGGCGCAGGCGTTCCTGGCGGCGGGCCACGTCTGCAGCGGCATGGGCACCGCTGACTACGGGGCGATCGCCCGGCGTCACCACTGCCCGATTGTCGTCACCGGCTTCGAGCCGGTGGACCTGCTTGCCGGTCTGCTGGCGGCGGTGACCCAGCTGGAGCAGGGCCGTGCCGATCTGGAGAACCACTACGCCCGGGCGGTGGCCGAGACGGGTAACCCCGTAGCCCGGGACCGGGTGGAGGCGGTGTTTGCCCCGGTGGCCCGGGTCTGGCGCGGCATCGGCAGTATCCCCGCCAGCGGCCTGGGGCTGCGGCCGGCCTACGCTCGCTTCGATGCGGCCCGGCGCTTCGGTCTGGAAACGGTCGGGGCCGAGGAGAGCTCCCCCTGCGGGCAGGTGCTCTGCGGTCAGCTGCGCCCGGACCAGTGCCCGGAATTCGGCTGCCGCTGTCGCCCCGAGCATCCCCTGGGGGCGCCGATGGTCTCCTCGGAGGGGGCCTGTGCCGCCTACTATCGCTACCGTCCCGCCCAGGTGGCCTGAATGTCCGGTTTCGAACTGAATTGCCCGTTGCCCACCGGGGAGGGCGATCGCATCCAGCTGGCCCACGGCGGCGGCGGGCGGCGGGCCCAGGACCTGCTTGAGCAACTGTTCCTGCCGCAGCTGGGCGGATCCCTGCACGAGGCCCACGAC
>CAYZUY010000272.1:0-1856 GCA_964481495.1 uncultured bacterium
GCCTTGTAGATGCCGATGATCTGCATCAGGTTCTCCGGCGTGTCCGGCAGCATCGAGCCACCGGCCTCAAGCCGATGGATGACATCGGCGTAGGGGTGCGTGGAGGGGGGCAGGGTGGGGGTGATCACGGTCACGGCAGCAGCACCTCCGTCAGAGCAGGGAGATTGGCAATGCGGGTGTCGGGAGCCAGGGGGCCACCGGGCAGCGGCGAACGCTGGGCCAGCTGCTGGCTTTCGGGTTCACTCCAGCCAACCAGGGCCTGGGGCCAGAGCCCCCCCAGGGCAATCAGCACCGCCAGGGCCACGGCGGGAACCCGCTCGGACAGGGTGGTGGAGCTGAAATCGGCGCGGGCATTGTCGAGACGACCGAAGCCGACCCGGTTGAACAGACGCACGCAGTAGACCGCCGTCAGACCGGAGGCAATCAGGCAGGCCAGGGTCGGAATCGGGAAGACGGTCCAGCTGCCCTGGTAGACCAGGAACTCGGCCACGAAGCCTGCCAGACCGGGCAGCCCGGCACTGGCCATCAGGCCCAGCAGCAGCAGGCCCATCGTGAAGGGCAGGCCCCGGTAGGGATTCATCAGGCCCGACAGTTCGGAAATCTCCGTGGAACCGGCGTGGGTTTCGACCAGACCGACCAGCAGGAACAGCAGGGCGACGATCAGACCGTGGGCAATCATCTGGGCGATCGCCCCCTGCAGGCTCAGGGACGTAGCCGAGGCCAGGGCCAGCACCAGCGTGCCCATGTGCCCCAGGGAGCTGTA
Source organism: uncultured bacterium (assembly GCA_964481495.1). Classification (GTDB taxonomy): domain Bacteria; phylum Cyanobacteriota; class Cyanobacteriia; order Synechococcales; family Synechococcaceae; genus CAWUMD01. The sequence goes on from CAYZUY010000272.1 coordinate 764, forward strand.
GGCCACCAGCCGCTTCAGTTCCGGCTGGGCGATCGCATTCAGGGCTCCGTAGACGGCGGTCACGGCACCGAGGATGGCCAGGGTGGGGGCCCACTCGGACCAGGCCTGGGGCAGGAACTGCAGCCCGAAGCGCAGCAGACCGTAGGCTCCCAGCTTGGACATCGCCCCCGCCAGCAGCATCACCACCGGCGTGGAGGTCTGGCTGTAGGTGAGGGGCTGCCAGCCGTGCAGCGGCAGCAGCGGCAGCTTGATCCCGAAGCCGATACCGATCAGCAGCAGCAGCCAGGCCTGGGTCACGGGCGCCAGGGACTGACGGGCCAGATCGGCGTACTCGAAGCTGGGGGTCCCGCCGCCCAGCAGGCCGAGGCCGAGGATGCCGGCGAACAGGGCCACACCGGAGACCGCGCCGAAGAGCAGGAAGCGACTGGCGGCGGAGCCCCGCTCAGCCCCACCCCAGATGCTGATCAGCAGATAGGCGGGAATCAGCAGCAGCTCGTAGGCAATCAGGAACAGCAGCGCGTTCTGGGCCAGGAAGGAGCCGACCATCGCCGCGTTGGTGACCAGCATCAGCGCGAAGTAGAGCCGGGGACGGCGGGTGGTGGGCGAACTGGCGGCGATCGCCGCCACGGTGATGATCGCCGTCAGCAGCACCAGAGGACGGGAGATGCCATCCGCACCGAGGTGGAAGTCGAGGCCCAGGGGGGGCAGCCAGGGCAGGCGCAGATCCGGAACCGGGTTCAGGGCCAGGGCGGTGGCCAGCCCCGCCTGCAGACCGGCCCCGAGTCCGGCCACCGTGCGCAGGCTGCGACCGTCGCCGGGCAGCAGGGGCAGCACCAGGGCGATCGCCAGGGGGATGAGCAACAGACTCAACAGCATCATGGGACCTCCCTAGAACTGGTAGCTGAGCAGGACGGGAGCGGGGGGTTGCAGCAGAGCCAGAGCTCCGAGCAGCAGCACGCCCAGCAGCAGGGTGAAGGCATACCCCTGGGTACGGCCGGTGGTGGTGTAGCGCAGTGCCTGACCCCCGAGCATGGCCACAAGGCCAGCGAGACCAGTGAGGCTGTCGACCACCTGACGCTCGGTCCAGCGGCTG
>CAYZUY010000273.1:0-1833 GCA_964481495.1 uncultured bacterium
CTGGCTGAGGACGAAGCCCATGGCCGGTACTTCGGGGCGCTCCCGGCCCTTGCGATCGCGGCTGACCTTGCGCTTGACCCGGAAGTTGGGATGGATGTCGGTGCCACTGTCGTCGAGCAGCGGGTAGAGCCCGGTGGCGGCAGCGAAGCTGAACTGCAGCGGAATCGGCCGGTAGTCGGAGTAGATGCGCTCGGTCGGCCCGTGCACCTGATCGATCCAGTCAGCCAGCTGCTCGCTGTTGGCCACCGTCGCCGACAGGCCCACCAGCTGGATCTGGGGCGGGCAGTAGATGATCGATTCCTCCCAGACCGTGCCCCGCTGCTGATCATTCATGTAGTGGCACTCGTCGAGCACCACCGCTTCCACGTCCTGCAGCGAGGTGCCCAGCTCGCCGATGCGGGTGCCGTAGAGCATGTTCCGGAAAATTTCCGTGGTCATCACCAGAATCGGCGAGTCCCGGCTGATTGAGGTGTCGCCGGTGAGCAGGCCGACCCGCTCGACGCCGAACTGCTCGCGGAAGTCGCGCAGCTTCTGGTTGGAGAGGGCCTTGAGCGGTGTGGTGTAGAAGACCCGTTTACCCCGGCTCAAGGCGCGGTGGATGGCGTACTCGCCCACCAGGGTCTTGCCGCTGCCGGTGGGGGCGCAGACCACGACCGACTGACCGGCATCGAGGGCCGCGATCGCCTGCTTCTGGAAGTCATCCAGGGGAAAGGGGAAGAGGCGATCCAGGTCTAGGGCGGCGGCAGTCGTCACGGGCATCCGGGGGAGTGGTCCCTCAATTCTAGGTCTGTTTGCAAAATGGGCTGAGGGTCGCTAGAGTGCGTCGTCATGACGCGCTATGACCTCACAGACGAGCAGTGGTCCCTGATTGAGGCCCTGCTGCCACCCGAACGTCCCAAAGTCGGCCGGCCGGCCCGCAGCCACCGGCACATCATCAATGCCATCCTCTGGATTGCCCGCACCGGAGCCCCCTGGAGAGATCTGCCTGAGCGATACGGCCCGTGGCAGACGGCCTACAGCCGCTTACGGCGCTGGCGTGCCACAGGCATCTGGCAACGGGTCCTCGCGGTCCTGGACGTGGAGGCTGAACACCGTCAGGACGGTGACTGGAATCTGGATGACCTCGACAGCCCCGTCATTGGGGCCCATCAGCATGCCGCCGGTGCCCGGCAACGGGGGGTCCTGATTCTTGTCCACGGGAGCAATCCGGTCGCGATCGGAGCGGATTCTCCAGCAGACCTGACCTTCGGGTAGACGGTCAGGGACACCTCTGTGTCATCCACTCACCCCGGACCGGCCGCATGAGCGGACGGCTTTCTACCCAGATGGTCATTTCTGCCGAGGATATTGGTGAGCTACTGCATCACTCGAGGTGTGCCCTGGCAGAGGGAGGAGCGGCCGATGTTCCCCGCACTCAGGAATGGGTCATTCCGGAAGCCGGGATCGCCTGCACGCTCACCGACCTGCAGGACCCGCCAGGTCTGCTGTTCGCAGTTGATGGTGATGGTGAGTGGCCCTTGGGGACTGGCCACGCGGAAGTATCTCAGCCCATCGTAGACCCCCAGGGGTTTGGCTTTGAGAGCCTGCAGCAGCACTGCCAGGGTGTTGTCCGATCGGGGGGTTGCGCTAGCGTTGCCGGCTGGGAAGAGACCGCTGACCAGACAGCCACAGGCCAGAGTCAGGAGAAGGGGTCGGGAGGCTGTCATAACTGCGGGATAGGAAAACACCTTCGGATTGTCCCCGGAATTCCCGAGACAGGCCTTAAATTCATCGGCTTCTTGCATTTCCCTGACGTTCGGATGTCTGTTCTGATGCATGAACTCGATTTCCAAG
>CAYZUY010000274.1:0-1822 GCA_964481495.1 uncultured bacterium
CTTTCCTTCACCCGCAGTTCCTCGGCATCGCGGATCACCGTTCTGCCCTCGGCGAAGGCCGCCGCCACCGCCAGAATCGGCACCTCATCAATCAGGCGGGGAATGATCGCGCCGCCGATTTCGGTGCCCTTGAGCTGGCTGTGGCGCACCCGCAGATCCGCCACCGGCTCCCCGGCCACGTCCCGCTCATTCAGCAGTTCGATGTCGGCCTCCATCGCCTGCAGGGCTTCGAGGATGCCGGTGCGGGTAGGGTTGATGCCGACGTTCTCGACCACCAGATCGGAACCGGGGACGATCGCCCCGGCCACCAGCCAGAAAGCTGCGGAGCTGATGTCACCGGGGACCACCACCGGCTGACCGGTGAGTCGGGCCGGGCCATGGATGGTGACGCTGATCGTTTCCGGATCGACGCTGAGGTTGGCCCCGAAGGCCCGCAGCATCCGTTCGCTGTGGTCGCGGGAGAGGGCCGGTTCGGTGACCGTTGTGTCACCCTCGCAGGTCAGCCCCGCCAGCAGGATGCTCGACTTCACCTGGGCCGAGGCGATGGGCGAGTGGTAGTGAATCGGCTTGAGGCGCTGGCCGCGGATGGCCAGGGGCGCCCGGGTATTGCCCTGGCGGCCGTAGATCTGCGCCCCCATCTCGCTCAGGGGCTTAATCACCCGCGCCATGGGGCGGCTGCGCAGACTGCTGTCACCGGTGACCGCGAAGAAGCGGTCGGCATGGCCCGCCAGCAGACCCATCATCAGGCGGATGGTGGTACCGCTGTTGCCCGCATCCAGCACGTCTTCGGGTTCGAGCAGGTTCCCGATGCCGATGCCCCTGACCCGCACGAACTCGCTGTTCAGTTCGGAGATCTCGGCTCCCATGGCCCGGAAGCAGGCGGCGGTGCTGCAGGGGTCCTCGCCCAGCAGCAGGCCTTCGATGGTGGTCTCGCCCTCGGCGATCGCCCCCAGCATCAGGGCCCGGTGGGAAATCGACTTATCCCCGGGGATGCGCAGGCTGCCGCGCAGACTCAGACCGGCACTCGGCGGCTGGATACGCAGGGTCTGATGGTTGGCCTGGGGCTGCAGCGAAACGACCGACTGAGGCATGCCTGGGACAGGATGAGCAACCCTGCGATTATCTCCTGCGGCGGTCAGACGATGAACCGGGCGTCGTCGCAGCGGGCGGCATCCCAGCTGCGGGCGTCGAAGTAGAGGTCCTCGAGGCTGATCGCCGCCAGTTCCTGCTCCAGCCGCCGCTGCAGCCGCTGCCAGAGGTAGTCGGTGACCGGATCAGCGGTGCCGTCCTCCCCGACCGGGCCGAGGGCCAGGGTTTCCCCCACCGCCGCCAGAATCGCCGCCAGGGTGATCTCCCGGGCCGGCCGGGCTAGGGCATAGCCCCCCTTCATGCCCCGGCGGGCCAGCAGCAGCCCGGCCCGACGCAGGGCCAGCAGCAGCTGTTCGAGGTAGTGGACTGGAATCGCCTCCTGGGTCGCCAGCCGGGTGACCGAGGCTGTCTCGCCCTCCGGCAGCAGGGCCAGGGCCAGCATCGCCCGCACCCCGTAGCGGCCCCGGGTGGTGAGGCGCATCAGCCCAGCTCGTAGCCGAACAGGGTCGGATCGACGCCGGTCTGCTGCCAGTCGATATCGCCCAGACCCAGCTCCTGCCAGCGGGCCGACACCCGCTCGGCCACCGCCGCATCGGAACGCAGCGGTTCGCCCCAGTCGTGGTCGGTTTCCGGCGGGATCTTGGTGGTGGCGTCGATGGCCATGCGGCCGCCCAGGCCAATGCGCTGGCTGGCGAAGTCGAGGCTGTCGAAGGGGGTTTCCGGCAGGATGAAG
>CAYZUY010000275.1:0-1820 GCA_964481495.1 uncultured bacterium
CGCGGCTGGCTTTCGGGTCCGCCTGACCGTCGGGCCGGAGGTACATCGTCGGTGTGGCAGCGGCGGGGGCCCGTTCCCGGAAGTCGAGGGCGTCGAGGCGATCGCCGACCTGATCGACCAGCTGGAGCAGGACCTGACCCGCCTCGAGCAGAGCCTGGAGCCCACCTGGGAAGGGCTGGTACTGCCCCTGGATCAGCTGGGGGAACGGCTGCGCTGGAGCTGGGGCGTGGTCGGCCACCTGATGGGCGTGCGCAACAGCGATGCCCTGCGTGAGGCCTACCAGGCGATGCAGCCCCGGGTGGTGGCCTTCTACAACCGCCTCGGCCAGAGCCGGCCGATCTACGATGCCTTCCGGGCCCTGCGCGAGGGGGCCGAGTGGGACCGTCTCGATGCCGGACAGCGGCGCATTGTTGAGGCATCCCTGCGGGAGGCGGAACTGGCGGGGGTGAGCCTGCCGCCGGAGCAGCAGGAGCAGTTCAACGCCATTCAGATGGACCTGGCCCAGCTGGCGACGGAGTTCAGTAACCACGTCCTCGACGCCACCAAAGCCTTCAGCCTCACCCTGCACAGCCCCGAGGAGATCGACGGTCTGCCCGCCAGCCTGCTGGCCCTGGCGGCCCAGTCCGCCCGCGAAGCCGGTGAGAGCGAAGCCACGGCCGAGGCCGGTCCCTGGCGGTTCACCCTCGACTTCCCCAGCTTCGGACCCTTCCTCAAGTCCAGTCGTCGCCGGGATCTGCGCGAACAGCTCTACCGGGCCTACATCCGGCGGGCGGCGGATGGGGACCTCGACAACCATCCGCTGATTCTGCGCATCCTCGATCTGCGCCGTCGTAAAGCGGCCCTGCTGGGCTACGCCCACTACGCCGACCTCAGTCTGGCCAGCAAGATGGCGCCCTCGGTGGCGGCGGTGGAAGCCCTGCAGGAGGAACTGCGGGTGGCCAGCTTCGATGCGGCTCGGGCGGAACTGGAGGACCTGCGCACCTTCGCCCGCGAGCAGGGCGCTGCCGAAGCGGACGACCTGCGCCAGTGGGACATCAGCTTCTGGTCCGAGCGACTGCGCGAAGCCCGCTTCGCCTTCAACGAAGAGGAACTGCGGCCCTACTTCCCCCTGCCCCGGGTGCTTGAGGGGCTCTATGCCCTCTGCGAACGGCTGTTCGGCATCCGCATCGAACCGGCGGATGGCGAGGCCCCGGTCTGGCATCCGGACGTGCGCTACTGCCGGGTGCGCAACGAGGCGGGTGAGGCGATCGCCGCCTTCTACCTCGACCCCTACAGCCGCCCGGCCGAGAAGCGGGGCGGGGCCTGGATGGACGACTGCCTGGGTCGCAGCCGCAGCGGGGGTGAGCGCCGCAATCCGGTTGCCTATCTGGTCTGCAACCAGAGCCCGCCGGTGGGTGACACCCCCAGCCTGATGACCTTCGCCGAAGTGGAGACCCTGTTCCACGAGTTCGGTCACGGGCTGCAGCACATGCTCACCACCGTTGACCATCCGGGCTGTGCGGGGATCAACAACGTCGAGTGGGATGCGGTGGAACTGCCCAGCCAGTTCATGGAGAACTGGTGCTACGACCGCGCCACCCTGTTCGGCATGGCCCGTCACTGGCAGACCGGAGAACCGCTGCCGGAGCACTACTACGAGAAGCTGCTGGCGGCCCGTACCTTCATGGCCGGGATGGGGATGCTGCGCCAGCTCAACTTCGGGCTGCTCGACATGGAGCTGCACAGCCGCTTCGACCCCACCGGCAGCGAAACCCTGGCCCAGGTGCGCGATCGCCTGGCCGAGCGCACCTCGGTGCTGACGCCCCTACCGGAGGATGCCT
>CAYZUY010000276.1:0-1806 GCA_964481495.1 uncultured bacterium
GGTCTTCCAGACGTAGCCGGAGTCGGTGGTGGGGCTCGATGGGATGTAGAGGTTGTCGGGCAGCGGATACGCTGGCGCACGGCTGCCGCTACCTGAGCCGGAACTGCTGCTGCCTCCGGTTCCCCCGCTGCCCGTCCCCGACCCGGAGCTACTGCTGCTGCTGCTCGATGAACTACTGCTGCTGCTCGTCGTGGTCGTGGTGGTTGTCGTGGTAGTGCTGCTGCCGCCGCTGGCAGCCCGGCTGGCGCTGCGGGCACTGACCCCGGACGAATAGCTGAGGCCGGTGCTGTGAAACTCGCGACCGACCGTGCCGCTGGTACTGAGCGGCTTGGTGTCGAGGATGTCCTCGATGTCGAGCGTTGGCCCGGCCAGACTGCTGCCATCCGCCAGACTGATGATGTCGATTACCTCGTCCGGGCCGGTGAAGCCGACGTAGCCGAAGGTCTGCAGAATCTCCTCGGCCGCATTCAGATACCCCTCGCTCCACCGCCAGGTCTTGAGGATGTGGGTGGACAGGGCCGGGACGGCCCGGCAGCGCAGGCCCGCCCCCGCGAAGGCTTCCGTCAGCCAGTCCGAGGCCGCCTTGTGGATATCGAGCGCCGGATCATCCGGGTCGAGGTCGGTGTCGGTAGCGCGGGGTGCTGCCTGGGACCACTTCCAGGCGAGGGCGCAGCCGAGCCGCAGCTTGGTGATGCCGCGCAGCGGATCCTGATGGCAGGCCAGCACCCACAGCCGGGGCCGGGGCATGGCGCCGTAGTAGACCGGAGTGCGGTAGGCCATGCGCACCAGGGCACCGACGGGCACGGCGATCGCCCCGGCCAGTACCAGTTCGCCGGTGGTCCGCACCAGACCGCTGCTGGCAAGGCCGCTGTCGGTCGTGGAGCCTTCCAGGACGGGCATGACTGCCCCGTCGATCTGAACGTAGACCTCGGTCCGGGTATCGAGCATGGATCCAGTACCGGCAGCAGCACCCGAAGATGCCTACCCCAGCTGCACCAGGGTTACCTCGACGGTGTAGACGGTCTGGCCCTGGCGCAGGGTGGTGCTGACCTTGGGGAAGCCCGTGGGCCACCAGCCACTGCTGGGCGGATGGGTCGAGCCTGCCTGCAGGAATGCCACGATGGACGCCCATCCGGCAGCACTGACTTCGCCTTTGATCCGGTACTGCTGTCGGGGCCGCAGCAGGCCCGTGATCACCAGTCGCCCATCCGTGGTCAGACTGGGCACCGGCAGCCCGGCGATCGCCTCCGGCGGCTGCCGCAGCGTGAAGGTCGCCCCGGCCCAGACGAAGGTTCCCAGGTCCGGGAGGTCTGCATTGCTGCTGCCACTGTCGTTGAGGTTGAGCCCTGCGGCCACTGCCTGCTGGGCGTCCACCACTGCAAAGCGGACGCTGAACAGGCCACTGCCGTCGGTGTCGGTCCGTGGCGCCTTGGTGAACCAGACGCCGAGATTGGTAACCGCGCCGCCTCCAGCCCGGTCGGTCGTGAACAGGACCGTGGTGCCGACGCTACCCGCCGGGTCGGTGAGCCGACCGCTGCGCCAGCTGCTGAACAGCGAATAGATGGCGGCCGCCTCGACCGCCGAGCAGATGCCCTCGACCTCCCAGTAACGGGCTGCCACACCGAGGGCAATGTCGGTCCCGGTCCAGCCCGCCGGGTGCGCTGTCAGTCGGTTGAGGGTGACACCCCCGATGGTGACGCCCATGGCTGTTCCTCGTCCATCACGCAGAAGATGCCGCGCACCGGGATGCCGCCGCCCGCCGCAGCTGGGCCCGGGCGTTGAGCAGGGCTCTCGGGCAACTGGGCG
>CAYZUY010000277.1:0-1804 GCA_964481495.1 uncultured bacterium
CGCGCCCGCCCATGGTTGGAGAGCGTCAGCACTTGCTCGGAGAGATCGGGGTCGTTGGTCACGAACATGCCCCCCTCCCCTGTGGTGATAGTTTTGGTGCCATGGAAGGAGAAGGCTCCAAACCGGCCCATGCTGCCGGCTCGTTTACCGTGATACACGGAGCCGATTGCCTCGGCGGCGTCTTCTATCACGGGGATGCCATGGCGCTCACCAATTGCCAGTAGGGCATCCATATCGCAGAGGTTACCGTAGAGATGAACCGCGATAATGGCTTTGGTCTTGGGTGTTATCGCAGCCTCCACCTGTTCCGGGTCCAGACACCAGCTGTCTGGCAGGATATCAACGAACACGGGAGTTGCGCCTAGATGCACAATCGGGGCAGCTGTAGCGATCCAGTTGGTGTCCGCCATAATCACCTCATCGCCAGCACCGATCCCCAGCGCATGCATACCCATGTGCAGCGCACCGGTACAACTGCTGGTGGCGATTGCATACTTGACGCCTAGGTGTGCCTTGAACGCCTCCTCGAAGCGGATGATGTAGTCGTAGCAGTGTTCACCCCAGCCATTCCGAGCCGCATCCGTGGCGTACTCAACCTCTAGTTCCGTAATCGAGGGCTGCGTATAGGGAATGCGGCGAACAGACGTCTCAGTCATGGGAGAACTCTCAGTTCCAGATTTGCAGGGACGGAATCGCGGTAACCAGCGAGTCATTTGCCAGTTGCTGCTGCAGTTCGCCAATCAGATTCCAGGGCAGCACCAGCACCTGATCAGGCTCAAGCGCCATCAGTTGCTCTGGGGAAATTACCGGAATAGGGCTCCCGGGCAGGAATCGGCCTTGCTTGCTCGGGGCCCGGTCCGCCACGGCAGCCAGCAGCTCGGCCCGCCCCCCGGCATAGTTCAGCAGCGTATTCCCCTTGGCCGCAGCACCATACCCCAGTACCCGTTTGCCCTCACGGCGGGCCTGCAGCAGAAACGCCAGCAGGCCATGCTTGGCAGCTTCCGCCCGCTGCTGAAAGTCGCTGTAGGCGTCCAGGGTCTCCAGCCCGGCGTCCGCCTCTGCCGCCTGGATTGTGCTCACCGCTGCACTAGATTCGGTAGTTCCCGCATGGGCCAACCACACCCGCAGACTGCCACCATGGGTCGGCAGTTCTTCCACATTCACCACCATCAGCCCGCAGGCCTCGGCGATGCGCTGCACTACCCGCAGGCTCAGATAGCTGTAGTGCTCGTGATAGATCGTGTCGAACTGGTTCCCCTGCAGCAACCTCAGCAGATGCGGAAACTCGATCGAGGCCCGACCCTGCGGCTTCAGCAGCCGGGCAATCCCGGCCACGAAATCATTGATGTCCGGAACGTGGGCCAGCACATTATTGGCCACCACCAGATCCGCCGGCTCCAGTTCCCCGGCCAGCGCTACCCCGAAGAAACGCTCAATTGTCTCGATCCCCCTGGCCCGAGCCGCCTCGGCAGTCGTCCGGGTCGGCTCGATCCCCAGACAGGGAATTCCCCGCTGCTGCACATACTGCAGCAGATAGCCATCGTTGCTGGCCAGCTCCACCACCCGGCTGTCTGGCCCCAGTCCCAGCCGCTCCACCGCTGCGCTCACAAACCGCTCGGCATGGGCACACCAGCTGCTCGAAGTGCTGGAGAAATAGGCATAGTCGGCGGTGAACAGTTCCTCGGCGGCCGCGTGGGCCGGTAGCTGCACCAGCCAGCAATGGGTGCAGACATACACACGCAGCGGATAGGTCAGTTCGGGCTGCAGCAGCTGCTCCGCCGTCAGATAGGCGTTACTCGGCGGC
>CAYZUY010000278.1:0-1801 GCA_964481495.1 uncultured bacterium
CGGATCAGCTCGAAGCGGGGGTTACCGAACCACTGCTCGACATTGGCCTTGCGACCGGTGAAGTAGTTGTCGAGGCAGATCACCTCTTCGCCGGCCGCCATCAGCCGATCGACGAGGTGGGAACCGACAAACCCGGCACCGCCGGTGACCAGATTACGCATAGGAATTAGTTATAGGAGCACTGCGCCCATGGTCGCACAGCCCACCGGGGAGGACACGATCTCAGACACAGAGCAGCCGCCCTAGAACATAGCCCTAAATAACCATCACCCTGAGCGATGAGGACTATCCCTGATGGATATGCATAACCCACCACATCCCGGCGAGTTTCTGGCCGCTACCTACCTAGAACCCTTCGGGCTGTCGATCCGTCAGGTGGCCGCTGAACTGGGGATTGCGCCTTCCACGCTGCAGCGTCTGGTACAGGGTCGAAGCCGTGTCACCCCTGAAATGGCCCTGCGTCTCTCTCACGTGCTGGGGCGATCGCCGGAAAGCTGGCTGACCATGCAGGATCAGTACGACCTCTGGGACGTACGTCAGCGGCTTGACTGCTCCGGCCTGAAGCGCCTGCAGTTCCAGACCAGCTGAATCAGCCGCGCAGTTGCAGCAGGGTGAGGAGGCCCTGCTGGCCCAGGAGCAGTTCCCGCAGCAGACTGATCAGACCCACCCAGATCACTGGGGCAATATCGACCCCACCCAGAGGCGGAATCAGTCGCCGGGTCGGAGCCAGCAGGGGCTCCGTCGGGGTCACCACCAGGCTGAAGGGAAACTTCTCGGCTTCCACCTGGGGGTACCAGGTGAGGACGATGCGGAAGATGAACAGAAAGATGTAGAGACCCAGGACCAGGCCCAGGCTGAGGTTGAGGATCGACAGCTGTGCAGCAGTCATGGGGGCTTCCGGCGACTGACCCGATCTTACGGGGCCAGAGCCTGCAGCATCAGCCGGGCGAAGGTCAGCAGGTCGGGCAGGCGATCGCGCAGTACGGCCTCCACAATCTCCAACTGCAGGTTCTGGTAATCGTGCACCGCCAGATTGCGGAAGCCCACCAGCCGCTGCAGCGATGTCGCCAGGTCCCGATCAATCAGCGCCACCTCTGCCAGCAGAGCGTAGGCCTCCCGGGCTGTGCGGGGCAACCCGAGCCCGGCAGACCGCACCCGGTGCAGGGCCAGATCCAGCGCCGCTTCACAGGCCCGCTGCAGGTTGAGGATCGCTGCATCCTGGCGGGTGTAGTCCTCGGCGAACGATGCACCGGCCCGCTCGTATTCCTCCCGGGCTCGGGCCACACAGCGCTCGATCACCGCCACCTTGCTCAGCGTCACCTCATCGGTCATAGACCTGTCCCCGTTGCTCGATATCGGCGATCAGCGGCGCCAGTTTCTCATCCAGACGCAGCTTTTCGTTGAAGACGAACAGTTCGTACAGCTCCACCTGCAGATCCCCGCTCCAGAGCCGCCGCCCCGTGGTCAGAATCCGATACTGCAGTTGGGTCGGGGCCGCCAGGAAATCCACCAGGTCGACATCGCAGCCGACGGCGATCGCCAGGTCCTGGGCAGTCCACCAGAGAGCCACCGGGTCGAACTGCCCGGGTCCCACCACCGCCAGATCCAGATCGCTGTCGGGCAGCTGATCGCCACGGCAACGACTGCCGAAGACATACACGCCCCGCAGTCCGGGCAGGTGCTGCTGCAGCCAGGCCAGCAGTTCCGGCTCTGTTTTCAGCTGGCTGTGGGCAGGCAGCATGAGGGAGGTCATTCCCACAGGCCCGACAGTTCCAGCGTGAACCCCGGCAGCAACGGCTCC
>CAYZUY010000279.1:0-1788 GCA_964481495.1 uncultured bacterium
GCAGGCGCTGCGGTGCAGCAGCGTCTGCCAGAGCTTTGGCCCCTGGGGCGTGAGCGTGGCCCGGGCCCAGCCATCGATCACCGGCCAGCCGCCGCCACGATCCGGGGTCGGGAAGACCGAAGCATCGGAAGGGTCTGCAGCCATGGCCGTTACCAGGGAGGGAGCCGATTGCCTGCATGCTACAGCGGTCGGCCCGACGGTGCCGGGGCGGTGGATGCGGCAACCCGACCGTGCGGTTGTGGCGCCGCTGCTGCATGATCAGGGTCAGTCTCCAGCCATCACCCCGGGACGGAATCCGTTTTGTTCATCTCTGTCGTCATCCCGACCTACAATCGCCGCCCGATTCTGCGCAAGTGCCTGGATGCACTCGAACATCAGCAGTTCAGGGCCGGAGCCCCGATTCAGGGCTATGAGATCGTGATCGTCGATGACGGCTCCACGGATGGCACCGTCGACTGGCTGCGGGACAACCCGGCCTATCCCCACGTGCGCCTCTATGAGCAGGAGCACGGCGGTCCGGCCCGGGCCCGTAATCTCGGGGTGGAGCAGGCCCTGGGCGAGACGATCATCTTCATCGACAGCGATCTGGTGGTGCTCCCGGGGTTCCTGCAGGCCCATGCCGATGCCCTCACTGCGGCCTACCAGCGCCAGGGGCATGACCGCTGCTTCACCTACGGCGCGGTGATCAACACGGCCAACTTCGATGACCCGACCTCCGAGCCCTTCAAGGTCACCGACTACTCCAATGCCTTCTTCGCCACCGGCAACGTGGCGATCGCCCGCCACTGGCTGGAGGAGGCCGGTCTGTTCGACGTCGGCTTCCAGCTCTACGGCTGGGAGGACCTGGAACTGGGGGTGCGGCTGAAGAAGCTCGGCATCTCGCTGGTGCGCTGTCCCGAGGCGGTGGGTTACCACTGGCACCCGGCCTTCAGCCTCGACCAGATTCCCAAGCTGATCCGCCAGGAGGAGGAACGTGGCCGTATGGGCGTGCTCTTCTACGAGAAGCACCCCACCTGGGACGTGCGGATGATGATCCAGATGACCTGGCTGCACCGCCTGCTCTGGGGTCTGCTCTCCCTCGGCGGTACTCTGAACGAGCGCACCCTGGCCCCGCTGCTGCGCTGGCTGATCCGCCACGGCAAACCGCAGCTGGCGCTGGAGGTGGCCCGCATCTTCCTGAACTGGTACAACGTCCAGGCGGTCTACCGGGCCTGGCGCCAGCACCGTCGCGGCGAGGCGATCGCCTGATGCCTTGCCAACCCCGAACGGGCGCCCCACACTGTCAGCAACGGCACTAGGAGTGGCTGCCTGTGGGGATCGGCCTGGCCAGCGATGACTGGCGCACCATGCTGCTGCGCCTCGGGGTCGCAGCCTTCTGTGGAGGACTGATCGGTCTTAACCGCCATTCCCACCGCCACGCCGCCGGAATCCGCACCCAGATGCTGGTCAGCAGCGCTGCCGCCCTGCTGACCCTGACCATCCTGATGGCCGCCAGCACCGACCCCACCGCCAACGGCTCCCGGGTCCATGCCCTCAGTCGGGTGATGCAGGGGATTGCCAGCGGGGTCGGCTTCATCGGGGCGGGGGAAATCCTGCGCGAGACCAGCGATCTGGAGCGGCCCCGGGTGCACGGCATCACCACCGCCGCCGCCACCTGGATTGCCGCTGCCATCGGCATCGCTGCGGGCTGCGGCCTGCTCTGGATGTCGGCCCTGGGCACGGCGATCGCCCTGCTCACCCTGGCCTTGCCCCATTAGAGCCCGAGATCCTGCCGTCGCGATTCTGATA
>CAYZUY010000280.1:0-1776 GCA_964481495.1 uncultured bacterium
CCAGGAGGAGTTCTTCTACACCTTCAACGCCCTGCATGAGGCGGGCAAGCAGATCGGCCTGGCCTCCGACCGCCCGCCCAGTCAGATTCCCCGCCTGCAGGAGCGTCTGATCTCCCGGTTCTCCATGGGGCTGATCGCCGACATCCAGTCGCCGGACTTCGAGACCCGGATGGCGATTCTCCAGAAGAAGGCCGAGTGCGAGAACATGCGCCTGCCCCGCGACGTGATCGAATACATCGCGGCCCGCTACACCTCCAACATCCGGGAACTGGAGGGTGCGCTCACCCGGGCGGTGGCCTACGCCTCGATTTCCGGGCTGGCCCTGACGATGGAGAACATCGCGCCGGTTCTGACGCCCCCCAGCGAGAAGATGGAGCTCTCGCCGGAGATGATTCTCAAGGCCGTGGCCGAGGTCTTCGATGTCTCGGTGGACGATCTCAAGGGCAATTCCCGGCGCCGGGAGGTCAGTCTGGCCCGGCAGGTGGGGATGTTCCTGATGCGCCAGCACACGGAGCTGAGCCTGCCCAAGATCGGCGATCAGTTCGGCGGCAAGGACCACACCACCGTCATGTACAGCTGCGACAAGATCAGCCAGCTGAAGAACAGCGATCCCCAGATGGGCAAGCAGCTGCAGGCGATCAGCGATCGCCTGCACATGGCCAGCCGGGGCGGCTGAGGTCCGCCCCGGGCGCAGACAGGTCGTGTCCTAGACGCGGGCCAGATTCAGGGCGGCACCCATGCCCACCTGCAGGTCCTCCTGGCTGAGGCGGCCGTCGTGATCGAGGTCGAAGGCGTCGAACACCGCATCGGTGCCCAGCCACTCCTCGCGGCTGATCCAGCCGTCACCGTCGAGGTCGCAGAGCTCGAACACCTCATGGGCGGCGTGGGTGAAGACGGCGGTGCCCTCCAACTGGGCCAGCCGATGGCGCAGCATCCCCTCGAGGGTCTCGATGGCGGCCACGAAGCCACGAATGCCCTCGTCCAGCTTCTCGTGGGCCATGGTGTCCTCCGCCAGCATGGCTGCGAAGCGCTCGGCGTCCAGATGCAGCTGCTCGTCCTCACAGAGGCTGGCTGCCTTGGCGGGGTCGAGATGCCGGGTGACCGGCTCCTGGCTGGCGCGTAGCTGGTCCAGCAGCTTGGGCGAGATGGTGAGCAGGTCGCAGCCCGCCAGTTCGAGGATTTCGCCGACGTTGCGGAAGCTGGCCCCCATCACTTCGGTGCGGTAGCCGTAGCGCTTGTAGTAGTGGTAGATGCGGGTCACCGACTGGACGCCGGGGTCCTCGGCACCGACGTAGTCCTGGCCGGTCTTGGCTTTGTACCAGTCGAGGATGCGGCCGACGAAGGGCGAAATCAGGGTCACGCCTGCCTCGGCGCAGGCAACGGCCTGTCCGAAGCCGAACAGCAGCGTCAGGTTGCAGTGGATGCCTTCGCGCTCCAGCAGTTCGGCGGCCCGGATGCCCTCCCAGGTGGAGGCGATCTTGATCATAGCCCGCTGCCTCGTACATGGCGATCAGCTTGCGGGCCTTGGTGACGGTGCCGGGGGTGTCGTAGGAAAGGCGGGCATCCACTTCGGTGGAGACCCGGCCGGGCACGATCTCGAGAATGCGGCAGCCGAAGGCGACGAACAGCTCATCGATGGCATCCCCGACCACGGCATCGACTGAGGCCTCCTGCCCGAGCCGGGTGCGCACCTGCCGCAGAGTGCCGTCGACGATGTCCTGGTACTCCGGCATCTGGGCGGCGGCGGTGATCAGGGAGGGGTTGGTGGTGGCATCC
>CAYZUY010000281.1:0-1706 GCA_964481495.1 uncultured bacterium
GCTGAACAGACCCTTTCGCTGGTGCGCCATGCCGACCTCGCTCGCCGGACCTGACTTCACAGCCTCACGTCAGCTGATGGCACGGAGCTTCGAGGAACTGGCCCGGGGCGAGCCCTACTGGCACACCGAGGCTGATGCGGGCTGGTTCGAGAGTCCGTTCCCGCACCCCTTCAGCAACACCGTCGTCTCCGCCGGGCAGCACTGGACCCGGGAGCAGCTGGCCCGCATCGACGCACGCTATCGACAGAACCGGATGCCCTGCGGCTGGCTCATCTGGCCGGACCAGAACCCCCAGCCCCTGCAGGCGGAACTCCGGAGCCTGGGCTATCAGCCCTTCGGCAGTGCACAGCTGATGTCCGCACCGACCGGAGCCCTGCTCGCCGCAACACCCAATCCCGGTCAACGGGTGGAACAGGCGGTCCCCGGTGCCCGACTGCTCCTGCTCGACCAGCGCTGGGCCGAGTCCTACGCCGACTGCACCCGGATCGCCTACGAAACGCCCCTGGCGCTGGGGCAGCTGGCCGCCCGCAATCAGCTGGGGCGCACCGAGGTGACCGCTCCCCTCACCTTCGGGGTGGTGCTCGAAGATCGGGTGCTGGCGATCGCCACCTCCCTGGTGATGGACGGCATCGGCGGCATTTTCTGGGTCGGCACCCGACCGGAGTGGCAGCGACGCGGCCTGGGGCGAGCGGTCACCGCTGCCGCGATCGCCTCCGGGGCCGCCCGGGGTGCCCGCTTCACCCTGCTGCAGGCTACGCCCCAGGGGACCCCGGTCTACGCTGCGATGGGGTTCCGCCGGGACGGCGAACTCCAGCTCATGGCCAGCCCCTCTCCAGGCACTACTGACCCTCAGTAGTCCCAGATGCGGGACGGGCCCAGGTCGAGGTGAACAAAGCCCCGGGCTGCACCCCGACCGATGCCGCCGATCCAGCGCTCCGACTGCTGGATCCAGCGCTGGAAATCGGTCACATCACCACCAACGGGGTAGCAGTCGGCGGCGTCCCCGAGCAGATGGCGCGACTGGGAGACGGCACCGCTGATGCGGGCATTCGTACCAGCATCGCGGTACCAGCTGGTGATGCCCAGGGGCTGGCCATAGTCGCGGCGGACCGCCTCCAGAGCGTTGGCCAGCTTGGCAATGCGATGCAGGATCAGGGGGTCATCCGTGAACCGCCGCTCATCCCACTGGAAGACTTCGCCCCAGGTGAAATGGCAGCCCTGGAAGACGGGGGCGGCAAAGTTGCGGTGGTCATCGGGGGCGTCGGGGTTGCGACTGGGGATGCCATCCGCCAGGAACAGCTGCCGTTCGGCTTCCCGGCGCCGGGTGAGGCCGCTCCAGACCTGCCCCCCCGCCTTGTTCCAGCGGGGGAACTCCTGGGCGGCGGCGACGTAGTTGGCCGCGTTCAGGTACTGCAGCAGCGTGCGGGCGGTGACGGCGCTGAGGCCGACGTTATAGGCCAGGGAGGTGAGGGCTCCGCCCATGCCCTTGGTGACCGGCACCTTGAGCCGCTGCTGGATGCCCGCCGCGTACTGGTCGAGACGCCGATGCAGCAGGGCAGCAGCTTCGGGTTCGCTGAGGCGATCGCCCTCCTTCACCGGCCTGCCGTCGAGGACCGTTTCGCCGTAGCCGACGGTCCAGATGCCAACACAGTCCTGGTAGGCCTGTTCCCGGAAACCCTCGAACTCGGCCACCAGGGACAGACCAC
>CAYZUY010000282.1:0-1700 GCA_964481495.1 uncultured bacterium
AACTACCTGGCATGGTTTCGCTGAGGCGATTGTGCAGGAGGCCCACGACCTGGGGCTGCTGTCCCGTTGCCCCCGGGTCACCGCGATCACCACCGCCGAGTTCCCCACCCCGGCCCGGCGCCCGGCCAACTCCCGGCTCGATTGCCGTCACTTCACTGCAACGTTCGGTCTGCCCCAGCCCGACTGGCGCGCTGATCTGCACGGTTGCCTGCGGGCCTGGAAGGCCGAGCACTCCGCTGATTCTGTCCACCTCTGCCGCTGAAGCTCATGTCAAAGTCTGTGCTGATCACCGGTGGTGCCGGATTCATCGCCGGTAACCTCGTCCACCACTGGTGTGCGACCTACCCCGACGACCGGGTGGTGGTGCTCGATGCCCTCACCTACGCCGGGAATCTCGCCACCCTCCAGCCGCTGCTCGATGCCGGTCGCATCACCTTCATCCAGGGCGACATCGCCGATGCCGGGCTGGTGAAACGCCTGCTGCGGGAGCATGCTATCGACACCGTCGCTCACCTGGCGGCCGAGTCCCACGTCGATCGCTCCATCAGCGGCCCCGGCGCCTTCGTCCAGACCAATGTCGTCGGCACCTTCACCCTGCTCGAGCAGTTCCGCCAGCACTGGACTGCCGCCGGGCAGCCCGCCCACTGGCGCTTCCTGCACGTCTCCACCGATGAGGTGTTCGGCAGTCTGGGTGAGCAGGACCCTGCCTTCTGCGAAACCACACCCTACGCCCCCAACAGCCCCTACTCCGCCAGCAAGGCCGGCAGCGACCATCTCGCCCGTGCCTACTTCCACACCTACGGGCTGCCGACGCTGATCAGCAACTGCTCCAACAACTACGGCCCCTATCACTTCCCCGAGAAGCTGATCCCGCTGATGCTGATCAACATCCTTCTCGGGCGGCCCCTGCCGGTCTACGGCGATGGCCAGAACATCCGCGACTGGCTCTACGTCGAGGACCACTGCCGCGCCCTCGCCACCATCCTCGAGCGGGGCACCCCCGGCGAGACCTACTGCATCGGCGGCAACAACGAGGTGCGCAACCTCGACCTCGTGCAGCAGCTCTGCGACCTGATGGAGGAACTGGCCCCCGAACTGCCGGTACGCCCCGCCCGCTCCCTGATTACCTTTGTCCCGGATCGTCCCGGCCACGACCGCCGCTACGCCATCGATTCGGGCAAACTGCAGCGGCAGTTGGGCTGGCAGCCCAGCGTCACCGTGACCGAGGGCCTGCGCCGCACCGTCGAGTGGTATCTCACCCACCGCGACTGGTGGCAGCCCCTGCTCAGTGAGCAGTACCGCGCCTACTACGACCAGCAGTACGGAGCCACCCGGGAAATGTCCTAGGATCCGGGCATGGGTGCGATTCTGCTCAACCTCACGGCCGTGGCCCTGGTCGTTCTATCCGGAGTTGTCCTGTCCTATGACCACATCACCGCCTTCGGACTCGACCTCGGTATCCCGCAGGGAGTCAGCCTTGGCGTGGTGGGATTCACTGCCCTCCTGGCTGCAGCGGATGCTGTCGTACAGGGGCTTGGACAGAACTATCAGTCGGATCAGGCAGCTGAGGAGCGAGAACGCACGGCTCGCCGAGCTCGACTCCAGAATCGACTCACTGTTCTCCAAGTACGGCATCAGCTCGACCCCGGCGACGCCACCCGAGCAGCCCTGAGAGACTTTCTCGCCCTGCTTGAAGAATA
>CAYZUY010000283.1:0-1696 GCA_964481495.1 uncultured bacterium
CGAAACGACCGGGACGCATCAGCGCCGCATCCAGCACGTCGGGACGGTTGGTGGCGGCGATGATGATGATGCCGCTGTTGCCCTCGAAGCCGTCCATCTCGGTCAGCATCTGGTTGAGGGTCTGCTCCCGCTCATCGTTACCGCCGCCGAGGCCAGCACCCCGCTGACGACCGACCGCATCGATTTCATCGATGAAGACGATGCACGGCGCATTGGTCTTGGCCTGCTCGAACAGGTCGCGCACCCGGCTGGCACCGACACCGACGAACATCTCGACGAATTCGGAACCGGAGATGCTGAAGAAGGGCACCCCGGCTTCCCCGGCAACGGCCTTGGCCAGCAGAGTCTTACCGGTCCCCGGAGGGCCGACCAGCAGCACACCCTTGGGAATCTTGGCACCGACGGCGGTGAAGCGATCGGCGTTCTTCAGGAAGTCAACGACCTCGGTCAGTTCCAGCTTGGCCTGCTCGATCCCGGCGACATCATTGAAGGTCACCTGGGTCTGGGGCTCCATCTGCACCCGGGCCTTGGACTTGCCGAAGTTCATCGCCGGGTTACCGGGACCGCCCTGGGCACGACGCAGCACGAAGAACAGACCGATCAGCAAGAGGATCGGGAAGAGGAGGCTGCTGGCCGCCTTCAGCCAGACACTCTCAGTGGCCTGGGGCCGCACGGAGATGTCGACGTTGTGATCCGTGAGGATCTGCAGCAGTTCAGGATCGCTGGGCAGGTTGACCTGCACCCGTTCGCCATCCTCAGCCTGCACCAGAGCCGCACTGCGGTCCGGGCTGAGGATCACCTTGGCAACGCGGTTGGCTTCCACTTCCTTGACGAAGTAGCTGTAGCGCCAGACCTGCTGCATCTGGCCGTCCTGACGCTCGAAGAAGGCCGTCGCAAGCGCGACAACTACGATCGCCAGCAGGGCATAGAGACCGGCGTTTCTCCACCGTTTCTTCACGGGAGCTCATCCT
This sequence comes from uncultured bacterium, assembly GCA_964481495.1. GTDB lineage: Bacteria > Cyanobacteriota > Cyanobacteriia > Synechococcales > Synechococcaceae > CAWUMD01. The sequence goes on from CAYZUY010000283.1 coordinate 972, forward strand.
CCTTGGGGTTGGCGTCGGGACCGGAACTGCTTGGGTCCGGCGGGCGCTTTGTTAACTAATATTAACTGAGTTCAGAATTTAGGGTTCGCCGGGAGCGAATTTCCTTCCGAGCCCTTTGCGTTCCAGCCTAGCGGGCGCTGCGCCAGAGCAGCGGCAGGGCCGCATAACGGCTCAGATCGAAGCAGCGGCTGCGGCCCGTGGCGATCCCCAGATCCGCCAGCAGCGCCGTTGCCAGCGCCGCCCCATCCGCGTCCTCCGTCAGGGTCTCCACTTCCGCCAGGGGACGGTCCGCCGCCAGCACCCAGACGCTGCCAAGGCCAGTCCGGTCCAAGCGCCACTCCTCGTCCCCCAGATCCAGCACCTGGGCCGAGGCCAGCAGCTGCGGGTCCAGGTGCCGACGGGGGAGCGATCGCCACAGACAGCGGCCCGTGCCATCGAAGCCCAGCAGCAGCCAATGAACAGGCAACAGACCCGGATTCTCCAACCGCAGCTGCAGGGGGGTGCCCGGTGCCAGGATCGGCAGTACGCCGCAGTCCTCACGGGCCGTGCGAGGCCCACTACTGCCCACCAGCCCCCCGGTCAGCCCCGGCTGCAGCACCACCTTCAACGGCAACGCGCCCGCACCATCGTTCTGCAGTTGGCGCAGGGTGCGGTGCAGTAGTAGGTCCGGCGATCGCTGCGCCAGAAAGGCTCCCAGGTCCGTCAGATCCAGCCCCTCCGCCAGA
>CAYZUY010000284.1:0-267 GCA_964481495.1 uncultured bacterium
GGCGAAGTTGTCGTCGAGCAGCACCATGTCGCTGGCTTCCTTACTGACATCGGTGCCGGTGATGCCCATGGCCACGCCGATGTTGGCCTGCTTCAGGGCCGGGGCATCGTTGACGCCATCACCGGTCATGGCCACGAACTGACCCTGGCGCTGCAGTGACTCGACGATGCGCAGCTTGTGCTCGGGGGCGACCCGGGCGTAGATGCTGACGTCATGCACCACCCGATCCAGCTCAGCCCGGTCCATGGCCGCCAGTTGCAGACCGGT
>CAYZUY010000284.1:277-1686 GCA_964481495.1 uncultured bacterium
CGCCCGGGCCGTGAGCGGGTGGTCACCGGTGATCATCACCGTGCGGATCCCGGCCTGACGGCAGCGGCTGACAGCCTGACGCACCTCCGGCCGGGGGGCATCGATCTGGCCGATCAGCCCCAGCCAGGTCAGGTCCTGCTCAGCATCCTCATCGACGTCGGCACTGGCCACCGGCCGGTAGGCGATGCCCAGCACCCGCATGCCGTCGCTGGCCATGGCCTCCCCGGCCTCGAGGATGCGGCGACGGGTCTCGTCGGACAGGTCCTCGATGTGGGCATGGCCGTAGCAGCGGCAGCAGCGGGCCAGAATCAGCTCCGCCGAGCCCTTGACGAACATCACGTAGGGCTGGCCTTCGCGAATCGTCAGGGTGGTTTCGCCGGGGTCGGCCACCACCACGCTCATGCGCTTGCGCTCGGAGGTGAAGGGAATCTCGTCCTGGCGCGGCAGCACGCTGCGCAGCCCCTCGGGGTCGATGCCCGCCGTGGCCGCCGCCGTCAGCAGCGATCCCTCGGTGGGGTCCCCGACGATGCCCCACTGCTCGCCCTCGGCCACCAGGGCGGCGTCGTTGCAGGTCGCCCCAGCCGCCAACAGCAGCTGCAGGTCACGGTAGTCGCTGGGGACGATGATCCGATCGCCGAGGGCGAAGTGCCCCACCGGCGCGTAGCCTTCCCCGGCCACCACGAAATCATGATCGAGGGTGCGGATCTGGCGCACCACCATCTTGTTCTGGGTCAGGGTGCCGGTCTTGTCGGAGCAGATCGTGGTCACCGACCCCAGGGTCTCGACAGCGGGCAGGCGACGGATCAGGCTGGCCCGCTGCACCATCCGCTGGGTGCCGATGGCCAGCGCCACCGTGATCACCGCGGGCAGACCTTCGGGCACGATCGCCACCGCCATGCTCAGACCGACGGAGAGCAGTTCCTCCCAGGACTGACCGCTCAGCACGCCGACGACGACCACCAGGGCCACCAGCACCAGGGAGCTGCTCACCAGCACGTTCCCCAGCTTGTCGAGGCGCTGCTGCAGCGGCGTCTTCTCGCTCTCGACACTCTGGAGCAACGCCGCAATCCGGCCCAGCTCAGTGTTCATGCCGGTGGCGTAGACCAGGGCCCGGCCCCGACCCTGGAGAATCTCCGTGCCCTGGAACAGGCAGTTGCTGCGATCGCCCACCACCGTCTCGGCGGGCAGCTGCACATTCGTCAGCTTCTGCACCGCCTCGGCTTCGCCGGTCAGGGCCGATTCCTTCACCTGCAGGTTGGCGCTCTCCACCAGCCGGGCATCGGCGGGTACCTGGTCCCCGGCCTCGAGCAGCAGCAGGTCCCCCGGCACCAGATCCGCCGCCGGCACCTGCTGGTCACGACCATCCCGGCGCACGCGCACCGTCGGCGCCGCCATGTTCTTCAGAGCCG
>CAYZUY010000285.1:0-690 GCA_964481495.1 uncultured bacterium
CTGGGCAGCATGACGTGATCGGCCTGCCACTGATCGATCGCAGGCTCGGGCCTTCCGTCGGCCACCAGAACATGCAGGCAGGGATAACTCTGCGCGCGCACGCTGTTGTGGCACTGCTCCAGCCATGGCAAAGGTTCACCGTGATACGGAGTGATCACGGCCACGCGGGCCTCAGTCATGGCCCGAGAGCGCCCGTTGCAGTCGCCGGTCGTAGAGGATCTCTCCGGCCTCCAATTGAGCGCGCAGACTGGTCGGCTTCTGTGGGCTCAGGCTGGCGTAGTACTGGCTCAGCGTTCCCTCCTGCAGTTGCCGGTAGAGGCTGCGCCAGGTGTTGCCCACCTCGGGGCCAACCCGCCGGTTGCGTGCCAAAGCCTCGGAACCCTGGCGCACCTTACGCTCCAGTTGAGCGTAACCCCGAACCGGAAAGTGCAGGATCTCCAGGCCGTTGGCGGGAATCGTGGTCAACGTCTCTCCGCCTAGAAGTGCCTGATGGTTCCCATCGGCGATCTGAACTTCGGGATGGGCGCGGTGGCAGACCTTGCCAGGGAGTGGTTGGCCCAGGGCGTTGCAGGACTGGCGCTCGCGCAACAGCTGCCGCTGGTGGAACGGTCGATACCCGTCCCCGTCCGTGTACTGCTCGGTTGGCGGTGGGAGGAAATTGGTGCGGGATACCTCCAGAGCCTGAACGTC
>CAYZUY010000285.1:700-1168 GCA_964481495.1 uncultured bacterium
CAGCTGGCGGCGTAGATCCCCGCTGGTGGCCCACCAGAATTCATCAGCATCAGCGTGAATCACCCAGTCGGCGGCGTGATCGGTGGCGGCCATGCGAGCCATCGCGGTCACCCAGGTGCCCTGATCGTGAGTGTGCTCGCTCTGGTGCAGCAGCCTCAGCCGGCCGCCGCGGGCAAACTCTTCAAGGATGGAGGCGGTGCCATCGCACGAGCCGTTATCAGTCACCAGGATCAGGTCAACGCCGTGCGCGAGGTGAAAAGCCAGGGTGCTGGCGATGATGTCTGCCTCATCACGGCAGAGGAGGGTCATCACCACCCGCATCGGCTTGCCACCGGCTGATCTGGTCCTGATTCTGCTGCAGACGCTGGGGATCCGGTGGCATGGCTGCATTGGCATGGGGGAAGGGATCGGCTGGTACCGGCATGTCCAGAAAGCGGCAGAGAGGTTCCCAGCTCGCCTGCTCCTCCC
>CAYZUY010000285.1:1178-1685 GCA_964481495.1 uncultured bacterium
CACCGGGGCGATCCTGGAAGTGACGTCGCACCTGCTGCAGGTGAGCTTCATAGAGGGCGAGGTGGGCCGCGGGATTGAGCTGGGGGTAGGGCCAGCCGTAAGCCAGGCTTCTCGCCCTCGAACCCACGACTGGATCGGTGCGTAATGCGTGGGCTTGGAGACTGCGCAGCCACACCGCGGCTGAGCGTCGGCGGGTGAGCACGAAGCGGCTGTCCGGGTAAAGGGCATCGAGTTGCTGGAAGGCCAGTGGATAAGGCCAGTCCTCGAAGGAATCGTGCTGATCCACCACAGCCATCAGACCCTCGATGCGTCCAGCCCGCAGCTGCTCCAGCAGTTGCAGATCAAAACTGCTGTGCCGATAGCCCAGACGCTGCAGGCAGAGTCCAAGCGTGGTGGTACCGGTCTTGTTGAGGCCGATCCCGAAGATCTTGACGAGATGACCCATCAGTTGGTGCGGCTGAGCGCAAGAAGCTGGTCATGCAGTTGCCGGCATGCTGTGCTGAGGGT
>CAYZUY010000286.1:0-1679 GCA_964481495.1 uncultured bacterium
CCGAGTCGGGGATACCAAAGCCGAGTTCCGTTACGGCGGTGGGAGGTAGATGCGGATACCGGTTCAGGAGAATGCGTCGATAGTCCGGTGAGACCGTGATCACGTGGGCGGCGTCCCGCAGGGTCGTGGGTTCCATCCAGCGGGAGAGCCAGTTGTCGGTAGCGTACTTCAGGCGTCCGCCAGGACGCTGTCGGGCCTTGTGCTGTTGTTGCTCACGGTCCACCCACCACATGTCCTGAATGTCGATCAGGTAGGGCAGACCATGGCGGGCCTTCCAGCGGCGGGCCACGGTCATGACCGGAAACAGAGTGGTTGTGAACAGTGCCACATCCGGTTGCCACTCCTGGATGATCGTTTCTCCAAGGGTGCGGATGGGGCCGCGAGATCGCCAGCCCAGATGGCGCAGGGGACCGCGTTGGCTCGGACAGTAGTGGTCAATGCGGACGGTGTCTCCCAGACTCTGCAGCAACAGTGGATCCTGGGGATAGAACACCGTGTCCGGCGCTGCGGCAATCACCCGAATCTCCCAGCCCCGGGCGTGCAGGTGCGGGGCCAGGATCCGCAGACGTTGCCCGTCTGCGGAGGTATTGGGCGCAAACTGGGGGCATACGGCCAGCAGTTTCATCTGTCAGCGTCCTCGGCTGGGGGTTGGGGTGGGGCGGCCACCCAGGGCCAGCCGGGCAGCGTCGACGATCCGGGCCTGCTGCTGGCGCCAGCCCAGGGTCGTGCTCGGCAGGGCCCTTGCTCGCCGGGCGGCCTCCGCCACCTGCTGCGGCCGGGTGAAGCACTGCTGCAGCAGGTGACGGATCTGCGGGACAGCCTCCGGACCCGGGGCAACCATCCAGCCGCAGCCCGGCAGGCGCTCCAGCACCTCCCGCTGGCCGGGGGTGTCGGTGGCCAGTACCGGCAGCCCGGCCTCTAGGTACTGGAAGACTTTGTTGGAACTGGTCAGGGCCTTGTTGCGGCTGTCGGGGATTTCCAGGGCCAGACCGATGTCGAAGGCCTGCAGGCTGGAGGGCAGATCGGCGGGTGGCAGGCGCGGGTGACAGACCAGCTGCTGTGTCTGCTGGTCGCGGGGCTGCTGGCCCAGACAGGGACGGTAACGCTCCGGCAGATCGCCGCGCAGATGCAGTTCCACCGCCAGGGGCAGCTCGCGCAGCGCCTCGAAGATCAGCTCCAGGCCCCGCCCCGGGCCGATGGTCTGGGAGAACCAGTGCAGGCGCAGGGGACGATCGCCCGCCCAGACGGACCGTTCCGGGGCCATCCCTAGGGCAAAACTGTTGGCAACCGGCAGCGGCGGCGTGCAGCCGTAGACCTGCCCTAGTTCCCCGGCCATGGCCTCGCTGGTGGTGAGCCGGTAGCGGCAGTGGCCCAGGGCCCAGCCTTCCAGTTGCTGCATGGCGCGATGCTGCACCGGGGGCCAGTGGGCCGAGGCGGAATCGTCGCTGTACCAGTCCTCGATGTCGCAGCCCTTGACCATCGGGTGATCACGGAGGGAGTGCAAGGCCCAAAGGCCCATCTCCCGATGGGCGATCGCTAGATCCGGGTTCAGCTGCCGCAGGTGACGGCGCAGCCGCTCGGGCCCGTAACCCCAGACCGCGGGCGTGACCCGTCCGACGATCTGCAGCAGACGTTGGGCGATCGCCCGTTGCAGCTTCCACCACCGCCGCCGCGGGTGG
>CAYZUY010000287.1:0-1654 GCA_964481495.1 uncultured bacterium
GACCGGCATCCACATCCGCCAGTTTCTCCATCGGTTGGGCCTGACCGACATCGAACTTGGTGGCTTCCACGTCCTCCTGGGTGGCGGCGCCCGGCGAGGGGCTGCTGCTCAGTTCACCCTTGGCGAGCACCCGGATGGCTTCCACCAGCTGGTTCTTGCGCAGGCGGCTGTAGCGGGAAACGCCGTATTCACTGGCGACCCGGCGCAGCTGGCGCAGGGTCAACTGGGCGAGCTGTTCAAGACTGGCACGGGCTGACATGGCAGATACCTACGGGGAACAGGCCGTTTCCGGTGCCCCCTATGCTGGCCGATGATCCCCCGGGGATCAAGCAAAATCCGCTACAGATCTGGGTTTTCGACGGGGTAATGGGGCGATCGCCTCTCTTTTGTTGTAATTTCGTGACATTTTTCGAGGTTGGGGATCGCTGTCGCAGAAAAAAGACCGACCTGCTGACAGGTCGGTCCGGGGCAAGGGAGTGGTGCCGGGAGCGTTAGATGTCCAGTTGGGCCATATCCAGCTGGCTGCCGTACTTCTCGATGAACTCGCGGCGGGGTTGGACGCGATCGCCCATCAGAATCGTGAAAATGCGGTCGGCCTCGGCGGCGTCCTCGATTTCCACCCGCTTCATCATCCGGGTCTCGGGGTTCATGGTTGTCACCCAGAGCTGCTCCGGCATCATTTCACCCAGACCTTTGAAGCGCTGGATGGTGTAGTTGGCATTGGCGGGCAGGGTTGCCAGGTGATCCTGCAGTTCCCGCTCGTTGTAGCAGTACTGGTGGTTGCGGCCCCGCTCCACCTTGTAGAGCGGCGGGCAGGCGATGTAGACAAAGCCCCGCTCGATCAGCGCCCGCTGGTAGCGGTAGAAGAAGGTCAGCAGCAGGGTGCGGATGTGGGCGCCGTCCACGTCCGCGTCGGTCATGATCACGACGCGGTGATAGCGCAGGTTCGACTCGTCGAACTCCTCACCCTTGATGCCGAGGCCGAGGGCAGTGATCAGCGCCTGGATTTCGGTGTTCTTGTAGATCTTGGCGTCGTCGGTCTTCTCGATGTTGAGAATCTTGCCCCGCAGCGGCAGGATCGCCTGGCAGCGGCGATCGCGGCCCTGCTTGGCGGAGCCACCGGCCGAGTCGCCCTCGACGATGTAGATTTCCGATTCCTTGGGGTCGCGGCTGGAGCAGTCCGCCAGCTTGCCCGGCAGGGTGGAGGATTCGAGCACCGACTTGCGGCGCACCAGTTCCCGGGCCCGGCGGGCAGCCTCGGCGGCATTGAAGGCCTGGATGGCCTTCTCCAGGATCATGTCGGCGACGCCGGGATGGAATTCCAGGTATTCCGAGAGGGCTTCCCCAACGGTGGTGTCGACGATGCCGCGCACCTCGGTGTTGCCCAGCTTCGTCTTGGTCTGGCCTTCGAATTCCGGTTCCGGCACCTTCACCGAGACCACGGCGGTCAGACCTTCGCGGATGTTCTCACCCGAGAGGTTGCTGTCGGCATCCTTCCGTTTGTTGCGCTTGCGGGCGATGGTGTTCATCGTCCGGGTGAGGACGGTCTTCAGACCCTCGATGTGGGTGCCGCCATCGACGGTGCGGATGTTGTTGGCGAAACCGAAGATGTTGTCGGAGTAGGCATCCACGCACCACTGCAGCGCCGCCTCCA
>CAYZUY010000288.1:0-1004 GCA_964481495.1 uncultured bacterium
GCTGGTGATCGGCGTGTCGATGTTCTGGCTGCAGTGGCAGCTGGCCCTGCTGCTGGTGCTGCTGCTGATCCCCACCACCTGGGTGATCATCTGGTTCCAGAAGCAGTACCGCAGCGCCAACTACCGGGCCCGGGACGAACTGGCCAGCCTCAATGCCGCGCTCCAGGAGAACATCACCGGTATCGGCATCGTGCAGCTGTTCCGGCGCGAGCAGCGCAACGCCGAGGAATTCGAGCGCACCAACCGTCGCTACATCGGCGAGATCGACCGCACCATCTTCCACGACTCGGCCATCTCCGCCACCCTGGAGTGGATTGCCCTGGCGGCGATCGCCGGGGTGCTCTGGTGGGGAAGCTGGCTGGTGCTGCAGCAGCAGATGAACTTCGGTCTGCTGGCCACCTTCATCCTCTACTCCCAGCGGCTGTTCGACCCGCTGCGCCAGCTGGCGGAGAAGTTCACCTCCATCCAGGCGGGGCTGACGGCGGTGGAACGCATCGACAACCTGCTCAGCGAACCGGTGGAAATCCGCGACGTCGCTCCCCACGCGGTAGCGGCGGCTGATCCGGCCCGGCTCGGCGAAATCTGCTTCGAGGACGTCTGGTTCGGCTACAAACCCGACGAGCCGGTGCTCCAGGGGCTCGACTTCATCATCCGGCCCGGGGAGAAGGTCGCCCTGGTGGGCCCGACCGGAGCGGGTAAGAGCTCGATCATCCGCCTGCTCTGCCGTCTGTACGAACCGACCCGGGGCCGGATTCTGGTCGATGGCGTCGACATCCGCGAGATTCCCCAGGCGGAGCTGCGCCGCCACCTGGGGGTGATCCTCCAGGATGGCTTCCTGTTCGCCGGAGACGTCCAGAGCAACATTGCCCTGGGTGAGCCCTTCGACCTGGGGGCGGTGCAGGCGGCAGCCGAGCGCACCGGCGTCGACGAATTCATCCGCGATCTGCCCCAGGGCTACCGCACCCAGAACGGTCGCGTGACCAGGGGTGTGGTCTGAAAGTCCC
>CAYZUY010000288.1:1014-1628 GCA_964481495.1 uncultured bacterium
CGTCTTCCTGCCGGCTTGAACACCGAACTGCGGGAGCGGGGCGCCAACCTCTCCGGCGGCCAGAAGCAGCTGCTGGCCTTCGCCCGCGTTGCCATCCGCGATCCCCGGATTCTGGTGCTCGACGAGGCGACCGCCAATCTGGACGTGGTCACCGAAGCCCGCATCCAGGCCTCGCTGGATCGGCTGCTGGTGGAGCGCACGGCGATCATCATCGCCCACCGCCTCTCGACCATCCGCAACGTCGATCGGATTCTGGTGCTCAAGCAGGGCCGGCTGGTGGAAAGCGGCAGCCACGATCAGCTGCTGGATCTGGGCGGCCTATACGCCAGCCTCTACCGCCTGCAGCTGCTGGGCCAGGAGGCGCGCTAGGGCCCGGGCCACGGCGTCCGGTTGCTCGATCATCGCCAGATGGCCGCACTCCGGCAGCAGTTGCAGGTTGAGGCCGCTGCTGCCCAACTCGGGGTGGAAACTGGCGAGATGACGCACGAAATCCGGCGGCATGATCCGGTCTGCGTCGCCGCCGATGAAGTGGGCGGGGACGCTGAGCCCGGCCATCAGACAGGGCAGCCGGTGCACCTGCTCGGCGGTGGTGGAGTTGAGCAGCGCCCGGGCGG
>CAYZUY010000289.1:0-1277 GCA_964481495.1 uncultured bacterium
AACATCCCGGCGGTGCGGCTGGGCCAGGAAGTCGGTCTGGAGAGCGTGATCGGTCTGGCCCGGGAGCTGGGCAGCCGCAGCCCGCTCAAACCGGTGGCCTCGCTGCCCCTGGGGGCCGGGGAGGTGACGCCCCTGGAACTGACCAATGCCTACGCTAGCTTCGCCAGCGGTGGCTGGTATGCCCCGGCCCAGCTGATTCTGCAGGTGCGTGATAGCCAGGGCCGACTGCTGGTGGACAATCGCCCCACCCCCCGCCGCGTGCTGGACCCGAAGGCGACGGCGGATCTGACGAAGATGCTGCAGGCGGTGGTGAGTGCCGGGACCGGGGCCGCCGCCCGTCTGGATCGGCCGGTGGCGGGTAAGACCGGTACTACCTCCGATGCCCGGGATATCTGGTTCATCGGCTACGTACCGGAACTGGTGACCACGGTCTGGCTGGGGAACGACGATTACCGGCCGATGAGCACCGCCGCCAGCGGCGGTGGCTTCGCGGCCCCGATCTGGCGGCAGTTCATGCTCAAGGCGCTCAAGCCCCTGCCCAAACCCGAGGCAAAACCCGAAGTGAAGCCCCGGGATACGGGTACTGGCCCGACCCCGACGACCTCAACGGCTCCCACTCCCGGCGAGGCGACGGCAGATCACCCCTGAGCACGCTTCAGAGCCTCGTCCAGCGCTCGAAGCTGGCGGCCTGACCGACGGGCTGACCCCGGTGATCGCGGACGCTCCAGATCACCGCCTCCTCGATCCGGAAGCGGCGTCCCCGGGCGCTGATGCGGATGCCCTCGTAGGGCCGGAAGAAGCCCTGCTCCCGGGCTGCGGTCAGCATGCGGGCCCGCTCCTCGCGGGCATCGGCCTCCGCCGTCAGCCGGGAGGGAATCGAGGTCAGCTGCTCCCAGCTCATCTCCCAGAGGTCCAGGGCCTGCTGGTTGCCGTAGCAGAGAATCGGGTCATCGCTAAGCCGGTGGGAGACGACCACTTGGGGGGCCGAGAAGACGATTTCCGCCTGGGTGAGCGGGTCGGCATGGCGCGGCAGCAGTTCCTCACCGAGCAGCTGGCGGTGGCTGTCGAGCAGCCAGTCCAGCCAGGTGAGGCTGGGTTCCGTCAGCCAGGGGGGTGCCGGGGTCGGGGTCATTGGCCGGGTACAAACAGATCCAGGGGCGGCAGGCTCGGGGCCACCGCCGCCGCTTCCGCTGCCTCGAGCAGCTGGCGCTGCACCGCCATCGCGTCCAGCCAGTCCCAGATCTGGCGCAGCAGGGTATCGAGCCCCTGGCGGGTCG
>CAYZUY010000289.1:1287-1627 GCA_964481495.1 uncultured bacterium
ACTCCGCCAGGAAGTGAGCCTGCAGTTCCTCGTCCAGGGCATCGATCTTGTTCAGGGCCAGAATCTGGGGCCGCTGCTCAAGACTGCGCCCGTAGGCCGACAGCTCCGCCCGGATGGTGTGGTAGTCGGCCACCGGATCCTCGCCGGTGAGATCGGCCACATGCACCAGCAGGCGGGTGCGCTCGATGTGGCGCAGGAAGTCGTGGCCGAGCCCGGCCCCGGTGTGGGCGCCCTCAATCAGCCCTGGGATGTCGGCGAACACCGTACCGTCGCCGGTGTCGCGCCGCACCACCCCCAGGTTGGGCACCAGGGTGGTGAAGGGATAGTCGGCAATCTTGGG
>CAYZUY010000290.1:0-1343 GCA_964481495.1 uncultured bacterium
CACCACGGTCCCCGTCCGTCCCCCGTCTGTCGGAGGTGACCATGTGCGAGTCACTGGCTGATTGGCTTTCGGCCCTCGCAGGCTGGACCCTGGTGGTGCTGGTCATCGCCCTGGTGCTGCTGCTCTGGCCTCTACTCAGGGAGTGACCCATGCAACTGCTGCAGCTGCGCTCCACGCTGGAGTACGCCCTGGCTGACTTGCTCGGCACCTACACCTACCCCGGCGGTGGCACCGGCCCCGCCTTCTCCGTGCGGACCGACGGCCAGGATCTGCCGCCCGGCATCCGGGTGACGGGCCTGGAGGCGGTGCTGGACGCCACGCCCAAGCCCCTGGTGGTGCAGCCCACCTACACCGCCGGGCAGTCCGCCGTCATGCAGGGCTACCGGCTGGCCCTGTACCAGTGGTCTGGCGTCAGTCTCCACGACGCTCAGTACCGGGTCGCCCAACTCTGGCCTGGGGCCAAGTTCCACAGCGACCCGCCATCCGCCCGGATTCCCAGCGCAGCGGTGGACATTCCGACGCTGGGGCCGCTTGGCATCGGCGGCACTATGCCGACCGAGCCCGCTCCCGCCAGTTTCACGTTCGACCAGCCCACGCCCGCAGCAGTCTGGACGATTGACCACAATCTCGGGCTCTACCCCACCGTCGAGGTCTACGACTGGGACTGGAATGCCATCGAGGGGGCGATCGCTCACCCGAGCCTGACCCGGACGGTAGTCACCTTCATCACGCCGGTGTCCGGTCACGCCCGGCTGCGGTGAGCTGGCATCTTCTCCTGACCCCATTTGGTCAGACGTGATGGCAAAGAAGATCTACACCGATTTCGAGTTCCGCGGCGGCGCCCGGGTGACGGGCCTGCCCACCCCGTCGGCTCCCTCCGACGCAGTACCCCTCAGTTACGTCCAGGGCCAGATCGAGGGCCTGTCGTGGAAGGACTCCGTACGGGCCGCCAGCACAGGCACCCTCAACCTCTCGGCGCCCGGAGCCACCATCGACGGCATCGCCCTGAACCCGGGAGATCGGCTGCTGGTCAAGGACCAGACCGACCCGGCGGAGAACGGCATCTACGTTTTCGCGGGCGGCGGCGCCCCGCTGGTTCGCGCCGATGATGCCAACACCTTCGCGGAACTGGAAGCCGCGATTGTGGTGGTCGAGGAAGGCAGTGCCAACGGTGAGAGCACCTGGCGGCAGACGGCGAGTGGCGGGGCCATCGGCATCGATGACCTCCACTTCGCCCTGTTCGGGGTGGTGACGCCGAATGCCACCGAGGCGATCGCCGGCAAGGTCGAGGTGGCCACCCAGGCCGAGGTCAACGACGGCACCGCCGTCGGGGGCTCCGGTGC
>CAYZUY010000290.1:1353-1613 GCA_964481495.1 uncultured bacterium
TGGCCGGGTCAGGCGAAGCGGTTTGCCGCCAGCATCGGCGACGGGCTGACCAGCAGTTTCGTGATCAGCCACAACCTCAACACCCGCGACGTAGCGGTCAGCGTCTACCTGAACGGCAGCGGCTACGACGAAGTGTTCGCCGAGGTGCAGCACACGAGTCCGAACCAGATCACGCTGGTCTTCTCCGAAGCACCGTCAGTGAACGAGTACCGCGTGGTGGTGGTGGGGTAGGTCGATGTCCAGACCCGTGAACACGGATT
>CAYZUY010000291.1:0-1610 GCA_964481495.1 uncultured bacterium
GGGCTTCCAGCGCTCGGACCTGATCATCGTGGCCGGACGTCCGTCGATGGGGAAATGTCTGGCGGAGAACAGCGAGATCCTGCTGGCGGACGGGCGCATCCGCACGATTCGCGACATCTGTGCCCAGGGCCACGCGGAACTGCTGACCCTGGGAGCCGACCGGAGATTCCACTGGACCCAGCCGAGCTGCTTTGTGGATGACGGGCTCAAACCGGTGTTCCGGGTGCGCACCCGCCTGGGACGACAGGTGGAGACCACCCTCAGCCATCCTTTCCTGCGCCTGGATGGCTGGACGCCCCTGGCACAGCTGCAGATGGGCGATCGCATCGCCGTGCCCAGCCGTCTACCGGTCGAGGGCAGGACCCCCCAGCCGGACCACCGCCTGAAGCTGCTGGCCTACCTGCTCGGCGATGGCAGCATCACGGCTGGGGTGCCGCGCTTCACCAACCGCAACCCGCGCCTGCAGCAAGAATTCGCCGAGGCGATCGCTGCCTGGGGCGGTCTCACCATCAGTCAATCCGAGGACCGACAACGCACCCCCACCGTGCGGGTCCGCCGTTGTCCCCGCCATGTGAAGCAGGGACGACGGTCCCTGGCCCAGCGACTGGGTGCCGAACTACAACAGCGGGGGGAAACCCAGCGACAGCTGGCCCAAGTGCTGGGTGTCTCACCTGCTCTGGTCTGTCTCTGGCTCAAGGGCAACGGCTGTCCGACTCCGGAGCAGTTCCGGCAACTCTGCGACCATTGGCGGGTTGCCGCTGAGGTCCTCTGCCCGGAGGACATCCAAAGCCTCGCGGGACGAACCCCCAATCCTCTGGTGCAGTGGCTGGAAGAACTGGGCTGCTGGGGAGCCGACGCCCACCACAAGCAAATTCCGGATCTGGTCTTTCAGCTGCCCCGCCCCCAGCTGAGTCTGTTCCTCAACCGGCTGTTCGCCACCGATGGCTGGGCCAGTCTCTACCGCAGCGGTCAGGCCCAGATCGGCTACGCCAGCGCCAGCGAACGGCTGATCCGTCAGCTGCAGCACCTGCTGCTGCGCTTCGGCATCATCGCTGCCATCCGCGAGAAAGCCGTGCGCTACCGGGACGAGCGTCGGGTTAACTGGCAGCTGACAATCACCGACCGTGACTCCCTGGAGCAGTTCCTGAGCGATATCGGCATCTACGGCAAGGAAGCTGCCCTGGAGCGGATTGCGGCCGTGCTGCCGACCCGCCGTCGCCAGTTCAACCGCGACCATATCCCGTCAGGCGTCTGGGCGGAACTGGAGGCGGCCAGAGGCGATCACACCTGGGCCGAACTGGGACGGGCCGCCGGACTGGAGGAGGTCAGCAACCTGCACGTCCACCAGCGGGGCCTGAGTCGGGAGCGTCTGGGGCAGCTGGCGATCGCCGCGGGCAGCGAAGCCCTGCAGCAACTGGCCAGCAGCGATCTCTACTGGGATGAGATCGTCGCCATCGAACCCCTGGGGTTGCGACAGGTCTACGACCTGACCATCCCCGAAACCCACAATTTCGTAGCCAACGATGTCTGTGTGCACAACACGGCGATCGTGCTCAACTTCGCGCGCAATATCGCCATCCTGCACAAGCTGCCGGTCTGTGTCTTCAGTC
>CAYZUY010000292.1:0-1592 GCA_964481495.1 uncultured bacterium
GGGTCTGATCCGTCGGACCGGCCCCCGCCCTGCGGGCTACCTGAACATCACCTGTACGCTGCTGTCGGTGATCCACGTTCTGCTGGCTCTGGCGGGTAGCCATGGCCAGGAGCTGAGTTTCAGTTTCGATTGGCTGCAGACCGCCGGTCTGACGATCTCCTTCGACGGCACCGTCACCCCGATCGCCCTGGTGGGGATGCTGCTGATCACCGGCCTGAATTTTCTGGCCCAGGTCTATTCCGTGGGTTACCTGGAGATGGACTGGGGCTGGGCCCGCTTCTTCGCCTGCCTGAGTCTGTTCGAGGCGGGCCTGTGCGCCCTGATGATGACGGATTCCCTGTTCCTGGCCTACATCATCCTGGAACTGCTCACCCTCGGCACTTACCTGATCGTCGGCACCTGGTACAACCAGTCCCTGGTGGTCAAGGGGGCCCGCGATGCCTTTCTGACCAAGCGGGTGGGTGACCTGTTCCTGCTGGCGGGCGTGATTGCCCTGCTGCCCCAGGCAGGCACCTGGAATCTGCGTCAGCTGGCGGAGTGGGCACCGACCCAGGCGGTGACGCCGGTGCTGACCCTGACGCTGCTGGCCCTGGTGGCGGGCCCCCTGGGTAAGTGCGCCCAGATGCCCCTGCACCTCTGGCTGGACGAGGCAATGGAAGGACCGCTGCCTTCGACGATCCTGCGGAACTCCGTTGTGGTGGCCGGGGGGGCCTGGGTGCTGGTGCGCCTGCAGCCTCTGGTGGCGGTCAGCCCGCTGGTGCAGTCGGTGCTGGTGAGCATCGGCATGGTGACCGCGATTCTGGCCGCGCTGATCGGCATCGCCCAGGTGGACGTGAAGCGGGCAATCTCCTATCTGGTCAGCAGCTGGCTGGGGCTGGTGTTCGTGGCGGTCGGCTGTGGCCTGCCTGACATCGCCGGTCGCATGCTGCTGGTCTATCCCCTGCCCATGGCCCTGCTGGTGATGGCCGTCGGCACCGTGATCATCTCCAACGTCACCCAGGACCTGACCCAGATGGGCGGTCTCTGGAGCCGTCGCCCGCTGATGGGCATCGCTTTCCTGGTCGGCGGTGCCGGTCTGGTCGGTCTGCCGCCCCTCGGTGGGTTCAACGGTCTCAGCCAGCTGCTCGAAGCTCTGCGCGATCGCCAGTCGCTGCTGGTGATTCCGGTGCTGGCTGTGAATGCCCTGATCGCCTTCGCGCTGGTGCGGATCTTTGCCCGCATCTGGGGTGGCCGTCCCAATGAGATGACTGTGCGCTCGCCCGAGGTGCTCTGGCTGATGGTGCTGCCGACGATGGTGGTGCTCGGCCTGACGGTGCACCTGCCCATCTGGCTGCAGCAGGCCGGTCTGACCATTGCCTGGGGCCCGCTGGCCTGGACGCTGGTCTGGTCGACGGTCACCGGTGGTGCGATCGCCGCCCTGGTCTACCTGCGTCCGGATGCTGCGCCAGTGCGTCTGCCCATCCCGGCAGTCCAGGAATGGCTGGCCTCGGATCTGCATACCGAAACTCTCTACAAGCGCACGATCGTGGCCCTGGTGGCCGGTATCGCTGCCTTCAGCCGCTGGACCGAGCGCCAGGTGGTCGACAGCCTCA
>CAYZUY010000293.1:0-1578 GCA_964481495.1 uncultured bacterium
TCAACCCAACTGCACCAACTACCGCATCACGCCCGAGCAGTGGCAGCAGGTGCTTCAGCGCCTGGAGGCCTGATCCCTGACTTTCGTCATTCGCGTCAGCGGTTGATATTTGGGCCCGCCCTGCAGCGACAGTGACGGTGTCGTTCCTGAGGACGCCCGATGCTCTGCCGCAACCAGTGCCTGATCGACCCCGCCGAGCCGGGTTTCCGCCACGTCTGCCGCGACTACCGCCAGTTGCATGGGAATTACGGAACGCCCGGTCTGTCTGCTCCGATGATGGTTCTGGCCGAGGAAGTGGAGTCGGCGGTCCGTCAGCTGTTCAGCACCGTGGTCAGGCCCATGGATCGGCACCGGGTGCTCAGCTACGAGCAGCGCCAGTCCCTCGGCTATCGCCGTTGCTACCGGGAACTGGATGGTGTCCTGGGCGATCGCCGGGATCCGCAGCTCTTTCTGGAAATCAAGACCGTCACGCGGGCGGGTAGGGGCCTTCGGTCCGGCTGGGGTCAGCTGCGCACCAGCCTGGAGGTGGCCGGACAGCGGTGGCGATCGCTACGGGGACTGCTGATCGAAGTGGCCTGGGAGCCTGTGGCACCGGCAGCCCCGGATCCCGTGGAGTCACTGCTGGATTCCCTGCTGCAGGCGATGCGGACCGATCAGCCGCAGCAGGCGCTGCAGTGGAGCGTGGCTCAGCTGGCTGCGGTGATGACGGACCTGGGCCACCCCCTGGATGCTGACATTCTGGCCTGGGCCGATCCAGCGCAGCCCTCCGATATGGCGGCAGCCTGATCCTTCAGCGTTCTGCGGCGACTCACTCCAGCCCGCTCAACAGTCCCTCTGTAGTACCCCAATACGGGGTATAATGACTCATGATCTGAGTAAAATCACTCCCATAAGGGGTGATCGCCCATCATGAACCCCGTGCTGGAAGCCATCTTCGGCAATCGCACCGCCGCCTGGGTGTTGCTGTTTCTGCAGGCTTATGGCGAAGGGCACGCGCTGCGAATCGCCCGCACCTTCGGATTCGGGCTGAACATGACCCAGCGGCAGCTGAAGCGCCTCGAGGAAGAGGGAGTGCTGGTCAGTCGTCGGGTCGGGAATGTGCGCCTGTTCAGCTTCAATGAGCGCAACCCCACGGTCCGCAACCTCCAGACGATGCTGGAGGCGGAGTTGCAGGCACTCCCAGACGATGTGCAGCAGCAGTATTTCCGGCAGCGGCAGCGTCCCCGGCAGAGTGCAAAACCGCTGGTGATCCATGGCTGAGATCATGGCTGCAACGACCCTCCAGGAGCTGGCAGTGATCGTCAGCGAGGCCCTGGAACAAGCTGGGATTCTGGCGACGTTGTCCGGTGGGGCGGCGGTTTCGATCTATACCGACAACCAGTACCAGAGCTACGACCTGGACTTCGTGACTGCGGCCTCACCCCGGGACCTGGCTCGTGTCGCAGTGCTTCTCCCGGTGTCCCAGTAGAAGGAGGGTCAGGCCCGGGCCAGCCAGTCCTCGAGGTCCGCAAGGGTGGTGAAGTCCAGGATGACGTCGGCCAACTGCTCCAGCTGATCCGTGGTCAGAGCCTGGATCCG
>CAYZUY010000294.1:0-1566 GCA_964481495.1 uncultured bacterium
CCGGTCCTGGAACGCTGGGGTCAGTGGCTGAGCTGGGCCCAGCTCAGTCCCAACGTCACCATCACCAGCTTTCCGGACCTGCTCTACAACGGGCTGGTAGAGGGTCGCTACGGCCTGATCAGCTGCCCATCCCTGTGGCTGCCCAGCCTGCGCCGCCGCATGGGACCACATCTGGGCATTGCCCCACTGCCGGCCGGCCCCGGCGGCCCCGGTCATCCCAGCGCCGACCTGATCGTCTGGGCCTTTGGTCGTAATTCCAGCCCGCGCCAGCGGCAACTGGCCCTCGACTTCGCCCTGTTCGCTACCAATGCCGAGCAGCAACGTCGGGTCGTGATGCGACACCGGTCCCTGATGCCGATCAGTTCCGATGTCCGTCTGCCCCTGAAGGCAGACCCGGAGCTGACCATTCTCCATCAGGTGGCGCGCCACTCGCTGCTGCTGCCCCTGGGGCAGGATGAGGCGCTGCAGCAGGTCCAGCCCCAGGTATCCCATCTGCTGGATCAGGTCATGGCCGGCGAGCTGCCCGCACTGCGGGAAGCCCCCCGCATTCTCAATCTGCTGGCCCCCACCGACGGAACCCCGCGATGAATCCCCACCAGCTCATGAACGAGATTCAGTACCAGGGCGATCTCTGGCTGAGTCTGATCACCCGGCCCCAGGTGCAGCTGCAGCTGGGGCTGATCGGGGTCAGCTGGCTGGTCTGCGGCGTGATTACGGCCCGACTGCGGACCCCGATGCTGCGGGCCGCCCGCCGCTTCACCCCCCGCCGCTGGAGCGTTCTGCCCCGCCGCTGGTACCAGCGTCCTCCCCCCCGCTGTGGCTTCAGCGTGGTCTCGGCCCTGCTGTTCGTGGTGGTTCTGCGCCTGATCTGGCGCGGACTGGAGTGGGCGGATCAGGCCGGGGGGCTAGTCTTCTGGACCAGTCGGGTTGCGACCCTGTGGCTGCTGGGTCGCATCGCGATCACCGCCGCCTACCTGCGCTGGAGGCGTGGCCAGGTGCAGCGGTTCGACCGCCAGATTCTCAAGCCGCTGTTCTGGCTGGTACTGGTGGGGTCGGTCTGGTTCCAGTTCGGCGATCTGCCCCGCCTGCTGGCAACCCCGGTGATGGAGCTGTTCAGTGCTCCCCTCACCTTCGGATCGCTGCTCACCGCCCTGCTGGGCAGTTACTTCGTCTTTGCGATCGCCCCACCCCTGGCCCACCTGATCAGCTGGACCTACGTTCACCTGTTCAAGCTGGTGGGTGAGGCCCGGCAGACAGTTTCACTGGTGATGCGCTACCTGCTGACGCTGCTGGGGCTGATGTTTGTGGTCAGCGCCATCGGCGTCAGCCCGACGATGCTGGCGGCGATTACCGGCGGTCTCTCGGTCGGTCTCGGCTTCGGTCTCAAGGAGATTCTCAGCAATTTCGTCAGCGGCCTGTGGCTGCTGTTCGAGGGAGCCGTCAAACCCGGTGATGTGATCGAACTGGAGGGGGAGGCCTGCCAGGTGCGCAACCTCGGCATGCGGGCCACTACCCTCTGGCGCGATCGCGACAACGCCGAGCTGGTGATTCCTAACCAGACCTTCT
>CAYZUY010000295.1:0-1565 GCA_964481495.1 uncultured bacterium
GCGTCTGCAGCCCCGGGCCCGCTGGGGATTCCTCTGGCAGGGCAAGCAGTCCGAGGGGCTGATCTGCGACTTCGTGGAGGTCCTGGCCGGGTTCGGGGGCATCTGGGTCGATCCCGATAGTGGCGCGGTCGACCTCGACCGGCCCGAAGCGATCGCTGCTGCCACCTGGCTACGGGACACGATCCGCGAGGGGCTCTCGCCTCCGGGGACACCGAACTACGGCGAGGAGGACACCCGCCACCTGTTCGAGAACGGCGACGCGGTATTCATGCGTAACTGGCCCTACGCCTGGGCCCTGGGCAATGCCCCGGACAGTCCGGTACGCGATCGCATCGGACTGATCCCCATGCCCCATCAGCCCGGCGGCCGCAGCGGCGCGGCCCAGGGGGGCTGGGGCTGGGCGATCGCCCGTACGAGCCCTCATCCTGAGGCCGCCTGGGAGCTGATCCGCTACCTCTCGCAGCCTGAGGTCCAGAAGCAGGTCAGTCTGGCCCAGGGCTACCTGCCCACCCGTCGCAGTCTGTTCACTGACGCCGAATTGCGGCAGCGCTACCCCTACTACGACGTCTTCCGTCCCCTGGCGGAGCAGACGGTGCTGCGTCCCCCGGTACCCCAGTACGAACAGCTGTCCGACATCCTGCAGCGGCAGCTGAACGCCGCCATCAGCGGTGAGCGACCGGTCGCCGATGCCATGGCCCAGGCCGCCCGAGAGTCACGACAGCTCCTGAACCCGCCCGGGTGAGTTCCGCCACCACGGCGGGCATGCTCTGGGCGGGTAAACCAAACCTGTGTCCCGGCTCTTCCCTGGAAGGACCGGGATTTTTTCGGTCCTCACCAGCTCAGCTTGAGGGAAGACGCAGGCACCTCATCCCAGGACCCGACCGTGCGCAGGCGCGCTGTCCAGCCCGCTGCCCGCTGCTCCGGCGTCAGGTTCTCCTCGAAGGACCGGTGGCAGTCCCGGGCATGGGCCTCATCACAGGTAGCAATGCAGCCGTAGACAATGCCACTGGGATCCACCTGTTCGTTGACCCAGATTACGAGGGGCGGTTGACTCATGGACGGTTGGGAGAATGACAGTCTCTCCAGTCTGCCACCCGCCGCAGAAGGGCCTTGCCCACTGGCTTCGGGTGCAGCCGTTTACGTTAGTTAATCAAGCGCGGAGCATCTGCTCGGGCGAGTGACATCAATCGTCACCCCGTTTGTACGAATGGAGATCTAGTCTGGGCGATAAGTCACATTTCGTGACCTTTTTCTCATTCGATATTCATTCCCCATGACCACTGCTTTTCGCCAGCGCCTGGGCGGCAACGCCTGGGAACGGTTCTGCGATTGGGTGACCAGCACCGAAAACCGCCTCTACGTGGGCTGGTTCGGTGTGCTGATGATCCCGACGCTGCTGACCGCCACTGTCTGCTTCATCATCGCCTTCATCGCCGCGCCGCCGGTGGACATCGACGGCATCCGTGAGCCCGTCGCCGGTTCACTGCTCTACGGCAACAACATCATCTCCGGCGCTGTTGTTCCTTCCTCCAACGCCATCGGCCTGCACTTCTACCCGATCTGGG
>CAYZUY010000296.1:0-1565 GCA_964481495.1 uncultured bacterium
GCGAACATCTTCGCCCCGGCAGTGCAGTAGAGGACGCGACTGTTGATGCCGACACCGCTCTTGCGCTTGAAGACGTCATCGGCCAGATACATGATCTTCTGGGGCGCGCCCCCGCACTTGATCGGGGCCGCCGGGAAGGTGAAGATCGCCGTCCCGCCCGTGAAGCTGTCAATCACCTCCCAGGTGTAGGGGGCCGTTTCCTTCGAGTAGTTGCTGGTGACGCCATCATGACCGAGGGCCTCCCGCAACCCCGTAATCTTGTCCCAGTCGATCTGCATGCCCGGGCAGACCACCAGCACGCTGTATTCCAGCCGCCGACCCGAGGCTGTCTCGACAATCCGCTCCTCGGGCAGGAAGCGCTCCGCCGCATCCTGAATCCAGGTCACACCGGCGGGGATGCAGTCCTTCTCATCCCGGCGCAGGCGCTCCATGCGGAAGACACCACCACCCACCAGGGTCCAGCCCGGCTGGTACCAGTGCTCCGCGGAGGGCTCCAGAATCGCCACATCCACATCCCGGCGCAGTCGGCGCAACCACGACGCCACGCTGATACCACCCGCACCACCGCCGACAATCAGCACCTGATGGCGCTGGGACTGCTGCACAACCGGGGCATTCATGGGACAACTCGCAGAGGATGATTTTCCGTTTCAGGAATTAAAGTGCCCGAGCCGGGAGGGCTGAGCAATACATTCCCGAACAATCATCTTTTCATGGATTCCGACCTCAGCGACTCAGTCGGCGCCGCAGACGCTGCCAGCGCTGCTGCCAGCGCAACCGTCGGGGGTCGG
Source organism: uncultured bacterium (assembly GCA_964481495.1). Taxonomy (GTDB): domain Bacteria; phylum Cyanobacteriota; class Cyanobacteriia; order Synechococcales; family Synechococcaceae; genus CAWUMD01. The sequence continues at coordinate 792 of CAYZUY010000296.1, forward strand.
GTTGGCGCAGGGGCTGCGCACCGCCGCTCCAGCGATCCCAATCCCGGTTCACATCCGCCAGGACCCGGGCCAGCTGCTGTCGGACCGCCGCCGGACGGTAGCGGGCCACCAGGGCTCGGTTGTCGAAGCCGGGCAGTTCACCCGTCAGGACCGCCCGGATCCGTTCCACGTCTGCCTCCAGGCTGCCGGCCCCAAGCTGATAGGCCGTTTCACCGGGGACGAGGTAGTCGGCCAGGGCATGGTTGAGGCTGCTGAAGACGGTGCAGCCGCAGGCGATCGCCTCCAGAGGCGGCAGACCGAAGCCCTCGGTCACCCCCCGCCCCAGCCAGTAGTCGGCCGAATCGTAGGCGTAGATGCGGGCCCGGTTGAACAGTTCGGTCAGGTCGTCCACCCAGCCGCTCTGGACCTCCACCCGCACCCCGGACTGGCGCAGGGCGGGCACCAGTTGCTGCAGCAGGTAGTCGCTGGACTTACGGGCCTGCACCAGCACATCGATATCCCGGGTCAGGCCTCGGTCCTGCCAGCGCGCCTCAATCGGATTGGGCACCAGATAAAGCGGCGATCGCGCCGCCAGAGCGCCCCAGTGGGCCAGGGTGTGATGACTGACGGCAATCACCGGCACCCCGGCGGGCAGCCGGAAGCCGTAGCCACTGCTGTGGGCGTGGTAAACCACCGGCCGCCCCTGAAGCCGCTTCAGGAGTTTCGGCACATCGAAGCCCCAGCTCACCACCCAGAGGTGGGTGTCATCCGCAGGCGATCGCAGCAGATCGTCCA
>CAYZUY010000297.1:0-1555 GCA_964481495.1 uncultured bacterium
CCCGACGAAGTTGTGTCCCAGGCGCCGGGCCTCCTCCTGGGCGAGCATGATCACCTTGATGGCCTTCTCGGTAAAGCGTTCAAACATGGTGGAGCGTCACCTGTCGTGGGGCCGGTAGGCCGATTCTAACACAGGGTTTTTTGAAGGGCGGAAAGCCCCAGACCGACCGTCTGGTACGGGTTTCACGACCTTTTGTATAGGTATAAATAAGGCCTTTTTCTGATTGCTGTGAACAGCAAGATAAGGAATTTCAGATGGTTTCGAAGCCCTGGAGCCGCAACTGCTCCCGGGTGCGATCCCGGGCTTCGCGCAGCTGCTCACGTACCGCCTCCGAGGGCAGCCGTTTCAGCCAGAGGATCAGGGCGTCCTCCTCGGGATTGTGGTAATAGCGCTTGCGGCGGCCTACATCGCTGAAGCCCAACTGGTGGTAGAGGGCGATCGCCGCTTCGTTCGAGGCCCGCACCTCCAGGGTGGCCCACTCCAGTCCGCGGGCCTGGGCCGCAGCCAGCAGGTGCAGCAGCAGCCAGCGCCCCAGCCCCTGCCGCTGCCAGTCCGGGGCGATCGCCAGAGTGGTGATGTGGGCCTCCTCGAGAATCGCCCAGAGGCAGCCGATGCCGATCAGCTCCCGGTCGAGCCGCAGAGCCAGCAGGTCGCTGGCGTCGCTCTCAATTTCCCGCTCGTAGCCGCCCCGCTGCCAGAGACCGCCGAGCACGGCCCGGTCCAGCGCCAGGGCGGCCTCCACTTCCTCGGGCTGGAGCGGAGCGATGTGAAGCTGGGGCATCGGCGTCAGGCTCGACAGGGGACGGACAGCGACCGCCGGAACCGGAACGGTACACTGGATCAGAGGCGTTCTTTCACGGAATTCCGGTGCCGCCCGCAGCGGCAGGCCCGCGACAGGCACCGACCGGTGTGATGGCCGGGGTGAAAGCAACGTTCAGGACTGCGATCTATATATATTGCTGCTGCGCCATGGTTTCTACGGCCCCCGCTCCGCTCCGCTATCCGACCCTCTTCGGCCAGGGGGAACGGGCAGAGTCCCCCAACCAGAACCTGTTCCCGATCACGGCGGGCATTGACGAGGCCGGGGAACTGGTGGTCGGCGGCTGCCGGGTCAGCGATCTCGTGGCGCAGTTCGGTTCGCCGCTCTACATCCTCGATGAGCAGGGGCTGCGCACCGCCTGCCGTCAGTACCGTCAGTCCTTCGATGCCGCCTACCCCGGGCCGACCCTGCCCATCTATGCCTCCAAGGCCTGGAACTGTCTGGCGGTCTGCGCCATTGTCGCCAGCGAAGGCATGGGCATCGATGTGGTTTCCGCCGGGGAACTCTACACGGCCCTCAAGGCCGGGTTCGATCCGGCGCTGATCTACTTCCACGGCAACAACAAGTCCCGCGATGAGTTGGCCATGGCTGCTGAAGCCGGGGTCACCGTTGTGGTCGACAACTGGGCTGAGCTGGAGACCCTGGCGGCGATCGCCACGGCACCGGTGCGGGTGATGATCCGCTTCACCCCCGGCATCGAGTGCCACACCCACGAGTACATCCGCACCGGCCACC
>CAYZUY010000298.1:0-1549 GCA_964481495.1 uncultured bacterium
CAGAAGGGGCGCAGCATCGATATCCGCGTCTCCACCCTGCCGGGCCGCTTCGGCGAGAAGGGGGTGCTGCGGATTCTGGCGGCCAGCAACATCTCCCTGGACCTGGACGAACTGATCACCGAGGAGCGGGAACGGACGCTGCTGCGGGAAGCGGCCCGCCGGCCCTACGGGATCATCGTCGTCAGCGGTCCCACCGGCTCCGGCAAGACCACCACTCTCTACTCGCTGATGCGGGAGCGCAACGACCCGAGCATCAACATCCCCACTGTCGAGGACCCGGTGGAATACACCCTGCCGGGCATCCATCAGGTGCAGGTGATCCGAGAGAAGGGCTACGACTTCGCCCGGGCTCTGCGGGCGTTCATGCGCCAGGATCCGGACCTGATTCTCGTGGGGGAAACCCGGGACCCGGAAACGGCCCGGACCGCCGTGGAAGCCTCCCTGACCGGACACCTGGTGTTCACCACCCTGCACGCCAACGATGCCCTCACCTCCATCCCCCGGCTGACAGAGATGGGGGTTGAGCCCTACCTGCTCACCAGCAGCCTCCTGGCCATCTGCGCCCAGCGGCTGGTGCGGCGGGTCTGCCCGGAGTGCGCCCGCCCCCACGACTACGAACCGCATCTGACGGCCATCATCGGGCTGCCCGAGGGCGGTCGTTTCCTCCAGTCCCGGGAACTGCGGGGTCAGGAGCTGCAGACCGCCACCCTGGACGGCACCCTCTGCACCAGTTGCGGCGGTCTGGGCTACAGCGGTCGGATCGGCGTCTACGAGGTGGTGAAGGTGGACAACCACATCCGCAATCTGATCGTCGCCCAGGCTCCGCTGGAGGAACTGCAGCGCTACGCCCGTGAGCAGGGCATGCGCAGCCTGCTCGACTATTCGGTCAGCCTTCTGGCGCAGGGCCTGACGACGGTGGAGGAAATCATGCGCGTCTGTCTGAGTCTGTAGAACAGGGAGGAGTCATGGGACTGGAGGACCTGCTGCGGGAACTGGTGCAGCGCCGGGGCTCGGACCTGCACCTGAGCGGCGATCGCCCGCCCTATCTGCGCCTGAACGGGGACCTGCAGCCCTGGGGCGAGGCCCTGGCCAGCGCCGACCTGCTGGCCCAGGTGCTGCCCCTGGTGCCCGAGCCCCTGCGCGATCGCTACGCCACGGACAAGGAACTGGACTTCGCCGTCAGCCTGGCGGATGGCAGCCGCTTCCGGGTCAACCTCTACCGCGAGCGGGGCCAGCCCGCAGTCGCCTTCCGGGCCCTCAGCCAGGAGATGCCCGAGTTCGAGAGCCTGCATCTGCCAACGGTGCTGGGGGACTGCTGCGATCGCCCCCGCGGTCTGGTGCTCGTCACCGGTCCCACCGGGTCGGGCAAGTCGACCACCCTGGCGGCCTGCCTGAACCGGATCAATGCCCGGCGCCGGGGCCACGTGATCACCATCGAGGATCCGATTGAGTACCTGTTCCGGGATAATCGCTGCCTGATTCACCAGCGGGAGCTGGGCCAGGACACCAACAGCTTCGCCCGGGCCCTGCGCGCCGCCCTGCGGGAGGA
>CAYZUY010000299.1:0-1519 GCA_964481495.1 uncultured bacterium
GTAGTTCGAGAGAGGGCCCTGCACAATCGCCACATCCGGTTCGGGCTCCGAATCCTCAAGGCGCAGAGGTGCTTCGAACCGGCAGCAGTGCCCCAGGGGACGGGCGATCGCCGGCAACCGTTCCGCCAGACTATTGACGATCACCGCATGGCGCGTGCCCTTGGGGGTCATTTCCCGAAGTTCTCCCCGAATCAGCTCCAGACGTCGCTCCGGCAGCACCGAGGCGATGCGGTGGAATTCGTCGATGGTCCAGGCCGAGCAGAGCATGGTCGCAACGCCACTCACGGCTTCAGTCTAGTCGTCTCCCAGGCCTGCAGGGCAGCCTGACGCACCTGCTCCAGGGGCAGCTGGTGCAGGCGGGCGATCGCCGCGCAGTCCTCGTATTCCGGCTGCACCTGCCAGGGAGCGGTTGGGTCACCCGAGACCTTGAGGGTCACCTCACCCCAGGCCGTGCTCACCCGCTCCAGGGTACGGGGCAGGGCGCGCCGCTGCTGCAGCTGGCGCCGGATGCCGATGCTGGGGGTCTCGCGGAACAGGATCTCCTCCATCCGATCAACCTGGGTCGGGTCGCAGATCACCGTCAGCAGCTGACCCAGACGTCCCTTCTTCATCGTCACCGGCTGGCTGAAGCAGTCCAGGGCTCCGGCCGCCAAGAGCTGTTCGCAGGCGTAGGCCAGCCGCTGACCGTCGCCATCATCGATCTGCGTTTCCAGCACCGCGACAGTCTCCAGTCCGGCCCGGTCATCCGCCTCCCCGATCCAGAGCCGCAGCAGGTTGGGAATCGGCAGATCCCAGCCTCCGGCCCCGAGACCGATCCGCTCCAGGGTCATGGCCGGGGGCGGCCCGAAGCCGCTGGACAGGGCGCAGGCGATCGCCGCCCCCGTGGGGGTCACCAGTTCCTTATCGATGCCGTTGCTGTAGAGCGGCACCTGCCGCCGGGCGCAGAGCTGCAGCACCGCCGGGGCCGGAACCGGCAGCAGGCCGTGGGCCGCCCGCACGGTGCCGCCGCCGCTGGGCAGGGCGGAACAGTGGAGCCTCTCAATGCCCAGCCAGTCGAGCCCGATGGCCGTGCCAACGATGTCCACCAGGGCATCCACCGCCCCCACCTCGTGGAAGTGCACCTGCTCGATCGGCAGACCATGCACCGCCGCCTCCGCCGCCGCCAGCTCCCGGAAGATCGCCAGACTGCGGGCTTCCGCCCCGGGGCTGAGGGCCGCCGCCCGGATCATCGCTTCGATGGTCGGCAGCCCCCGGTGGTGGTGGTCATGGCCGTGGGTGAGCTGCACCCGCACCCGGGTCGCCATCTGACCCTGCTTCGGGGCCCGTTCCACCGCCAGGGTGAAATCGCCCGCCAGGCCCAGACCCTGCAGCCCCTGCTCGAGTACCGCCAGCGGCACGCCCACATCCAGCAGAGCACCCAGGCACATGTCCCCGGCAATGCCGCTGGGACAGTCGAGGTAGGCGATGCGGGCCATGGGATCTCCGGGAGGCTTTTCCCTACTGTAGGGAGCATGGACCA
>CAYZUY010000300.1:0-1050 GCA_964481495.1 uncultured bacterium
GCTGCTGGTGGAGGGCCGGGATGCCACCTCGGAGGTACCTGCCGATCGCTGGAATCTGGAGCGCTACTACGATGCGACGCCGGGGAAGCCCGGTCGGATGCACTGTCGGCGGGGGGGATTCCTGGGGACCGTGGACCAGTTCGATCCGCTGTTCTTCGGAATTTCTCCCCGGGAGGCCCAGGCGCTCGATCCCCAGCAGCGCCTGCTGCTGGAGGTCTCCTGGGAAGCCCTGGAGCGGTCCGGTCAGGCCCCTGGAGCCCTGCGGGGCCAGTCGGCGGGCATCTTCTTCGGCATCTGCGCCAACGATTACTACGCTCGCCAGCTGTCTGACTCAGTCCCGCCCGAGCAGATGGATATGTATTTCGCCACCGGCATCAGCTACAGCATGGCGGCCGGGCGTCTCGCCTACCTGCTGGGTGTGCAGGGTCCCAGTCTGGCAGTCGACACTGCCTGCTCCTCCTCGCTGGTGGCGCTGCATCTGGCCTGCCGCAGTCTGCGGGAACGGGAGTGTCGCCTGGCGATCGCCGGCGGTGTCAACCTGCTCCTCTCTCCGATCAACAGTCTCTGCTTCTCCCGCTCGGGCATGATGGCCCCCGATGGGCGCTGCAAGACCTTCGATGCCGCGGCCGACGGCTACGTCCGCGGCGAGGGCGCGGGTGCGGTGGTCCTCAAGCGTCTGGCGGATGCGATTGCCGATCGCGACCCGATCTGGGCGGTGATCCGGGGCAGCGGGGTGAATCAGGATGGGGCCAGTGGTGGGCTGACGGTCCCGAATGGAGCCGCCCAGGAATCCCTGATGCGCCGGGTCCTGGCGGAGGCTAGCGTCCGACCCGAGCAGATTGGTTATCGCGAAGCCCATGGCACCGGTACGGCGCTGGGCGATCCGATCGAGGTCAAGGCCGCTGGCGCAGTCTATGGCGGTCGCGAGCGCTCTGAGCCCCTCCGTTTGGGCTCGGTGAAGACCAATTTCGGTCACCTGGAGGGTGCCGCTGGCGTTGCCGGCCTGATCAAAACTGTCCTCTGCCTGCAGCAGGGACGGATTCCGGCCCA
>CAYZUY010000300.1:1109-1516 GCA_964481495.1 uncultured bacterium
GGTGGACTATGCCCTGCAGGTACCTGTGAAAGGTACGGATTGGTCGGAGTCCGTGCGTCGGGCCGCTGTCAGTTCCTTCGGCTTCAGCGGCACCAATGCCCACGTCGTGCTTGAGTCGGCGCCCATCCTGCCGACACTGCCGACTCCAACTGAGGCGCCCCAGCCCTGGTTGCGTCTGTCGGCCGACAGTGAAAATGGACTCAAGGCTCTGGTGCAGACCTACCTGCCCTGGCTGCGCAGCAACCGGCAACCCTGGGCTGACTGCTGTGCGACCGCCAGTGTCGGTCGCGACAGTCGCCGCTGGCGGCTCGCCGTCCCGGCGGCGACCGCCAAGGATGCGGCCCGTGCCCTCGCAGACTGGCTGGACGGTCGCCCTTCGCCGGTACGCGTACAGGGCGTGACCCGCT
>CAYZUY010000301.1:0-1505 GCA_964481495.1 uncultured bacterium
TCTGGGCCTCGTCGATGATCACGTACTGCTCGGGAATCGAGCGGCCCCGGATGTAGGTGAGGGCCTCAATCTCCAGCAGGCCCATGTCCACCAGACTCTGCCAGCCCGGCTGGCTACCGCCGCGCCCGCTGCGGGGGCTGAGCATCAGCTCCAGGTTGTCGTAGATCGGTTTCATCCAGGGGGCGATCTTCTCCTGCACATCCCCGGGCAGAAAGCCCAGGTCCCGACCGAGTGGGAAGACCGGCCGGGCCACCAGCAGTCGCTGATAACGCCGCTCATCCGCCACCTGATGCAGACCGGCGGCCAGGGCCAGCAGTGTCTTGCCGGTTCCGGCCTTACCGACCAGGGTGACCAGCTGCACCTTCGGATCCAGCAGCAGATCGAAGGCGAACCGCTGTTCTGCGTTGCGCGGTTCCAGTCGGGAGATGCCCTGGTGGGGCAGAGGGGCGCAACTGACCACGCCATGGCCCCGACTCAGATAGCGACTGTAGACCCGGTGCTCCGGTTGGCTGTCGCAGTGCAGCAGTAGGCACTGGTTGTCATGCCACTCGCCCTCCAGCCGCAGGAAGCCATTGTGGTGCAGCTCCTGCAGGTCCTGCTCGCTGACGGCGACCTCGCCACGGCCGGTGTAGAGTTCCTCGATGTCGACCTTGTCGGTTTCGTAGTCCTCGGCGATCAGGCCGACGGCATCCGCCTTGATGCGCAGGTTCGTGTCCTTGGTCACCAGCACCACCGGCTGGGACTGCTGGGCCCGGCATGCCAGGGCGATCGCCAGGATGCGGTTATCGGCACTGTCTCCGTGCAGTTCCACCGGCAGCTGATCCAGAGTCTGGTCGTGGTGGAACGCTACCCGCAGCTGACCGCCCTTCCCCAGAGGTACCCCATCCTGGAGGTGTCCTTTGTTGCGCAGGTCATCCAGCCAGCGGGAGACGGTGCGGGCATTGCGGCCCTTCTCGCTCAGATCCCGCTTGAACCGGTCCACCTCCTCGATCACGGTGATCGGAATCACCACATCGTTCTCCTCGAAGCAGAACATCGCGCCGGGATCGTGCAGCAGGACGTTGGTATCGAGGATGTAGATCTTGGGCATGGAGAGGATGTGCCTTGGGATGATGGCCCACAGTATCGCTGACAAACTTCCCCCCCGAGCTCTGGACTACCAGGGAATTTCCTGACCGTCCCAGGCGAGGAAACGACCGCTGTCGGCCAGGGTGGCTCGTTCGAGAATCGCCATCAGCTGCTGGACGGTCCGCTCGGGGGTGAACAGCCGCTCCGGAGGCACATTGGCCTGGAACGGCGCGGAGAGATCGGTATCGGTCGTGCCTGGGTGCAGCAGTAGACAGATGGTGTTGCGGCGACGGCGCTGCCACTCCAGGGCCAGCGTGCGGATCAGCATATTCTGAGCGGCCTTGGCAGCCCGGTAGCTGTACCAGCCACCCAGCCGGTTGTCGCCGATGCTGCCCACCCGGGCGGAGAGGCTGGCAAATAGGGACGGTTCATCGTGA